>METF01000211.1:8561-8733 GCA_001771235.1 Candidatus Zhuqueibacterota bacterium RBG_16_48_16
TAAATGGCAGTTCAAAGTGCCCTTTGTCTGCGGCTGCCGCGATTTGGGTGAAGCGCTCCGCCGCATTGCCGAAGGTGCGGCTTTGATCCGCACCAAAGGTGAGGCGGGCAGCGGCAACATCGTCGAGGCTGTCAGGCATATACGCTCGGTGCAAAGCGGCATTCGAAAAATT
>METF01000211.1:8739-8849 GCA_001771235.1 Candidatus Zhuqueibacterota bacterium RBG_16_48_16
CTTGGCGACGAAGAGCTGGTCGCCGAGGCAAAGAATTTAGGCGCGCCCGTGGAACTGGTCCGCCAGGTGAAGAAGCTGGGCAAATTGCCCGTACCTAATTTTTCCGCCGG
>METF01000211.1:8944-10638 GCA_001771235.1 Candidatus Zhuqueibacterota bacterium RBG_16_48_16
CCGGTAAAACGCGCCAAAGCGATTGTCTCGGCGACGACCCATTACATGGATTTCGATCTGATCGCACAGGTATCGGAGGGACTCGGCGATGCCATGCCGGGCATTGACCTGAAGAATTTGCCCGAGAGCGAACGCATGGCTGTGCGAGGATGGTAGCCGGATAATGAAAATAGGAATTCTGGCAGTGCAGGGCGACTTTGCCCTGCACGAAAAGATGCTCCGCCAGCTCGATGTGGAAACCCTTCTCGTCCGCAACAAAGAGGAGTTGAACGCCTGTCACGGTCTCATTCTGCCCGGCGGTGAATCGACGACCCTGACCAACCTGCTGAAGAAACACGGTCTTTGGGATGAGCTCAGCACGTTTGCCGAAACTCGTCCCATCTTCGGAACCTGCGCCGGCCTCATCATTTTGGCAAAGCGCGTCGTCAGGAATAACCTGCAGCCGATGGGATTGATCGACATCAGCGTGGAAAGGAACGCCTATGGCAGACAGGTCGATTCCTTCATCGACGAGATCAAGTTACAGCTTGATAAACAGGAGCAATGTGAGGGTGTATTCATCCGCGCGCCCAAGATTGTCACTATCGGCAAAAGCGTCACGCCGCTGGCGTGGCATAAGAAAGACATCGTAATGGCCGAAAGCGGGAACATCCTGGTCGCCACCTTTCATCCGGAATTGACGGATGATGCAAGGGTGCATAAATATTTTTTGCGGAAGGTAGTTGCCTTAGCCAAAAGTTGAATGATTATGATTATCGAATCCAAAGCTCGACTACATGAGCAAACATATTCCGACAGCCACCGCAAGCTCTTAGGGACTCATTATACCCCAGAGGCGGTTGTGGATTATATTGTTACTCGTGCTCTCCTGCCTATCATGCAAAATCTAGAGCTTCTTCCCAATTGCAAAATTTTAGATCCTGCTTGCGGCTCAGGTCTTTTTTTGCTAAAAGCTTATGATGTCCTCGCTGCTCAATGGAAAAGAAATTACGGGCACTTTTCTGCAAAGGAAGCCAGGCATATTCTTGAGGACTGTCTTTTCGGTATAGATATTGATGAAAAGGCTGTAGCTGTTACCCGAAAGTTTCTCGCTGAAAAAGGTACTAATGCCGGCATTGATTCACTTGATATAAAATCCCACATTGTCGTTGGTGACGCTCTTTCTCTTCGTCAAGCCACTTCACTTTTTCAATTTGACGACGATCTGCCAATTGCTTTAGAATTTCAGAGCGCATTTCCTGCGCATTCTTTTGATGGCATCATTGGCAATCCACCTTATATCCGCATTCAGAACACGCCTCAAGCCAAGCGAAGATTTTATGCAGCAGCTTTTGCTACTGCCAATGGGCGTTTCGATATCGCTGGTCTTTTCTTGGAGCTATCAGAACATTTGTTAAAGGAAAATGGCAGACTCGGTTTTATCGTGTCCAATAAAGTTCTCTCCACAAGTGGGACCAAAAGCCTGCGGCGTTTTTTGCACTTACATTTTAATCTTGAAGAAATTTTAGATTTGTCGGATACTAAGCTTTTCGCCGCTGCAGTATTACCTTTGATTCTTATTGCTACCCGAACGAAAAAGAAGTATGATAGGTTGATTTTTTCTTCTATCACAGAAGCTCACAACAAAGCCGATAAAATTTATGAAAAGGAAAATCTCTTTGATCTCTTGGAACAATCAGAAATCCCTTTGGATA
>METF01000212.1 GCA_001771235.1 Candidatus Zhuqueibacterota bacterium RBG_16_48_16
TATTGCTTTTGCACCAGCGCCTCTTCCAACAATTTGATTTTCATTTCAACTTTATCATCCCGGTCGTAGCCGGACTCTTGCCCCAGACCAGAGACATATTTATCCTGAATGACCCGATAAAGAGCTTCGCCAGGATTGTGTATCGTCAACGACCTGGGAATCCAGACGAGACCAATGATAAAATCCCTGACCGATACATCGTGATCATCATAAGATGCGACTACTTCCGAGCGATAATCCTGCACCGCTTTGTAGATTCCTGCAATCTCGTCCTGTGCGAGCTGCGGTTGATCGGGAAAGACAGGGATATCAATGGGCCTTACATTTTCGGCAAGAACGTCTGCAACGGTTTGAAATAAATCGTCGTTTACCTTGATGTCCAATTGCGGCATCACCTCTTCCTGCCATTCCTGCAGCACCTCATTTCTCTTGGTGCTCTCGATGATAAATTTTATGCGGACGCGCGATTGCCCGAAATTCGCCTTTGAAAAGAGCGGCGACTCCCTGACGTCCTCTACCCGTACAATGTGATAGCCAAAACGGGAGCGAACGGGCTGCGACAATTCCCCCACATTCAGCTCAAATACGCTGTTTGCCAGGCGGTAATCCAATTGATTCCAGGATACCCAACCGAGCAATCCGCCGTTATTCGCCAAAACAGTATCGCGAAACGTCGTCCTGGCCAGGGATTCAAAAGATTCACCCGATTGCAGCAGCACGTACAGGGAATCGGCTTTTCTCTGCTCCTGGCTAAACAAATGCCTGACCAGCCGTTCCTGCTTCAAATAGTTAAAGACGCGCTCCAATTCCAGATCATCGGTTGGCTTGATTTCCTTGAATATTTCATTTTCAAGATATGCATCACCGCCCAGCTTTTCCCGGTATGACCGGATCGTCTCTCGTAAAACCTCGTTATTCTGCAAGCCGCGAATGTAACCCCGGTCGGCCAGGAGTCTTTGATCGATCATAGACTGCAGGAATGCCCGCCTGTTTGCCGGGGAGTCGAAATTTGTCGGGTAGAGCAAAAAATGCTCATAATTATACCTGAATTCACCGAGAGCAATTTTTCGCTTGCCAATTTCAGCAACAGCCGCCTTGTCCGAGTGTAAAAAACCACATTGTGCATGGAAAATAAGAGCCACTACAACAGGTAAGAGAATTCTTTTCATCATGCGATCTCCAATCATAAATAGACAAGATCAAAGGTCATTGTGCCGTTCCGGTTTTTAATATTTCTCAACCTTATGCCGACTTGTTCTCTTGGTTTTCTTTTATCCAAAGAATTACGATAAAGCTCGAAATCATCGAGCTGGTTGGCATTCAATACATCGGTTTGATCGCCATCGTAATAGGGCGTATTTTTACCCGCCTTCTTTACACTTCGGATTTCCCCATCAGCCGGGAGGATATTGGGACCATGTTCATCGACGTAATAAAGGACGAGCCCAACACCGGGAAGCGTGGCGTGCAGGCTATCCACGCTGTCGGGAGACGGCTCAAACGGCCATGAATATTGGCGGTTCTCGATGACAAAATAATCCGTTGTATTCTTCAGGCGAATTCGAACCGCCTGATTGGTCTCGGTAAGATTTCCCAAAGTCACGCCATGCGCGGTTGAATCAACATCGATGAATTCCAGCCAGCCGAGCAGGTTTTTTTCATAAGCGCTCATGGTGACCCCCGACAGGCTCGGCCCGTTTTGCCCCGATCCGGACATCAAATTCCAGCGACACAAGCCATTCAGATGGCTCACAATACCGAGGCAATGGCCTATCTCATGCGAGACTATGTGCCGAGTGGCGAATAAAGTGTAGCAGTCCGTCTGGTAAATGCCTCTGAGTTGAATCCATCTCCCCGAAGGATCCTGAACTTTTGTCAATGGCAATTCCGCAATCCCCTGAAAGCCAAACTTTGGCCGGGCGCGATTGATGAAAATAATACATTCCGCCAGGCCGTCACCGTCATTATCGATCTTTGAGAGGTCGTAATGATGAACGAGCCAATTCATCACCTTGCTGTTATTTTCCCGCCAGGTTTTTCGCTGTTCGGAACGGCTCGCGCCGACATTGCGATAAAGCGGCGGCCCCTGGTAAGTCAGCACGTCGCCATAGAGCCACAGCCTGCCCCCGGACATTCGGTGGTAGAAAGCGGTAATGCTTTCGGGATATTCAGCCAGGCACTTTTGGACATCGATGGAGTCATAAGGCGTTGGGATGATAAACTTGTCTTTCCATACGGGTTCCGGCAATTCGTGCGGCCAGCCGGAGCGAGTGAACGCGCCTGCCTCAAAAGTATCGTTCGCCGGCTTGAAAAAAATGGCCAGCGTGCGGAAATTTCGCCCCGGCGGATTGGCGGATATGCGCGGCAGTTCTCCGGATTTGGCGGGCAGCCAAAAGAAGATCTGCACACAAAGAAAACAAGCCGCCATTTTCCTGATCACATATTCCAAAACGGCTGTATGAAAATTATGGTAACAAGTGTACATGCAACACACATAAAAGTTTATAATACTAACATCGCCGCACCGAAAACTCCGGCGCTGTCGCCCAGTTTTGGTTTGAGAAAAATCGTGTCAAATCGATTATTGAAAACGTGCTTTTTCGCCTGTTCGACGCCTTCCGTGTACAACGAATCGATGTTTCCAACGCCGCCGCCGAGAAGGATGACATCGGGATCGACGATGTTGATGACAACGGCAATGGCCTTGCCGAAAAAGTGAAACAAACGCTGCATTGTTTTTGCGGCGCATTGATCGGTTCCGGTATGATGCCTTTGTACAATGTCCTTCAAAGTGAGCCGTTCGTATTTCGCATCAAGCGTTTGATAATATCTCTCCAGCGCCGGCCCGGAAATGACGGTTTCGACGCAGCCGGTTTTGCCGCAGTAGCATAAACCGCCCGATTCGTCCAAAAAATTATGCCCCCATTCTCCGGCGATCCCCTGCCTGCCCTGGACGACACGTCCGTTAACGACCAGACCGCCGCCGACACCTGATCCCATGATCACGCCAAAAATCACCTCTGACTTTGGAAAAGCCTCTTTTACCGCTCCTAAATGCGTTTCGGCCATGGCAAAACAGTTGGCGTCGTTGGCAATTCTGAAAGGCAGGCCGCATTTTTCCTCCAGGTCTTTTTTCAGCGGCATGCCGTTCAAACATACGGTGTTGCTGTTTTTGAGCGTTTCAGTAATGGGATCCAGCGCGCCGGGCGTGCCAATACCGATGACATCCGGCTGCAGGCCCGTCTCGGCTTTCAGCATTTTGATGAGCTTATAAATCCGATCGACGACGTGGCCATATCCCTTTCCCGATTCCGTAGGAAGTCGCAAACGGCTCAAAACGGAAAAATCGTTCTCCGCATCCAGAACAACGCCTTCTGCTTTGGTCCCGCCCAGATCGATGCCCCAGAGCGTTTTTCTCAAAATCAATCTCCTGTTGACGGATTATAGGCTGACCCAACAATCCTGGGCTACGCTCATAAAAACAGCTTCGATGACCCTCATGTTTGCCACGCCATCCTTGAGAGGATAAGGAACCGGGGAGTTGTTTAGAACAGCCCGGGCAAATTCATCACATTGAATTGTGTATTGGTCGACGGCGTCAAAAACGATTTCACGGATCTCCTGGCCGTCCTGATGCCAGAGACGACAGGCCTTATGGGGAGGTGCGGTAAAAGGAATTTCTATTTCAATTCGCCCGCTCGTGCCGAAGATATTGGCGCGCTGGAAATTGCACAACTGCGTCGAGCAGGTAAAAGTCGACGTCCCGCTGCCGAAATCCAGGATGGCGGAAGCCAAACGGTCGGTTTTGAATTTCGGGTCATAATCGGCAAAACCGAAAACCCGCGTTGGCTCTGCGCCGAATATGAGACGCGACAATGAGATGTTATAGCAGCCGATGTCCATCAACCCGCCGCCGCCGATGTCCGCCTTGTTGCGAATGTCAGCGGAATCGACATTATAATATGAAAAAATCGAGTGGATGGTTTTGAGCTGTCCGATACCGCCCTCATGCACAAGCTCTTTCGTCTTTTGCCACTGGGGATGGAAGCGATACATAAACGCTTCCATAATCTTGAGGTCGGGATACCTTTTCGACATATCCAGCAGACCGGACGCTTCATCGGCGGTGAGCGCCAGGGGCTTTTCGCATAAAACATGCTTGCCGGCCTCAAGCGATTTTATCGACCAGGGCACGTGCAGGTGGTTCGGCAAGGGATTATAGACGGCATCGATGTCCGGATCGTAAAGCATATCCTGGTAAGCGCCGTAATACTTTGGAATGCCCAGCTCAGTTGCTGCGCTTTTTGCCTTTTCCGGGCTTCGCGATGCAATGGCGACAACATCGCAATACCTGCTTTTCTGCATAGCCGGTATTACTTTGTCCAAGCCGATCTTTGCCGTGCTCAGAACACCCCAGCGAACCTTTTTCATGGACCCTCCTCCTGATTTTTAATTTTTGAATCGTCGAATGGATAATAATATATATGGGCTTCTTCCTCGTTTTCTTCGCTCGTCGTATAATATCCTCCACCGTCACGACTCCAACAAATAGCTTCCCCCTGGCTTTCGACAATATAGGGCAGCTCTACCGGAGGATTTTGAACGACCTCGACAACAGATAACTGCGAGTCTCTTTTCCAAAAATAAACATGCTTGTAATTCTTTATCAAAATACCTTCGCCATTGGGGGAAATATCACAAGCGGTAACATTGCGAAATGGCAATTGTGTGAAGAACTCGGCAGTTGAAATGTCCGAAACTGACTGCGGAAATGGCATCCTGTACAACCGCGATTGTTGTTCTCTTTTTGACACGATGTAGATATCAGCGGATAGCGGATCGACCATCAAACCTTCGGCATCCCGCTTGCCATCAGGATACTGGAAGGTGATAACATCGATGGATGCCAGAACAGTATCCACCGCAGTTTGGCTTGTATCCACCTTTGGCTCCTCAAATCGATAAATTCTCTTCATCAGATGCTTCGCATCGTTATCGCCCGTATCGGCAAGATATAGATAGGACTTGCCTTTCACCGGGCCGGGCGCGACGGCAATATCCTCCCAGTCGCGCGCTTTCATATCATCAAGGTAATAAATACCCAAATGCCTGCCGGTGACCGACATGGCAAAAATGCGATTTGTATCGCCGCTGTCGTTATGAATCCAAAGCACACCGGGATTTTTAGCGCTGGCGGCAAGGCCTGAAGCTTCGGATAAAAGATCGTTTTCTATCTTTCCCATGTCGATGCGTTGGCTAGAATCATCCCCAGGTGAAAATGCGGTGAAAAACAGGAAAAATGCAAAGGACGCCGCGATGACTTTACGTTTCCAATCCATGCTCTGCCTCTTTGTGAAATCACCTTTCTTATAAAACCGGAGTGTTTGTCGGAACACCTCTGCAACAGGCCAAAGGTAGCGACAGTGAATATTTTTATCAACAACTTTTCTTTGGAAATGATAGAACATGCCATAGGGATCGGCTTTTCTCATTCTTTATTTATTTAAACACTGTCACAAATAAGTTGCAATTTTATTCAATTATTGTATAATTATTCTTAATAATTTCTGGCAGAAATGGGCATTTGCCTAAATTAATTCCAACACATGAACCCCAACGAAGGGAGAAACCATGAATCTAAACACACCTAATGGCAACGATGCAACTCAAACCAGTAATCGCTCGCGAGATGTGGTTCCCCAATCGGGCTTGTGTGCCCGCTGTGTCGACGGATGCCGAGGGAATTGCGAGGTCTTCCAGGCCACTTTCCGGGGCCGCGAAGTCATCTATCCTGGGCCTTACGGAGAGATAACTGCCGGTGCGGACAAGAACTATCCCATCGATTATTCGCACTTGAACATTCACGGATATGCCATGGGAACAAAAGGTTTGGGAGTCGTCCAGGGATCGCCGGATACCGCGATTTTTCCCATCGTCAACACCGAGACGGCCTACGGCTGGGAGAAAAAAGTGCGCATGAAAGTTCCCGTATTCACCGGCGCATTGGGTTCGACAGACATCGCCCGCAAAAACTGGGATTCTTTTGCTATCGGCACGGCTATGGCCGGTATCACCATCGTTTGCGGCGAGAACGTCTGCGGCGTCGATCCGGAGCTTGAATTAAACAGTGACAAGAAAATTAAAAAGTCCCCCGAATTGGATCGCCGCATCGAAACCTACAAAAGGTATCACCAGGGCTATGGGGAGATTCTGGTGCAAATGAATGTGGAGGATACACGGCTGGGCGTTGCCGAATATGTGATAGGGAAGCACGGACTCAATACCATCGAGCTCAAATGGGGACAAGGCGCCAAGTGTATCGGCGGAGAAATAAAAGTCGACAGTCTTGAGCGCGCCCTGGAATTACAAAAACGCGGCTACATCGTCACGCCCGATCCGTCCCTGGAAGTGAACCAAAAGGCCTTCAAGGCCGGAGCCATAAAAGAATTTGAACGGCATTCCCGGCTGGGCTTCATCGATCACGAGACCTTTCTGGCAGAAGTCCAGCGATTGCGCGACCTGGGATTCCAGCGCATAACCTTAAAAACCGGCGCTTATTCGCTGCGGGAGCTGGCGATGGCCATCAAATGGGGCACGCAGGCGAAAATCGACCTGTTGACCATTGACGGCGCGCCGGGTGGCACCGGCATGAGTCCGTGGCGAATGATGTCCGAATGGGGCATGCCATCGATCTATCTGCATTCGGCGGCGGTCGAGTTTGCCAATTACCTGGGCAAAAAAGGCGAGCCGCACATTTGCGATTTCGCCTTCGCCGGCGGCTTTTCAACAGAGGATCACATTTACAAGGCGATTTCCCTCGGCTCGCCGCACGTCAAAGCCGTCTGCATGGGCCGCGCGCTGATGATCCCCGGTTTTGTCGGCAAAAATTTTGAGCAGTGGCTCAAGGAAGACGATTTGCCAAAAGCCATATCCAAATATGGCACCACGCCGGAAGAGATTTTCATCTGCTACGAGCGTGTTAAGGAACTTATCGGTAAGGATGAAATGGATAAAATCCCCTATGGCGCTATTGGCATTTACAGCTTTGTCGATAAATTGCGCGTGGGCTTGCAGCAGCTCATGGCCGGTTCTCGCTGCTTCAGAGTACACGCCATCACTCGCAATGAGCTTATGTCGCTCACCAAAGAGTGCGCGGAAGTGACAGGCATACCCTACGTCATGGACTCGTACCGGCAGCAGGCCATGGAAGTGCTGGACGAAGAAACTTCCTTCTCGATTATTTGATCCCTGGAGATAAAAAAGGAGACTTTACAGAGTCTCCTTTTTATT
>METF01000213.1:0-3141 GCA_001771235.1 Candidatus Zhuqueibacterota bacterium RBG_16_48_16
CCGCGACTCGGTCGATGTAAAAATTCGCATGCTGGATGGCACCATACTCAAGATTCTTGCCGTACCAGCGAACCGGCAGATAAGCTTTGGCAAGCCGAGCTCTCTGGCCAAAAGCAGCGGTGATAATCAGACCGGCTATGGCGGACAAATCCTGCCACAGCCGCTCAAGGTGCTGGTTAAAAATGCAAAAGGCCAGGCTGTCGCCGGTGTGCCGGTGAATTTCCAGGTCATCCAGGGCCTGGGACAAATCCTGACTGTTCAGCCCGTCTACACTGATTTGCAGGGATACGCGACAGCTTATTACCGACTGGATTTCACCAATGAAACTCATAAAGTCCGCGCGAGCAGTTCTCTCTTGACCGGTCAGGTCGATTTTACGGCAAATATGATTAATCTCGGACCGCCACAACTGAACCGGATAACCTCGGCTGAATTGTCGGGTACGGCGGGCAAGGTGCTGGAAGATTCCATTAAAGTCCGGGTGCAAACATCCAACGGCGTTGATGTTGCGCAGCAGGTTGTGCAATTCGAAATCCTGGCCGGTAATGGGAAATTAATGCCGGAACAGCTCGCTGTTGTACAGCGAACGACAAATCAGCAAGGATATGCCGCCGTTGCCTGGCAATTGGGAACCGCTTCAGGCATAAGGAATGAGCTTAAAGCAAGCAGCCAGGTAGATGGACAGCCGATCACCAACTCGCCCTTGAGTTTTTATGCCGATGTGAATGCCGATCAGCCCGCCAATCTGGTGAAAAAAAGTGGCAATAATCAGGTGGGCCTGGCTGGCGATCTGTTGGCTAATCCCGTGGTGGTCAAGGCCACGGATCAATATCAGAATCCCTCTGCCAACGCGCAAATCGAATTCAAGATCATATCGGGCGGCGGCAAAGTGAACGAAGCCTCTTTGGCCAGCGTCCAGGCGGATGAGGACGGCATTGCCAGCGCCCAGTGGCGTCTGGGCGGCCAATCGCTCGCGCAACTGCTTGAAGCTTATCCGGCCAATTCGCCGGGCATAAAAGTGCAATTTTCGGCAAGCCTGAATCACGATCCCGAAAAAATGGTGTTGCTGAGCCAATTGCCCCTCAGCGGCATTGTCGGGCAGGCGCTCGATGATTCGATTTCCGTGCAGATTTTGGATGGCAGTGATTTAGCCGTTGCGGGTCACCAGGTGGTATTTTCAGTCGTGGCCGGCGGCGGAAAAGTCAATGGCTCGGCGCAGGCCATTATCAACACCAATTCGGCGGGTATCGCCAAATGCCAATGGGTTCTGGGCACGACAGCCAGCGCGAGCGGCAACAAATTAGGTGTAAACGCCGGCAGTCTGACGGGATCGCCGGTAGAGATGAGTGCATCCGCCGGGCCGGCTCCGGCTTCTGTGATCACGAAAATTGCCGGCGATCAGCAGACCGGCGCGCCGGAACAGCAGCTTGCCCAGCCGCTGACCGTTCAGGTAAAAGATGCATACACCAATCCCATAGAAAATCACCCGGTGCATTTTCGGGTGCTGAAAGGCGACGGAACGGTCGCACCCGATACGGTCATAGTGACGGACGCCGAAGGCAAGGCTTCCGTTCGCTGGCAGCTTGGCAGTGATGGCGAACAGCAGATGCTCGCGTCCATTGGCAGCGCCGCGGTCACTTTTACGGCTACCATCAATCCGGCTTTGAAGCCAGATTCGATTGTCATGGTCGAAAATCCCACGTTCGATTTTTCCCGGAATCCGCCATACCAGGACATGGTTCGAGTCAAAGTTCTTAATGCCGCCGGTTCGGGCCTTGCCAACAGCTCGGTAAAATTCCTGGTGGTTGCGGGCGGCGGTCGATTCATTTCCTCCAATGCCGATAGTGCCGTAAAAGCGACAAGCGAGGATGGAACCGCCAGTGAAACGTGGGAATTGGGTGACATCAAACAGGACCAGGTTATCCGGATTTTGTCAAACAACAAATCGGGACAGCCTTTTACAACCGTGACCGTCCCGGCAGTGGCATCTGTGGCTTCGCTGCAAAAGGTGTCGGGGGATATCCAGACCGGCGTTGCCGGGGAGCTTCTGCAAACGGCTTTGGCTGTCAGGGCGCTCGATCAAAATGGAAACGGAGTGGCGAATGCCTGGATTCGTTTCAAGGTCGTTTCCGGCGCAGGTAAAATCAATGAAGCGGATTCCACCACGGTGACGACCAACGCCAGCGGCCGGTGCCAGGCGAATTGGCGGCTCGGTCCGTCCGATTTGCCGCAAAGAGTCCGGATCTTCCCGATCACCAATCCGGCGGCGGCAATTGATTTTACCGCCGTGAGTGTTTTTAAGGATGATCCTGAATTGGTTCTGATTTCTGCGAATCCGCTGACGGGCGTTGCCGGAAAACCTCTTGACGACTCTGTCAGCGTGAAAATAATGAACGCCAACAGTGTTTCTTTAGCCAACATGAGCGTGGGATTCACCGTACTGGAGGGATGGGGAGTGGTAAACGGGAAATCTACTGTTCTCGTCAAGCCCCAATCGAACGGCGATGCCAAAGTCAGTTGGACGCTGGGAACACAGGCAGGCGTAGATTTGAACGAGCTGCTCATTTTGTCGCAAGGCGTGAAGGGTTCGCCGGTCATTCTCCAGGCCACCACTTTGCCGGATATCCCGGCGAGATTGGCCAAAATATCAGGCAACCTCCAGACCGGCCTTGTCGACCAGCTTTTGGACCAGCAGGTGATTGTTCGCTTGCTCGATCAATACGGCAATCCCGTACCCGGTAAATCGGTCGAAGCTATTTCCATCGATCCGCAAGGCAATTCCTCGCCCCTGGCTGCGGCGGAGACGGATTCGCTGGGCCTGGCCAGGTTCGACTGGGTACTGGGATCGTCGCCGGGACAGTATAGCCTGACGATCCGTTACGGAGATGTGCCGCCGGTCGTCTTTACGGCCACGGCTAAAAGCCATTTCCTGCCATCTCTGGTCAAAATTTCCGGCGACGGACAATCGGCCTTGCCGCGAGACACCCTGGCATCGCCCCTGGTAGTGCGGCTTGTGGATCAGGATTCGCTGCCGGTCCAGGGAGTGGTCCAATTTCAGGTTCAGAGTGGCGGCGGTCAACTCGCGCCGCAGGAAATGGAGACGGACCGCTCAGGCTATGCGTCGGCCTCCTGGATTTTGGG
>METF01000213.1:3214-6713 GCA_001771235.1 Candidatus Zhuqueibacterota bacterium RBG_16_48_16
AGCTTGATTCAAAATCAGCCGCCGCTCATCGCCTGCTTTGCCGATACCTCGATTCTGGAAAACCAGGCTTTGTCGGCTGCGATCAGCATAAGCGATCCAGAAAATCAGCCGGTCACGAGCTGGGCGGATTCACTGCCAGCCGGGGCGGCTTATGATCCGGCATCGCGTCTGTTGACCTGGAAACCCACATACCAGCAGGCGGGCAGCTATCAAATCGTTTTAAAGGCAAAAGACAGTCATGATGCGATAACGGAGAAAAGAATAACAATTACTGTCAACAATCTCAACCGAGCACCTTATTTAGCACTGTTCGAGCCGGCCGATACGCTCATCCAGGTTCAGGAGGACCAGCGAGTCCTGTTCCGCGTTGAGGCGGCGGACGACGATGGCGATAGTCTGAGTTACGCCTGGTATCTGGACGAAATGTTGCTTCCTGGTAAGGTATCACGCCTCGAAATCATATTTACAGAATCGCTGAAAGACCTGGAACAGATTATCGTCAGAATTTCTGACCAGGAAACGACGATTGAGCATGTCTGGAGAATTGATTTTGTCACCCTGGTGAGCTCCCGGGAGTCGGTTCCGACCCGGTTAGCGCTTGGGCAGAATTATCCCAACCCCTTCAATCCAACGACACGAATTCAGTTTGAAATACCGCGACCGGAAAAAATCAGGTTGATCATTTATAATACCGGCGGTCAGGAGATCAAAACGCTTTGCGACAATGAGCTGCCAGCAGGCGTTTATGAAATACTCTGGGATGCAACCAATGATGCCGGCCTGTCGGTCACCTCAGGAATGTACTATTACCGCTTATATGCCGGGGACCAGGTTTTGACCAGGAAGGTATTGTTCTTGAAATAGATGGTTGACCGAAAACTAGCGGATAAAAAAGGACTGTCATTGCGAGCAGAGGAAATGAGCCACTTCGCGTTCAATTTGCTTTATTGGAGCGAAGCAATCTCAGAACCGGTTTTCGTTTTCGTTCAGACATCTAATACCACAGCGAAAGTTTTTCTAATCTGTTTTCGTGTTTTTTCGCGTATTTCGTGGGCATAAGAAAGTAATGGGGTTCCATTTTAGAACAAGTTCTAATAGACAGCCCGTAGCAGATGTCCGATTGACATTGTTAATGCCGGAATATCCGCCTGAAGCCTTATTGTCGTTTTTTTAACCTTAGTAGAAAAATGGTCACCACCACATTTTAACCTTATTACCTCATCGCAGCATAATAATTTTTCGAGCCTGAGCCTGATCTCCCGAGACGAGACGGACAAAATACTGTCCGCTGGGGACAAGCTGATGGCTATCGTCTTTGCCATCCCATAGGATAGAATAGGCTCCTTTTTCCAGATTGTCTTTTTTCAAGGTCCGTATCATCTGGCCATGAATGTTAAAAATCTGCAAAACAGTATGGCCCTTATTCGGCAGGGAAAATTGAAGGATTGTCTCTGCATTAAACGGATTCGGAAAAGCCTGGTGCAAATAAAAACTTGTCGGGGTATCGAGCGAAATGTTTTGCTCGACAGAATAGGAGAATTTGCCATCCGTGTCCATCTGCCTGAGACGATAGGTCACTTGCGATTGGCCTGGCTGGTGGTCGATATATTCGTATTTGTGCGGGTTATTGCTCGTTCCATTTCCCTTGATAAAGGCAATGCTGCGAAAAGCGTCGGCGCGGCCTTTACGCTCGACATAAAATCCGAGGTTATTGGTTTCTGTCTCTGTTTGCCATTGGAGTTTTACCGCATCGACCGAAATGATTTCAGCGATAAAAGAGGACAATTCGACCGGAACGGCTTTATTGTCGGCTAACATGGAGGTGTTGGCGTCAGCGTCGGTCACGGTTGCGGTGACGAATGCGTCAGGACTCAAGCTGCCCTGCCAGGAAAAATTACCCTGGTTGTCCGCCGTAACCGTAGCCAGGTATTGCTCGGCCTGGCTGTTGCCCTGAAATATTTCCACAACGCCGCCGGGAATGGTGACTCCGGTTAGACCCTGTTCGTCCGCAGTCAGGATGACCGGCTGCTCGATCATGTTGTTGCCGCCGTCCTGCAGCAGGATCGGCATTTTGCCACAATTCACAATTCGATTTTTGGTGATTGGATTACGAATTGTATTCTTCTGCCGTATCCACACGCCATATTTTTTTACGTTACCGATGACATTATCGGGCCCGACCGTGTTGTCATGGGCGCCGCCGCCGATGACGACCGCGGAATTCCAGGCGCTGCCAAGGGTGCCGGCAGGATTCGTTCCCAGGTAATTGCTAAAAATCTTGTTGAATGCCGTACCCCCGCTGTCCAGTCGAACGGCAGCCCATGTCAACGGATAACGTTCGTTGTCCTTTTCTGCCGCACTGGCGATAATAATATTATTGGGGCCGATCTCATTGTGATTGGGAAAGCCTTCGGACGGCTGGCCGAAAAAGAACATACCGTTGTGCGAATTCGGTATGAGTCGCGTTGCCGTGGCATTTGTGCCGATATAATTGCCAATCACTTTGTTGTCATGGCTGGCCTGGCGCATTTGAATGCCGCTGGAGTGATTGCCGGAAACAACGTTCCTGGCTCCATCTTCCGTACCGCCGATGACGTTATAAGCGGGGCCGCGGGAAATCCATATCCCTGCCTCACCATTTCCCAGCTCGGTTTCACCATCGGCTGCTATTCCTATATAATTACCTTTGACGAGGTTGCTGTCACTGCCAACTCCATCGATCCGCAAACCCGGACGGCCGCTGGCGCAGATTATGTTCCCCTCGCCGGGTTGAGAGCCGCCGATCCGGTTCGAGTAGCTCGCTTCACTTATGTAAACCGCCTGGTAACGTCCCGTTAAAGGGACGGAATAGTCCTGCCTGGGGTATTCACCCCAGCCGTTGCCCATTGGATTCACTCCTGTCCTGGTGACGCCGATGTAATTGCCGAGAATTTTATTGTGGTGGCCGGCTTTCATTTCAATGGCTTCATAATAATTGCCACTGATGATATTGCGCTTGTCCGCTCCACCGCCGCCGATGAGATTGTGGTGGGCGCCGTCGGTGATATTCAGCCCCTGGCTCTTTTTGACGTTAAAAGAGAGATTGCCATCTTCGTCTATGCCGATGTAACAGTTCTGCACGACGTTTTCAAAGGCATTGGCAGTCGTTATCTTTATGGCTGGTCCTCGAAAGCCACCGATGCAAAGATCAAAAATTTTATTACCGGCGGACTGGATGAAAAGCCCGGCCAGATCGACCGGATAAGCACTCTCCGCGCGGATGACGATTTCTTTGCCGTCCGGATTGGCATTGTCGATATTTGTTGCCTGGGTGGAGCCGTCAATAAACGTGCCGCCCTGCGTCAGATACGGCAGAGGAGTCAGAATGCCGATTTTCCAATACCCTTTATGCGAAACAAAACCGGCGTCCGTTTTCGGAATCGCAAAGGCAATCGTGTCCGGGCCGGCGTGATTTTCGGCTTCGGTTATCGCCCAGGCCAGGGAGCCATCGCCCTGGTCC
>METF01000213.1:6857-7930 GCA_001771235.1 Candidatus Zhuqueibacterota bacterium RBG_16_48_16
CTGGTCAAAAGATAAATTTAATATCTAAAATACCAAATTCTTCCGCTCATGCGTAAATCATTTCATTGCGGCTTTTTCATCAGGCAAAATGCAGCAATGGGACGATTATTGTAAATCATTCGAGTTATTCCGGCAGGAAATTATCATCAATTTATCAACGCAAAAATCTCTGTTTTCAGTATATTGTAGACATTCCGAGTGCCAATTCAGCTATTATATAATTTTTTTTGCCACGAAAACTCAAAGACACAAAGGTTCACAAAGATTTTTTGTGTTCCTTAGTGGTTTTGTGACTTGGTGGCTGAATAGATACCATTCTGATAATTACAAAACTGTGTAACTTCGACTTTCGAATGAAAATCTATGTTTAGCATAAAACCCACCGCAACGAAGATTCTATTGCTTTCGCTTTTGGTTTTAGCGGCAGCTTTGCGCATCTATCATTTGTCTTATAAAAGCATTTCAATCGATGAGGCAATCGGCGGCTTTTATGCTATGGAGCCTCTTTACCGCGTGGGCGTCCTGACCATAAACGATGTTCACCCGCCTGCATTTTATATCCTCCATCATTTCTGGATAGAAATTTTCGGCACCAGTGAAGCCGGTTTGCGCAGTATTTCGGTATTTTTTGGGGTATTATCCGTATTCGGCCTCTTTATGCTCGGCAGGCTTGCCTTCAATCACAAAGTAGGACTTTTGGCGGCATTGTTATTGACCATATCGCCATGGCACCTGTGGCTCAGCCAAAACGCGCGCTCCAATTCAATGCTATTATTTCTTGTCATCCTTTCCACATACACTTTTTTTCAGTTATTGCGAACGAACGACAAGAAATGGTTCATCGGATATTGCGTCATTACCACATTAGCTCTGTACATACACTATTTTGCTTTCCTGGTATGGCTGGCACAAAATGCTTATGTGGTTTTCCATTCGTACATTCGCAAAAGATTGCTCAAAAACTGGCTCCCTGCTCAAATCAACATCATGGCTGCTTATATGTTTTGGCTGCCGCTGATGATCAGCCAGCTCATTACCAAAGCCCGCCCGATGTACAAAGGACTATCACCACA
>METF01000213.1:8143-12165 GCA_001771235.1 Candidatus Zhuqueibacterota bacterium RBG_16_48_16
GCGTTTTCTGGTGCTCTTTGCGGTAATAACGATCGTTGCCGGTTATTATCTTTCCATGTCCCGGACTTTACCCCTTTTACAGGAGCAAATAAAGATCAACGACCCGATTATCTACGCCGACAGCATAAGACCTTATCACCTTGAGCAGTTGCGTTCATTACCCGTTTCCTTTTTTGTCGCTGCCGCAATAGCGCTTGTGCTGTTTTTTGCCTTCAAATACTCTGATCTTTTGGCAGAAAAAATCGATTTATTTCTGGACAAAATTACTTTCCGATCTCCACTTTTAAAAACAATCAATAAAACGGGCTTTTCTGCCGCCGGATTCCTGCTGATGCACGCCTTTCTGCCCCTCTTATTTGCCGGTTTGATAAGTCTCAAAAGCCATTATCTATTATTGCGCAACATGGTAATCGTTATTCCGGCATACCTGCTGATCATCTCTTTTGCTGTTATCAGGTTAAGACAAAAATGGACGCGGATCGGAATCATCTCCATTCTTGTTCTGTTTTTTATGCAGTCCATGATCTGTTTTGAGCAATGGAATAAAAAAGATGACTGGCGATCTTTGGCCCAAATTGCCAAGGCGAAAATAAACGATGGGGAAATTATCCTGCTGGATCATTTATTTGGCAAAAAGCCATTTTACTATTATGGATTAAGAACAGCGGTGCCGATTCGCCGTGTTGATGCACAAAAATTCCTCAGCAACATTCAGAGCGATTTATGGCTTTTGGTATCCTATAAAGGTGAATGGACAGTGCGAGACTCGTTGGCTGTCGATTTCGAGCCGATTGAAGATTTCAATTTTTCGGGAAGCACAAACGAGGACGATCTCCCGACCATTGACGGTCACGTTCACCTCATCCATTACCGGCGAAAACAAGCTGGAGGCGAAAACAGGCTCATACGGAAGATGAGTACTTCATTATCTATTAACCGCTGAGAACACCGAGAGCGCTGAGTTATTATTCTCTAAATCCATTTTTAAATTTTGCTTTGTCATTTTGCACCTTTATATTTGATCTTTGAATTAAAAATTGTCTGCTTAAATCGTATGAGTAATTCAAACACCCCGTGATCGGTTACAAGTTTTGCCGTGGTAATCATGCAGGTTAATTGACAATGGCATGTCAGAAAAAGGAGGAAGGTGAAGGCTCTATTCATTTCACTCAGGCCGAAGCAGTGGGGAAAAAATGTCGTGGTATTCGCCGGATTGATTTTTGCCAGGGATATTTTCCATGTTGAAAAGGTCTTGTCCGCCCTGGTGGCATTCGCCCTCTTTTGCGCTATTTCCAGCAGCGGTTATCTGATCAATGATGTGCTGGATAAAGAAAAAGACTCGAAGCATCCGAAGAAGCGTTTCCGGCCCATTGCCGCAGGCGCGGTTTCGACGGCGACTGCAATAACAATCGCAGTGATTCTTTTTTTAGCCAGCTCGATAGCGGCTTTCTCTTTGAACAGCAACTTTGGCGTTGTGCTCACCTCTTATTTTATTCTCACTTTTCTCTACTCCCTTTATTTGAAGAACATCATCATTGTCGACGTGCTGATCATCTCATGCGGATTCATGTTTCGGGTCATCGGCGGCACCATGGCCATTCGGGCATTGTCCTCGTCCTGGCTGATTATCTGTACGATCTTTTTGGCATTGTTTTTTGCCCTTAACAAGCGCAAGGCGGAATACCTGGCCCTTAAAGAAAGCGCAACCAGCGTTCGCCAGACGCTCGGCCAATATTCCGAAAAATTTTTGGATCAGATGATCAATACCGTTTCCACCGGCTGCATCATCGCTTACGCTCTTTACACGCTCGACCCGGAAACTGTCACAAAATTTGCCACGCGGAATTTGGTCTTTACACTGGTATTTGTTATTTACGGCCTGTTTCGCTATCTTTACCTTGTCAATAACCGCAGTCTGGGCGAATCGCCGGAGCTTGTTATTTTAGCAGACAAGCCAATACTGATCTGCATAACTCTCTATGCTGTTACGGTTTTTTTGGCTATTTATGTTTAGTGCCTGAACCAAAAAGGGAATATGGTGATTTACATGGTATCCTTCTCAAAGAAGGTTACCTTGTAAATCTTTCAGCGTGACTGTCATTCTCTTGAGAATCTTTGTAATTGTGGAATCAAGCCCGCCGTGATGGCATTTTTTAGGAGGAATTCCCATATCAGTTTGCGTTTTTTCCCAAAGTTGTGCACACTTGACAAAGATTCCTAAAGGAATGACACCCTCTTTTTAGTAAAGTGAATTGATAGAGTGTTATTCGACTTTTAACTTTGGCCGTAGTGGTGATGAGCTATAAAAAAATTAGCGAGTTTTTTAAAGCTCTTTGTGGGCATCTAAGGCCTTGCGTTAAGCTGCAAAGTTATTGCTTAATAATGGTAAAATTTAATTTCAAAGATATTAAGGAGCTTTGATGGACAAGTCGGTTGTCGCTGTTGTGAAGACGGCGCCGGAAAATGTTGAACGAGACGTTCTGGAATTATTCAAGCTGGCGGAGGTGGGGAATTTTCTCGATAAAAGTAAAGTCACTATTCTGAAGGATAACATTTCCTGGCATTTCCCCTATCTGAGTGCGAACACCACGCCCTGGCAGTTGGAAAGCACGATCAAAGCGCTGCACCATCTGGGATTTGCAAAGCTCTCTTCCGTTCATAACAACACCGTGGTGACGGATTGTGAAAAGGGCCAGCGGCTGAACAAGCTGGCGCCCATCTATGAAAAATACGCCGTCTCCGAATATGAAAATTTCAATAAAGAACAGATGAGATGGATCCGCTACCAGCCGGAAGCCGAGATGCTGGTGCTGAACAAAATCTATCCAAAAGGAATTCACATCCCTGAATTTTTCCTCGACAAAAACATCCTTCATTTGCCGACCATGAAAACCCATATTTACACCACCACCACCGGCGCCATGAAGAATGCCTTTGGCGGCCTGCTCAATTCGCGCCGGCATTATACCCATTCGGTCATTCACGAGACGCTGGTTGATCTGCTGGCCATTCAAAAGGAAATTCACTCCGGGCTATTTGCGGTTATGGACGGCACCATTTCCGGTTCCGGGCCTGGGCCGCGCACCATGACGCCCCACGATACCGATTTTATGCTCGCCAGCGGCGACCAGGTGGCTATCGATGCCGTGGCGGCAAAGATGATGGGTTTCGATCCCATGAGCATTAAATACATCCGGCTGGCGCACGAGCGCGGTTTGGGAACGGGAAGGATGGAGGAGATCGAAATCAGGGGCTATGACATTTCCGCCGTCAGCCTGGATTATCCTGTCGGCAATAACGCAGCAAGCCTGGTTGGCAATATGTTATGGTTCAGCCCGTTGAGGGTTTTGCAGAGACTATTTTTCCACACACCGTTGGTTTATCTTTTTGTTTTCGGATCGTTCTTTTATCACGATTTTATCTGGTGGCCGGTTTTCGGTAAGAGGCGCCAGGCAAAGTTCCGGCGACAGAGTCCGTGGGGACAGTTGTTTGAAAGGCATTGACGGAGGTAATAATGGAAATAAGCTATGATTCCAAATATAACATTGCTTACGTTAAACTTCGGCCCAAGACGGAAGAAGTGGAACCAATAAAGATCAGTGACGAGCTCGTTATCGATATGGCTCCTGATGGCAAAGTTTACGGTATTGAATTGTTGAACGCTAACGAACAGCTTGGACTACTGTCAAAAAAATCATTTACATTTATCAACGAAAAAGATAATAAAAAAACAAAAGTCCGGATATTCTAAAGCTGTTTCGGAGTCGCTGTATTCCCATTTCGCGACGAAATGACGCTATCCTAGATTATTCATGGTTAAGCATTTCGACAGAAATTAAATTGGAGTGCTGACCTATGTCAGCAATAAAAGAAAAAATGATTGCAATTGTCAACTCACTAGCGGATGACAAGAACGAAGACGAGCTGGTAGAAGAATTCTTAACGAAATTGATGCTGGAGAAAAGCAAAGAGCAGTTTGAAAAGGGACAATACCTGACCCACGAAGCTGTAAAGAAAGAACT
>METF01000213.1:12283-14426 GCA_001771235.1 Candidatus Zhuqueibacterota bacterium RBG_16_48_16
TCCCAATATGATCGACGATTTCCGATGAACGATTTATGATTTACGATTTTTCGGGATTGTTTCGCTTCTTGTGACAAATTTGGCGTTGAGTCCGATCTACCAATTTAATAGGATTCAAGATTCCTCCACTCAGACCATACATTTGACATCGCAAATCGTTAATCTTTAATCATAAATCATGACCCGTCAGCGCGCCCTTTCTCATTTTGTTATACACCCGTAAGTGAGGTGCTGTCCATCCACGAACATTTGCTTGCTTTAACGCCCCATTTTTATTAATATAAAACCACACGTTGCCGGGACGCCAATCCCTTTGTAGAAACGGTTCATAAATCCGCCATGATGGAGAAGCCCATGTCTTGTAGTCGGCTAGGCATCGTCCTTTTGATATGTGCCCTGGTCTGTGGATGCGCCGGAAGCAAAAAGCGGGAAGAAGAGAGAATCAGGCGCATTCTCGAGAGCTCGGCGAATTACCATATCGACAAGGGCACGGAATTATCCGGGCAGGGCAAGCATGCCGAGGCGCTCGATCACTTCCGCAAGGCCATCACGCTGGCGCCGTACGATCCGGTGCTGTACAACAACATGGGCGTGACTTTTTTTCAAATAGCGGAAATGGATTCGGCTATTCAATCTTATCAAACAGCCATTCGCATGCGCCCGGCATACTCGCGCGCTTATACCAATCTCGGAAATGTTTATTTCACCCTTAAGGACTATAACCTGGCTTTACAGGCCGTTCGCGCGGCGGTCAAGAAGGACCCAGAATTTGTCGATGCCTATATCCTGCAAGGCGATATATATGAAAAAGTCGGTCAGCTCGACGACGCCATTGAATCTTATAACATGGCCGTCTCATTGGCTCCGGCCAGCGCCAGCGTCCATGTCAATCTTGGCTCGCTATACTATAAAAACAACATGCTCACTGAAGCGATTGCCGAGTATGAAAAAGGCATCGAAATCGATCCGAACGAGCCCGCCTACTATTACAACCTGGGGAATGCCTACTCGCGCATGTGCATGCTTACCGAGGCCAAGCACTACTATCATATTGCCATGCAGCGCGATTCATCGATGATTCCCGCGCGAAATAACAATGCCCTGCTGATTTTGAACGATGGCGATCCCACGCAGGCGGCGGAGGAGTTTCGCTATGCCATAAAAACCGATCATGATGAGGCTTATCTCTATTTTAACCTGGCGATTGCCTTGCGTATGCAGGACTCCCTGGTGCAGGCGATCCATTATGCGAATAAAGCAATTGAAATCGATAGCATGATGTCGCGATTTTACCTGCTCAAGGGAAATTTATTGAACGACCTCGGTCGTGTGGACGAAGCAATTTTGTCTTTTCAAAGAGCGCTGAAAATAGATCCAACGTTGGCGATCGCTTATAATAATCTTGGCAATGCTTTCTTTAATAAAGAAAGAATATCGGAAGCGATTGAAGCGTTTGAAAGAGCAGTGGAGCTTTATCCGGAAAATATCGAAGATCAATATTTTGCCCAGGGCAGAAGCCTGGATGTAGGAATGACGACGCTGCTGCGCAGTTGTACCAGTCCGGTTGAGCGTAATACAGAGTACGCCTTCATCTACATCAACCTGGGCAAGGCATATTTAAAAGCCCACGATGATAGTGCTGCGGAAAAAGCTTTCAAGAGCGCGCGAAGAATTCAACCTTTGCTCATCGAATCGCACGAGCAACTGGGCCGGATTTACCAGAGACAACAAAAAGCCGGGTTGGCGAACGATGCTTTTGCCGACTCGCGATATTACCAGGGATTGGGTTTTCTGGAGCGGGATTCGTTAAAGCTGGCAGAGCGATTTTTCCGTTTGGCTTTACAGTTAAAGCCGAGCTATGGTATGGCCTACGCCTCGCTGGCGATAACCTTCGAAAAGCTTGGCGAGGCCGATGCGGCGCAAAAATCTTTCGCCCAGGCTTTAAGTCTCGGTGGAGACGAACCCGACGTCGAGCTGATGTACGGGGAGTTTCTGGCGCGAAAAAAAGATTGGCAGAGCGCGCGAACATACTTTGAGCGGGTCATCGAACGCGATCCCAAATCCCTGGACGCCTATGAAAATCTGGTCACAACGTTCAATGCCCTTGGTCATGCCGGAAAAGCAAAAATGTACGAGGCCAGGA
>METF01000214.1:0-6914 GCA_001771235.1 Candidatus Zhuqueibacterota bacterium RBG_16_48_16
GTCCTCGTTTGGGGCCAGTTGCCAGATCTGCAGCTCCGGAATGTATCGGATGTTGTTTATGAGGGAAGCGTTCGTCGAGTTCTCTACATACACCCGCTGCGGAATCTGTGTGACATCGTAAACCTCAATGCCCGATGTCGTCAGCTTTGCGTCACGATAATGCCTCGTTCTAATCGAATTGTTATAATAATCCGTTGTGTCACTTTTGAACGTCACTTTGTAGGTATGCCCAGGTTGAATGTTATCGGCATCCATGATGAAGGGGGTTAGCAGGCCGTCGGCGAGCCTTTGAGATGAACGTTCCGCGTCGATGATGATGTGGGGTGGAACGTGTCCCGCAGCCCTCTGGCCCGGAATAGCGACCTGAATGTTAGGCCCCATCCAAACGATGTTTTCCGATTCATCCAATTCGATATCCACCCCGCATCCAGCCGGTGCAATGTTGAGGTCTTTTATCCCATAATCATAAGACTCCAGGGCGTAATAATAGGTCCGGCCATTCTGCACGTCGGTGTCGACAAAATAATGCCGGATTCCCGTGTCGTCACCCATATACTCGAGATGGCCGTCCAGTTGCCCACCTAATGTGGAGTAAGCTGTGATCGAATCGACCTTGTCGCATTGGAAAATCGGCGCCCGGAATTTCGTGGCCCCTTTCCCGTCGGTGATGATTCGGGGATCGGCCATGAATTTGTCGGTCGATTTATACAATTTATATCCTTCAAAATCATTGGCATTCTGCAGCAGGGGTTCGCGGGTCTTCATGTCAGCAAAATCATCCCAGGTGAGAATCACCTTGCCGTCCCCCGGAGTGGCCTTCAACGTTGGCGTGAGGGGTGGCTGGGCGAATTGATAATCACGCTCGTAGATGATCTGCGCCACATCCTTGAGACGGAACAGGTTCGACGCCCGGTGGCCCGAGGCGTTGAGCGCGGCCAGGTTTTCATACGCGCACATGAACGCCATCGACACCCTTTCGGTGCGGCCTTTGTAGAACGGAAAAGGCGAAGAAGCAAAAATCATGTACATCGATCCTACGGATCCTGCGATGAGAAATTCGGACAGCGTATTGGAATTCATCCGATCCCAAACGTTTTCATCTTCATTGAGCGTCAAGCGAAATATGTTTTGCCATTGCGCCCAATCGAACAAAAGAAAGCTGGTCAGCCCGAGCATGTCCGATTCGCCGATGTCAAGCGGCCCGAAATTGGGCTCGCCCTTCACCTCAATAAAATCCGGTTTGTGATTGCATTCGCCTTCATCCGGTCCGTTATAGTTTAAATCCCCAGGTCCGACGCCATCGATTCCGACATCGTTGCCCACGTGTGCGCCTGGTTCCAGGAACCAATCGCCCAATGCATCCTGATAGGCGTAACTTCCATCATTGTCCGGATCAACTCCGTCCTGCCAGTCCTGGTCTTCGTCGCCCTCCCAATGCCACTGGGGCTCGCGGTGGAAAAAATTCAGAAACTTTTCCTCATCGATGGGCTGTCCATCCACTCCAACACCGGGGCCAACCCATTCGCCGGCAGGGTTGTCCCTTTTTTCATCGATGATGCCGTCGTCGTCGTCATCGATCCCGTCGTATGCCTTGCCCGGACTTTCCAGATAGGCGTATCCTACGGTCCCAGGCAGCCGTCCGCCTTCGCCCTGGCCTAGCCGTTCCCAGACGTAGGTTAGATCAAGCACTTTATCGCGGTAAGCAACCTCGTTTTCCCCGCTGGCATCGCCTCCGATGCTGTTATCTATGTAATATCCGAAACCACTTGTCGGCAGGTCATAATCGGAGATATTGGATATATTGTACTCCCAGAAAACAAGGTCCTGGGCTTCGTTGTTGGCCCACTGGTATCCCCGCACCTCAATCCGGAGGCCAAGGCCGCCCCACGGCAGGCCTCTCTGGATGGTGACGTTGGGATTGATATCGCCGATGAATTTTCCCGGCCTGGGAAGGTAGCGGGGCCCGTCGGTGATGAGTCTCTCTTGCGGGTCGTTGCGCTGGATGATATATTCCATGTCCTGCGCGTCGTTGGCGACAAAATAAGATTCCAGGGCCGCCTTTGTGATGCCTCTGCCGAATCGTCCGTTCCATTCACCCGGCCATACTTTGGTGAAACCGGTTAATGGCCATCCTTCCGGCGGCCAGGACTCAGGCTTGTTGCTCATGGACAGGTAATCTTGCGTCTCGTTGCAATAACCCGGCACAGGATAAAGCCCCCATTCCACAGTGCTGTCGTAATTCCTATCCGGGTTGGCAGAGGAATAAGAATGGGACTGGACAAAGTACAACGTGTCAATGGCGTCGGGCTCATTTATAAACCGCGGGTCGTTCAAATCGTCGATGGGGAGGGAATCCTGGTAAATATAGATTTGGCTGCCCACCAATACCGAGGCGACATCAACCATCCGCTGACCCGTGTAATCGTTCGGCCAGCGGCTCGTGCCGACCTCGGGCCAGGATGCGATCTGGGTGTTGTTTTCAAAATAGAGCAGAAACCGATTTTTATTCATATAGCCGGAGCGGATGGCGGAGATGTCGCCTGCCGGATCTTCGGGACCCGTGTAAAGTTTGGCCTGGGCCAACAGGTTGGACACGCATAGCGACATCCACAAGCATGCTGCAAGAAATGTAGTCCATATTTTCATGCCCTTATCTCCTAAATTATCTGATTTGGCTCATCCTGGTAATCAAAACCCTGTTCACTATGTATTAAAAGGTATAACCTGTGGTAATCTTGACCGACCTTGGGGACGAATACATGGTCGGATTCTTAACCTGGTCATAATAATCGTTATAATCGCTGCGGAATCGACTCAATTCAGCCTCGGTTACGATTCGGGTATAGGGCTGCCCGGTGTCGCCGTACACCCAGGTGGGATTCAGTTTGTCCAGCAGATTGTAGACGTTAAGCATGAATTTGAGAGAATGCCTGCCGGATAATGGAATCATATACGAAGCCACCAGGTCATAGGTCATGGTCAACGGTTTGTACGAATTGTTTTGATAGAGATTAATCCGGTAAAGCGGGCTGTAATCGGGAGGGTCATAGGTGTAAGGCGTCCCTGAATTGAGATACCCGGTCAACGCGACGTTCAAGTTCTTTGTTGCATAGGAGACGGTGGCATTTGCCGTGTACCGTTGATCCCACGACATGGGGATAAGCCTGGTGATCGGATCCATGCTGTTACCGGCGCGCGTATACGTGTCGCGCGGATTGTCCGCATTCCCCCGGGTGAAGGAATAGGTGAAATTGACCTGCGTGAAGAATCCGCCCTGCATGAAATCCCAGGTCAGCTCGGCGCCCCGGGCGTTGCCGTAATCTTTGTTGGTGAATAAACCATATTTGATCTGATTGTATGTGGTCACGACCTTGGTGCTCAAGAGGTTGTAGATGTCCTTATAATAGAGAGAGACTTCAAGCCCCATGCCCGTCATGAGCTGTTGCCACAGGCCGATCTCATATTGAACGGTTTTCTCTGCTTTGATCTGAGAATTGCCGATGGTGGTCTCGTAATTCCCCGTGGGAATGCGGAAAATGTTATTCTCGAACATGGAGTACATCTGGGGCATCTGGAAAAAATGCCCGTAACTGAGCCGGAGCACGGCCTGGTCGCTCAGCTTGTAGGACAAGCCCAGGCGTGGACTAAGCTGGGTCTGCGGATCGTTTGGCAACAACGTGGACATCATGGAATCCGGAAGCGTCAATTGGTTGGACGGATTCCGCCAGTTGGACGGGTATTGATAATTGGGGTTGAAATGGTCATAGCGCAGACCCAGTTTGATCACCATTTCATCGAATTCCATTTTGTCTTGAATGTAGGCCGACATCTCATAAGGTTTCACCTTGTAAATATTGATGGTATTTTCCGTGATGGGGATGAGTTCGGGGATGTAATTCGGGAAGCTGATTTTTCCCGTGACCGGATCCACGACTATGTCATTGGCCTCCGTAAGTCCCTCGTATTGATTCCGCACATCAACCCGCCAGCGATCGACGACATGTGACGTGTACAAAAAGCCGGTTTTCAACCCGTGTGTTCTATTGGCCTGCCAGTACAGGTCAAATTTGGCATCCCCCCTCAAGAACGTGTCCTTGCTCTTTCCGGCACCCGCCATGCCGCCGGTATAAAATCCTGTCTCAAGGCTTCCCCGATAATTTGGACTGAGATATCGCGGATCCAACGGATCCTCGTACAAATAACCCTGTTCTACCCGGCTGGTGTAGGAGATTTTCAGGTCGTAGAACAGAGACTTTGAAAGCATATGGTTGATATCGAAAGAACCGAGGTGTACCGTGCTGAAACCCCATCCCAGTCCAGTGGGATTGTATTTATATTGAAAATTATAGCCTTTGCTCTTGCTCCCGTTGAACGTGTACAGCAAACTGACTTTGAAATTGTTGGTCAGCTTGTAGGATAGTTTGCCCGTGCCGTTGCGATAAAAACTCTGCTGCATGGCCACATATTCGTTATCGCCGGTGTGTTCGATATGCCAGGTAGCTGGATCATCCGATGGATAGACGCTGTAGTCCCAGGGATTAAAACGATGTGTGCCATTGAGCGGTCCCCGGTTGTTCTGATACCGATAGTTAGCAAAAAGGGTCAATTTGTTTTTCAAGATTGGGCCATCGAGCTGGAACCTGTAATCCTGGCTCAGGTTACGCTGCAGAAAACCCGATTCGCCGAGTCCGATGAACACGTCATTATGCGTGGTCAGGTAATTGTTAAATCCGCTCGACACGCTTCCGTGCCAGGTGTTGCCACCGTCTTTGGTGACGGCGTTGACCATACCGCTCATGGCCCGGCCGTACTCCGCGTCGAAAGTACCTTTGATCACTTCCAGTTCCTGAACCGCGTCCGTTTCAAGATATACGCTTTGTCTGCTGTATTCGCTGAATGAGTTGACCACCGGCAGGCCGTCGATCAGATAGGAAACTTCACTGCTGCGGCCTCCGCGGAAATGCCCCTGCACCACACCCGCCTGCATGTTCACGACCTGGTTGACATTCTCGACCGGCAGTTTGGATATCTGGTCAGCGGACACGTTGCGCACCGAGCTGGTTTGATCTTTCTTAAATGCAACCGCGCTTGCCGTTACGACAACCTCCTCACCCTGAAGAACCGTTTGCTCCATGTCGAAATTGAGGGTGGTCGTCGAATTGACGCTGACGCGGATATTTTCCATCTTGATGTTCTTATATCCGATCATTGTTGCCTGAATATTGTAAACTCCAGGCGGGATGTTGATGATGAAAAAATTCCCATTCATATCGGCTGCAGTGCCGAATGACGTGTTTAAAATCATTACATTGGCGCCGATAAGAGGCTCACCAGTGGCTTTGTCAACGACCTTTCCGGCGATTTTTCCCGTCGTCTGCGCAAAGCACAATCCGAATCCTTGAATCAACGCCAGAAATACACCCATGAATAATTTTTCCCGATTCAACATACAATCTCCTTTCTGAAAAGGCCATTGTAGAGTTCAAATTGATTGCCGTAGTATTGAATAACTTTCGAGTCAGTTGATCAAACCATCCATTCATGCCTTTTGATCGTTTGCAGCGAAAAAGACCTCAGGCAGTGTACCGCTTTGATAGATCTTCATGAAACCAGGATAGCCTTCCGCAAGCGTAAATCCTCCTTCTACGATCCATTCATCACGGACGGGAGTTTGATTGTTGTTTAAGGCGTCAAGGTATCCGGCGCGCCGATCGTTTTGTTTTTTTGGAATGCAAACTTTTTGCGTGATAGTGGGAAATATAATTCATTTTTTCGGCCATATCCCGCACAGGCTTCTTCATTTCGGCGGAAATATCATCCGCATCCGTAAGCGCCCTGGAAACTGTGGCCCGGCTGACACGCAATAGTCTGGCAATAGTGGATTGATTGACGATTGACATTTGACTTACACGGGTAAGTTACGATTGATAATCCTACAAAATTATCGACAAAAAATCAAGCTCTTTTTGTTGAGAGCAATAAAATTGGCCTATCTCACAACCGCCCCGGCCTGCAAATGGTCGACCAGCCACAATTCTATTGCAGCCTTCCTCCATAATTTAAACGGATTTTGTTGGTAAGTACTGGAAATGGAGGAACCGTTTCTAAATAAGGAACGTTTTGGTTCAACGCGACCATGTCGATGCGGGTCAATTTGATATTTTCAAGAACGGGGATGTTGATGCGGATTCTTTCGCTGTATTTCAAAAACAGGCTGTCGGAATAGGCGTTCAAGTAATCATCAAGGATGCGATCAATATTCGCGGCTGACACCTTGCCGGAAGGCGCGTCCGTGGTTTTGGTTTGCAAATAAGTGTATTGGTGATACCCTGCAATCAGGGCGTCCCGCCACATATAGGTATCTGCTTGAACGGATGGAGATTTATCGATCCCTTTGTCATAGGCTTCTTGATTGACGATCTGATCTCTCATGAGATCTGCAACTGCCAACTTGAACTCTTCCGGAAACTCGCTGTCGCTAAACTTGCTTTTTCGAAAGACAAGGGGGTGCGATGCATAAATCTTCATGAAATCCGCCACAGCCCAGGTTTTTCCGTCGAAAGCAAAAAAAGGCCGGTCTTCAATATCTTGTTTTTTTAATTCAATGCCGACGGAATCGATCACAGACAGCGGCGTTTCCTGAACCATCTCGTGATTCATGAAAGGTATGGTTTTCGGATTGGATCTTATATACAAAGGCCGAAACAGCTCGGCCATTTTCTCGAACGTGTCCCGATCGAAATCCAGTCGTTTGTTTTTCATGAGGTCGAGGACGTAGTCGTCCCAGACGGCTTCCGCCTTTTCTCGCTCCCAATCCTCGTACACCTCGTCGTTTCTTCGCTGGACGTCGGAGCTGGAAACGGCCGGACGGTCAATCCAGCCGAGCACTTTCAACAACAGGAACTGATCAGCAT
>METF01000214.1:6946-7180 GCA_001771235.1 Candidatus Zhuqueibacterota bacterium RBG_16_48_16
ATCAGAGTCTCGGAAAACAATGCCCGGTGAACGGCCCGGCTTTCTTGCGACTTCCAGGAGACTCCCCTTTCCGCCGGGGGACCCAAGCCGCCAGCTTTTCGGTACACCGTATCGAATAAATCGGCCTGGGAAGACCTGGTTTTCTGTTCCTCGGCGAATTGGGCGACGTCCCGGCCGATCGAGCAATACGCCACATGATACTCTCTACCGGCCAGTCGGTATCGTTTGTTCAGT
>METF01000215.1:0-230 GCA_001771235.1 Candidatus Zhuqueibacterota bacterium RBG_16_48_16
CCGCTGGCTGTTCGATCTCATCACCGCCAGCGGGCCGAAGGCTCCGACTGAAAGCGGTGCGGCGGATGCCGAGACGTATTATAACAAATTTTGCGATCACTATGTGAGTGTTGCCAAATTGGTGCAGGGACAAATGGAGAACAAAGGCGGGCTTGCGCTCAAGGATGTGCTCAAAAAGGACTATGCGGATCTCTTCAGCAAAAAGCACATACCTGGCGATCATGGTCTTG
>METF01000215.1:247-1484 GCA_001771235.1 Candidatus Zhuqueibacterota bacterium RBG_16_48_16
GTTCTTGACGACCGGGAAGAGGTCGTGGAACAGGCCGGTCTTTTTCTCAAGGGCGAGCCATTCTGGAATAAAACCCGGATAAAATTGCACGATGCCGATCCCGGCGTTTTGGCCTCCCTGGCCGATGCCGGACAGTGCCTGGCTGGTTACCTCTACCATACTGCGTTTCTTCCTGAACAGGCAGAATTGCTGGAAATCGCCCGCATCATCACCAGCCGTTATGATGAGATCAAATTCAGTGAAAAAGTTTTTTCTTATAACGACATCTCTTACTATACCTTTCGCTATCTCTACGATCCGGAATTGTCGCTGATCGAGGGCAACACGGTGACCAATGCCTTTTATGAGGTCCTGGCGGGGGCCATACGGTTCGTGCTCATCGATGAATTCCAGGACACCAGTATCATTCAGCATCGCATCGTCCTGCCCATCATTACGGAGGTCATCAGCGGCCCCGGCGTCAAACAGTACGGCGGCGCCATCGTCGTCGGCGATGAGAAGCAGGCCATCTACGGCTGGCGCGGCGGCCAAAGGGATCTGCTGCTGGCCATGCCCCGGATTTTGTTCGATGCCGAGAGCACCAGCCTGGACACCTCCTATCGCAGCACCCCGGCGATCATCGATTTCATAAACAATGTCTTTGGCAATCCCTCACTGCACCAACGGTTGAATAGCCTGGACATGGCCTGGTCTTACACGGCTATTCACGCGCATCATGCCTCGCCAGAGGGCGCCGTCCGGGTGATCTTTCGCAATTATTCCTCTTCGCAAAAGCTGGATAACGACATCCGCTCGAAGCAGGGTGCCATCGCTGAATTCACCGAGCAGTTTATCATTCCGTTCGTCAGTGAAAACAAAATCAGTTTGCGCGACACGGCCATCCTGGCCCGGCACAACGACGACCTGGCGGAAATAGCCGCCGTTCTCGATGAGCACGGTATGGATTACGTTCTGGAATCGTCGAGATCGGTATTGCTGCATCGCGCCATAAAACCCGTCATGTTTCTTTTCCGGTTTCTCGTTTACCGGGATTTTTATGATTGTCTGCGCTTTTTGCGGTCGGATTATGTCCTTATGGATGGTCCCGGTTTGAAGGAGGTCTTGAAGAATTATAAAGCCATGATGGAAAACGGTGGCAACTATGCCGAATTGTTTGGCCAGCTAAAACGCTATCCGTCCATTGAAAAACTGCAAAAGATGGTCGCACTGTACCACCACACCGGCAGCACTGCCGGCC
>METF01000215.1:1590-1685 GCA_001771235.1 Candidatus Zhuqueibacterota bacterium RBG_16_48_16
AACATTCACCTTTTCCTGGAGCTGATCGCCGATTTCGAAAACAGACAACAAAAAGTCCCGCAGAATCTCTTCGGCTTTCTGCAATACTGCGACGA
>METF01000215.1:1745-2632 GCA_001771235.1 Candidatus Zhuqueibacterota bacterium RBG_16_48_16
GCTGAGCATTCACAAGTCCAAGGGACTGGAATTCGACAATGTGTTTCTCTTTTGGGACCTGTCGTCCAGGAAGGGGAGGAACCACGGCGCCCTGCACACTTTTTGCGAGTACAGCGACGATTTCACCGCGATAAAAAACTGGGCGCTCACTTACAATTACCCGCAGGTTTTGGAAAACTCGGCTTTCAGCGATCTCTATGTAAAGTCGTTGAAAACCGCGGCCATTGAAGAGCTTAATAATATCTATGTGGCCATGACCCGGGCAAAGAGCCATTTGTGCTGTTATTTTTCTTATAGCAAGGACAGCGGCTTTAAAAAGATGGCGGAGGAAAAGCTGGCGGGCGACGGATTCGACATGGATATTCTTTTCGCCCATTCGCTCTATGAGCAGTTACAGGACAGGTGGGATGATGTTTCCGATGAAAATAAATTGGTCTTTCACACCGGCCGGTTAGCGCCCAAACCGGCTGAGAGGGTAATCGCCGAGACCATGTCTCTGGATTTTATAGGTGACTATTTGAACCCGGATTCTTCCCGTTATTTCATACGGGACGAACAGCGGCTGGCGAAGGAGCGCTATCTCGATTTCAAAACGACTTTTATCAAAAACAGGGACATTGATTTCGGCAGCCTGGTGCATCATTACCTCTCTTTTATCAGGCATGGGGGTGAAGATGAGAAAAACCTGGCGGCCTCGCAAAGCCGGATGTTTTATGGCAGTCTCATCCCCGTTTACGAGATTGACGCGACCATCGGGGTACTGAATACTTTTATCGATTCTCACGGAGAATTGTTCTCGCGGGAAAAGTGGCCGACGGTCTTTACGGAATTTATTCTTTTCGCTCCCGGCGGCCGGGAATTGCGCCCGGATCGGCTGATGATCGATC
>METF01000215.1:2680-5101 GCA_001771235.1 Candidatus Zhuqueibacterota bacterium RBG_16_48_16
ATGAAGAGGAGCAGCTCGAGTTGTATGTGCAAGCGGTGGAAGCGCTGCCGTTTGTCAAAGCGCAGAAATTTCAGGTGGAGGGGAGGTATGTGGAGATAAAGATAGGAAAAGGCCATTCGGATTGATCGAAAGCATTGTTCTTCAACCACTAGGGTTTCAATTCAAACAAGAAAAATCTGGCATTTTAAATATAAATCCAATACCTTTTATTAGTTAAAAAATGATGAAAATAGGGATCTATTTTGTTTTCTCATTTAGATAATGAGGATTGCCGGGTAAAATTGGATCAAGCCGGTAGTATCATTTGTTTTTATCTGCGAAATTAATTCCTTGCAACTATTCATAAACAAAAGACTTTCACTTTGTGTTACGCCGAAGGATCTATCATTGTCACATCTACTTCTTTTTAAATCAGGAGGAAAAAGGATGTCTCCAAAAGCTTCGAGTGACATTCCTCAAGAAGTAAAAACCATGGCTGCCAGAGCAGTCAAGTACGTTCGATCCAGAAAAGGTCAGCGAGAAATCGAATCTGCTCTTGATATCGCGACCAAAGTGACAGAAGAACTCCAAGAGGCCCGCAAAATTAATACAAAAAAGTTGCACGATCCCATGACAATTTAAGGGGCGAGGGGATATGGAAGCGGCATTAAGGGTTGTCGATTATGATTACGAGACCTTAAAGAAGTTGCTCGTAGAGTATTCTGAAGCCAATCTCCAAATAATCACAGGAAAGTTACATAGTTTATATTTCCAGGAATACTTTGAGAACATTGGCGCGAAAACAATTGTCATTGAGGGAAAATACATCGATCGCGACTTTTTAGATGACTATGCAGGCTACTATGTAAAGTGTTTTCACGAATACGCCCATAAATGTGCTCGACTGCATTTTTTTCAGACCACTTTCACCCAAGATGATTTCACGAGCTTTTTATCGGGAGTTGACTCAACTCTTACAAAGTCATTCTTGTCGGACAACTATCTTGGTTTTATCGTAGTCAAACCGCTTCCCAAAACTGTTATTGGCCGAACGTGCCTAAAAACATATCCATCCAGCAATGCTTCGCGCAATTTCCCAATCATACGAGATTACAGCGCCAATTTATTTGGCATTGAACTCTCAGTTAAGACAATTGCATTTCAGGAACAGGATCACGTCGTAGCCGCATGCGCAACGAGTGCATTGTGGTCCGCATTCCAGGGAACGGGAATGCTCTTCCAGCACCATATTCCTTCTCCGGTAAGTATTACCCAAATGGCAGTAGAATTAATGCCGCTCGAGACCAGATCCTTACCTAGCGCTGGATTGACGCTATATCAAATGGCACATGCCATTCGCAAGGTCGGCCTCGAGCCATTTATGATTCAATCGGATTATCATTACTTGCTGAAATCCGCTATTTATGCATATTTGCGTGGTGAAATACCTATAATTGCTAAATTTTCTCTTTATGACGTTTCATCGAAAACAAATCCAAGATTTATGGGTTTGCATGCGGTCGCAATTACCGGATATCGATTGGATTCTTCAACGCCTACTCCTTATGGAGCAACCGGTTTCCTCTCAAAAGCAACGCAGATAAACAGAATTTATGCGCACGATGATCAAGTAGGCCCATTTGCTCGAATGATATTCGATGATACAAAAGTGATTATGGGCAATGAGAGATATTTAGAATCTTTATTGACCTCCTGGCTTGACGAAAACGGTTCGATGGGCAATGTTCGGGCAGCAGAATTCGCATTGCTTGTACCGTTATATCATAAAATTCGAATCCCCTTCCAACTCATAGAAACCACAGTTGTACGCTTTGATGCTCTACTTAACACTTTGATAAATGCACGGGCAATTAACTTGACACAAAGATGCGAATGGGAAATCTACTTGACCACAGTAAATAGATTTAAAAAAGCTTTGCTGGAAAACAACGATCTTGATTCAGCCGAAAGATTTAAAATACTCGATAGCGAATTCCCTCGATTTATTTGGCTGGCCACCGCCTATCAGACGGATACAAGAATGTTCGATTTATTATTTGATGCGACCGACATTGAACAGGGTAATTTTTTTGTCCGCGCAGTTGTTTATGATCAGTCCCTGGATTTTACTCTAAAAAAGATTTCTAAACAACCGTCTGTAAGAGAAAAAGTCTCCTCCACGCTAGAAGGGAGAATTCTCGATTGGTTCTCAAAACAGTAACAATTGATCATTGAAAATGGAGTTATAACAGGCTCTTGATACAGCCCATACCGGAATCTTCGAAAATACGAGACTTTCCGCTTGAAAGAGCTGTTCGCCAGTCTGGCAAGCTTCCTCTTTTGGGGATTCCAGTATGCGCCACAAAATGGCGCAACCGGAATGACATCCTCTTTTTTGGCTTTCGTGTTCATTACCAAGGTTTTACACTTTTCCGTATTTTT
>METF01000215.1:5503-6550 GCA_001771235.1 Candidatus Zhuqueibacterota bacterium RBG_16_48_16
GGTCACAGTCAATGCTCATGCAGAAAAACTGTTATGGGCTGTCTCCGCAGGCGGTTCTGGAAATGAATTCATAAAACATGTAATCGTTGGACCAAATGGCGATGTGATCATGACTGGCGATTTATGGGGCAACGCGGTTTTTGGCGTTGGTCAGCAAAACGAGACAACTCTTACCAGTTGTGATGAGCTTTCGGATATGTTTATAGCAAAATATGACGCGGATGGAATGCTGCTTTGGGCGGAAAGTCTCTGCAATCCCGGGGTTGTTATTTCGGAATGTAAAGCGGCGATAGATAGAGACGGCAACGTCTACGTTGCAGGATATTTTGAGGGTCATATAACATTTGCAGGCGGGCAAGAGGGAGAGAATATGCTCACCTCCTCAGGAAGTTATGATATTTTTATTGCCAAATATTCCACTGGCGGCATTCTGCTTTGGGCAAAACAGGCAGGTGGCGAAGGGGACGATTTATGTTATGATATAACAATTGATTCAGACATAAATCTTCACATTACTGGTCGTATAGGAGAGATCGCTTCATTTGGAGAAGGGGAGGCTGAATTTATCCTGCCAACCCATGGCAGTAAAGATATCTACCTGGCAAAATATGACTCAAATGGTACATTGATGTGGGTTCAGGGCGCAGGCGGTGGTGGATTTGATGTAGGAAATGGTTTGGCGGTAGATACAGAGGGTAATGTAATTGTAACTGGCAAAATTGTGCAAAATGCAATATTCGGCGAAGGTCAGCCGGGCGAAGTTGTGCTAGACAATGAAAACACAGGGCAAGCGGATATATTTGTCGCTAAATATAGTTCGAACGGCGAGTTACTCTGGGCTCTCAGTGAAGGAGACGAATGGCTGGATACAGGCTATGATATCGTTGTTGACAAAGAGGGAAATATCGTTGTGGCGGGCATGTTAAATAACAGCATGTATCTGGCAAAATATGGCCCCGAAGGAAATCGTCAATGGACTGAAGGTTCAGTCGGGTTAGCTGATTTGGCAACAGTCGAGATTGATTCAAGTGAAGAGATTATGGTTGC
>METF01000215.1:6758-8007 GCA_001771235.1 Candidatus Zhuqueibacterota bacterium RBG_16_48_16
TTTGCAGGTTCTGTTACACTTGGCTCCGGTTCTGATGAAATAACTCTCAAAAGTGCAGGAGGCGAAGATATCTTCCTGGCAAAGTATGCGGATCTATCAACTTCTGTAACATCAGGACAAGAATCGCCATCAAAATTCTATCTTGAACAAAACTATCCTAATCCATTCAATGCTATGACGCGAATATCTTTTCGGATCCCCAAAACATCGAATGTTTCTCTTGATATCTTGAATTCCCTCGGCCAGAATATCAAGGAGTTACTGAACGAAAGGTTATCGCCAGGATCTCATACAGTTGAGTGGAAAGATGATAATTCGAGTAGTGGCCCATATTATTTTAGACTTCAGGTGGACGATCATTGCCAAGTAAAGAAATGCATGTTAATCAAATAGGCAAAAGCGCGTTGGATGTGTATTACAAAAATTTATCATGAAAGAGAAACCGTTAGGAAGAAAAAATTACGGGCATATTCCACATTTGCCTGGAAGCCGAATGGGGCCAGGCGATCATAAATGTGACGCAGGCCAGGCCCGAATTGCTACTGTGAAAACACGTGACAAAAACGATGAAGTTTTTGTTCAAGAAAAACTAGACGGTGCTAACGTGGGTGTCGCTCGAATTGGAGACACCATTTATCCACTCGGGCGGGCTGGCTGGTTGGCCGTGTCTTCGCCGTACTTGCAACACAGGCATTTTCATAATTGGGCAATGGAGAATTATGAGCGGTTTATGAGCGTGTTGCATGAGGGCGAGCGCCTTGTCGGAGAATGGCTGATGCAGGCACATAGCACACGGTACAAATTGCAGCATGAACCTTTTGTGGTTTTTGATTTAATGATTGAAGACAAACGTAAGCCTTACGATGAATTTATCGCCCGTTTAAACGGCCGTTTTGTCGTACCCGCACTGCTTCATCGCGGAGAAGCATTGAGCATTGATGAAGCTATGATGCGTCTCGATATTTATGGATTCCACGGCGCCATTGATCCGGTTGAAGGTGCGGTTTGGCGGGTAGAGCGTGAAAATCCTACCGGGAAAAAAGGTGAGAAAAAACGAGTGGTCGATTTCCTGGTCAAATTTGTCTACCCGGATAAAATTGACGGCATCTATTTGCCGGAAGTATCCGGGAAGAAGCCTGTTTGGAATTGGTATCCCGAGCAGACCTCGCCCGCCCGGCAAATCAAGTAGCTGCAGTTTACTCCCCCACAAGTTGTTTTCGTTCAGACACTATTTGCCATGTCAGGAAAA
>METF01000215.1:8066-8832 GCA_001771235.1 Candidatus Zhuqueibacterota bacterium RBG_16_48_16
TAAAATTCACGTAGCTTTAAATGAGAAATACAAATGTTACCACTAAGGAGGCAAAGCAAAGATGGCAGTGATCACAAAAAAAATAAGACTTGAAGGCTCCAAAGGTGAAGCGGAAAGAGAAGCAATTTTTGATTCCGGCGCTACCTATTCTTGTATTAATCCTCATTTGGCGGAAATTTTAGGTATGGTCGATTTTTTGCCCAAGCCCATGGATTTTAGTACTGCGGAAGAGGGGCGAAAAATAACCGCAAGAGGGGCGGTACGATTAAATTTTTATATTGGTGATTACCGCTTCTCCGATGAATTCATGGTCATTGAGAATTTGAGTAATGGGGTTGTCATTGGCGCAGCAAGTCTGCAGAAATGGCGGCTCAAGCTGGATTTTGAAAAAGACGAGATCATCATTGATCCGAAGGTAACGAAGCTCTGGCTGTTGTGAATGGTTCTATGAAAATACATGATTGTTCAAAAGAACTGATTTCCCCGGCTTTCCAATCCAGTGTGAGCGGATGTGCAACATGACGACCTAATAAAGAGCCGTGTGACACATTAGGTGAGAGCAGAATGACTGGGAAACACCTTGGCTCTGCCGGGACTAAATACATTTTCCGTATTTTTTTTCTTGCTTTTCAGGCGGGAAATTCTTAATTATCCCAAAGATTGAAAACTAATTTAAGCCGGGGCTTGTTTATGAATAAAATTTGCATATAAAGGGATTTGCGCCGCAGCAATGGGCGGTGGCGTATCTCTCTTTTATTGAATGAAA
>METF01000215.1:8922-9212 GCA_001771235.1 Candidatus Zhuqueibacterota bacterium RBG_16_48_16
AATATTATTCAATAATGTTTTGTTGCACGCCTGATTATGTCCTATAACATTATGAATTGGAGGAATTAAAATGGGTTGGCGAGGAACCCTGCGTTCCCTAGAAGCTGCAGCAAGACGGTCGGAACGCGAGGCACGAAGAAGACAAAGAGAACTTGAACGTCAACAGAAACAGATCGAAAAACTGCAAGAACTAGAGCGAGCGGCATATGAAGTTGAATTATTTGAAAATCGAATCAGTCTTTTGACCTCAATACATCAAGATTGTGGCAACGCGTGGAATTGGGAACAAC
>METF01000215.1:9268-14804 GCA_001771235.1 Candidatus Zhuqueibacterota bacterium RBG_16_48_16
GCAAAAACAGAGTTAAAGAACTTTAGACCAAATATTCTCCAAAAAATATTTAAAAAGGTTGACAAGATACGAGACGGTTTGATAGAAAATATTGAAGCTGCTAAAAAGAAAGACGAAGAAGAGTATTTGAATGCACTAAAAGAGTATGAACAAAAATATCAAGATTGGAAAGAGGAAGTTGAATTTGCCAAGAGAATATTAGAAGGCAATACCGAAGCATATAAAGAGGCAGTGAATCAAATTGATCCATTACAGGAATTGAGCGAGATTGGCTCTGACATAGATTATTCCTTTCGCAATAAATCCGCAGTCGAAGTAACTTTCAAGGTAAATAGTGAAAAGGCTATTCCTAATGTATCAAAAACTCTGCTAAAAAATGGCAAACTGTCTATCAAAGAAATGCCTAAGGCCAAATTTTATGAGATATATCAAGATTACGTTTGTGGATGCGTTCTGCGTATTGCAAGAGAGCTCTTTGCACTATTGCCAATTGAAGAAGTTGTTATAACCGCCTTTGGTAATCTATTAAATACCCAAACCGGTTATATGGAAAATCAACCATTGTTGTCAGTATTCCTGCCAAGAGAGACACTCCTTCGTCTAAATTTTCAGATGATAGACCCGTCTGATTCAATGAATAATTTCAAACATAACATGAATTTCAAAAAGACAACAGGATTTCAAGCAGTTGAAAAAATAAGATTGGTCAATGACAAAAGTAAATCAGATTATTGTTCGTCCAAAGTTGATTTGGAAATACACGTTGTGTGTCCTCAATGTGGATCAAAATATAAGGCAGCAAAGAAGTTTATAGGGAAAAAAGTCAAATGCAAAAAATGTTCAACCATTTTTATCGCGCAGCCATGATATTAATAGAATTGCACATAATGGCAACAAGTTTGATTATTACGTGCTGAAAGAATTACTAGCACAAGATGATTATCGTCAGGCACCTAAAAAGATGAAACTAAAAAATCGAATTTGGGAAATATTAGAAAACACAAAACCAGATGATAAGACTGGTCGAATTGATGACATATTCATAATGACATTAATAATCTTGAACGTAATAGCAGTTGTTCTTGGTTCAGTAAAACGGATTCAAGCTGAATACAAGACACTTTTAGATATTTTTGAATTATTCTCGGTGATTGTATTTACAATCGAATATGTTTTACGGGTTTGGGCTTGTGTCGTTGATGTAAGATACTCAAAACCTATCCTTGGTCGTATCCGTTTTTCAGTGACTCCAATGGCTATAATTGATTTTTTTGCAATCCTTCCTTTCTATCTTCCTTATACTGGTTTGGACTTGAGAGTAATTCGTGTATTTCGTCTTTTCAGATTATTCAGAATAGCTAAAGCAGCTCGTTATGTTTCTTCTCTTAAGCTGTTAGGCAGAGTATTTAAATCAAAAAAGGAGGAATTGGTAGTTACAACTATTGTAATGTTAATATTGTTAATCGTTGCTTCCGCACTAATGTATTTTTTCGAAAATAGTGAACAACCGGATAAATTCCCAGATATACCAAGTACATTCTGGTGGGCAATTGCTACATTAACCACCGTTGGCTATGGTGACGTTTTCCCGATCACCGCAGAAGGTAAAATGATTGCTTCACTTGTTGCAGTCTTGGGAATAGGTTTATTCGCATTACCGACTGGAATTCTTGGAGCGGGCTTTGTGGAAGAGTTTCAAAAATCCAAAAAGAAAAGCACAAAGAATATTTGTCCTCATTGTGGAAAAGGAATCGACGTTTGAAAAACCATAGAAGTCACACACCTTTTCCGCGCAAGCCCATTTTTTCCGTAGAAAATAACAGAGACAAGCACGAAATATCTCGTGTGGGTTCTTTCAGGGATTCTGACAGTTCTTACCTTATTTATACTTTGAAAACCTTAGTAGCAACCAACGTCCGGTAAAACCCTACCTTATTATCTTATTTGATGAAAACGGGTAATAAGGTTAAAATGTGTGGCGGCCCTTTTTCTACTAAGGTCAAGAAGGCAAAAATAAGGTTTCAAAATTCAAGATCCACCCGTAAGTCAGGTTTTACAATTGCCCCAATAAAACCTTGACTTTTCACCCCGAATTTAATAAAATAGCGCTGTTTGCGGGAGTAATTCAGTTGGTAGAATGTCAGCTTCCCAAGCTGGAAGTCGCGGGTTCGAATCCCGTCTCCCGCTCAAACAAAAAAGCCTTTTCAGATTGATGAGCTGAAAAGGCTTTTCTGTTTTCGATAGGGTGGCCATTTTGAAACCACAAATTACACGAATTTCACTGACCGTTTTATTTCCACCTCATTTGAGCGATTTTGCCTTGGAACGTTCACTTGCAAGGCATCATGTCATTCTGGAAGAATCTTTGTTTTTGTGCGCAAAATTACAAAGATTCCCCTGAATGACACTTGAATCGCTCAATTTGGGTTTCACAAAGATCGATTAGAAAATTCGTAAAATCGGGTTTGTCCTTTTTGGGGGAAAATATTAGAATGGCAAATCAGCACAGCGGCGTGGAGAGCCTGGTCTCCTTTTTACCGGTTTCTCCCTTTAAGACAACGAGCGCTTCTTTGGTTATGGATTGCAGCTTGGAGCCTTTATCACGAATCTCTTCATAAAGCTTTTCAAGCGGCTTGATCGCCGATTCATCGCCGATGCGCGCCAGGGCGCTGATGACCCGGCAGCGAATATCCTCGTCATCCGTTGCAATGTGTTTCAATAAGGTGGGGATGACGCTTTTGCCATAATTACAAATCGAGTTCTCGGCGCTGATTTTGACGCTCCAATAAGGATCGGAGAGCTTGGCCACCAGCGGCTGCAACGCCCGTGCATCCGCATAATCTCCTAATATGCGCGCCGCCTGCATCCGGACGTTGGCCACCGGATCGTCCAGGGACTTTAGGGCGATATTGAACAGCTTTCTGGAGCCAGGAAAGATTTCCCGCAGCACGGCCAGGGCCTCGGTTTTTACTTCATGCACCGGATCGCTTTGCGCCAGTTTTTCCAATTGGACAGCGGCCTGCTTTCCCTTCAGCTTGCCGATGGCGCGAATGGCCTCCCAGCGAACATGGGGCGAATCGTCTTTGAGAGACGGGATGATTTTAGCCACCACACTCTCATCGCCGACGCTGCCGATCACCTGCAACGCTCCGCACCTGCCCCATGCGGCACAGCCGACTTTTGCTAAAGCTTCTTCCGCGGCGACGGCAATTTCCCTTTCAGGCGCGGTTATGAGATCTTTGAGAATCGAAATGGCGCGATGGTCTTCCAGATCGCCGAGGGCATTCAACGCCCGGATCCTGTTGGAAATGTGTGAGCCTGACCTGGCCGTTTTTAACAAAGCCGTGATATCGGCCAGGTTATAAGACAGTTTTTGCAGCAGCGGCTCGATGGCCTGCTTGCCATATCGCGTCAGTGCGTCAACGGCTTCTTTTCTCGCCGCATAAAAATTGCTGTTGAGATGATCGATCAGAATAGGAATGCTGGAGGTGTCCTGAATTTTGCCCAGGGTGAGAAGAATGGTGCTGATGGTCGCCCGGTTTTTGGTGTGGGCCAGCTCGCTGTGCAGAGGCTCGGCCACCAGCGCGCCGAAATGCACAAGGGCGTCGACCGCCGCGCCGCGAACCGATTCGTTATCGTCCTTCATGGCTTCGATCAGGCTGGTGATCGCCCGCTCATCAGCGATGAGTCCCAGAGCTTTTGCGGCCTCCGTGCGAACGCCGGCCTCGGCGTCATCCAGCGCCCGGATCAAATGGGGCACGGCCTCTTTGTCCCCGGCCAGGCCAAAGACTTTGCTCGAATGCCGGCGAACCGGCTCTTTGATGCTTTTCAGGGAATCAAACAAAAGCTCCTTACATGCGGACTCCATGCTCACCAGTCCGTTTATGGCAATATCCGTGATGCTTTCCTCGTCCAGGGCCAGCATCCGCACCAGTATCCTGGCCAGGGATGGATCGTTCCGGTCGATTATTTCCTGCACCTTGGATCGCAGCACGGTGATGGTTTCGTTCCGCACCAGCCATTCCTCATCATCGAACAAGGGAACAAGATCATCGATGATGTGGGTTTCCGCCAGCTCCCCCAGCGCTCGCACCGTCATCCAGCGGATGTTCGGGTCGGGAGAATTGAGGAATTTTGCCCTGGCCAGATGAGAAACCGCGCGGCGGTCACCCAGGCGGCCCAGCGCTATGATGGCGGCGTGCCTCACTTCGCCCACCGGATCGGCAAGAGCGGCGACAAATGTATTGTAGAGAGCGTCATCTTTGATATGGCTCAACTGGATAATCGCCCTGCGCCGGTCTAACCACGCATTGCTCGACTTTGCCTGGCGAACAAGTTCTTTATGATCGGTCATTTGTTTCTCCGCAACAGCTCTATTAACGCCGCTCGATATAGCCGCGGCAGCCATCCATGGTATTGATCTCGGAGACTTCGTAGGTGCAATCGATATTGGCCAATTGTTGTACCGCCGACCTGAAGCAGCCGAGCCGGGCACAGGTCAGATCGCGATAAGAAATACCTTCTTCCTGAAGCGCCTTGCAGCTTTTGCGATAAGGACAGGCATGAACGATGATTTCCAGTCTATTCGGATTTACCTCATGAAGCTCGATCTGGCTGGCGTCCTGAAACAAGCCGCCGATAACGCCCACGCGAATATATTCCTCGATGGCCTCGCGTATGGAATGGGCTTTGCGGGCCGTCACGCCATATTCGTTTTCAAGAATTTTTAAAAAATTCTCCGTTGCGTGGTCATAAGCTCTTTCGCAAAAGGCGCGCGGCCTGGCCCCGTGAAAATCCCTGGCGGTTTCTTCCAGGGCGTTGAGCCAGGCCAAGGCCAGATTCCAGCCGCTTTCTTCTCTGTTTACTTGTGTCATTTATAACTCCTCTCAGGCTGGGACTTGTTGTTACGAGCCAGCTCTGTTTTCTTTTTCTCGGACACCTTGTTTAAACCCAGTAGCTCCATTCCTTTGCTGATGACCCGAACGTCGAGCTTTTTGCCGATTCGCTTTTCCAATTGTTCCGCTATCTCGAATACGGTGGCGTAAGGATTGCGCAGCCACAAGGCAATGAGCTCGGCCTTGTCATCACCGGACAGTTGCGACAACTGGGTGGCCATGGATTCTTCAGGGATCTCTTTTTCAACTTGTTCCTGCAGGGATTTCAGGATATTCCTGGTATCCCTGGCGATGGCCAGCTCTTCGTTGGTCGGAACCACCAGTACCCTGACTTTACCTTTGCCGATCTCGAATTCGTTTCTTTCATTTTTCTTCTCATCCATTTCGATGCCCAAATACTCCATGCCGCTGAGCACTTTCTTGCGGACTTGAAGTGAATGTTCGCCGATGCCGGCGGTAAAGACCAGAATATCCAACCCGCCGAGAATGGCGATGTAAGCGCCAATGTATTTTTTAATGCGGTGGCAAAAGATGTCAAGCGCGAGGGCATGCTGCGCGCTGTTTTTTTCGGCCTCCATTTCGATCTCGCGCAGATCGTTGGTCGTTTCAGTAAGGCCGAGCATGCCGCTGCTTTTATTCAA
>METF01000215.1:14884-15829 GCA_001771235.1 Candidatus Zhuqueibacterota bacterium RBG_16_48_16
CGGGTGCCCATCACCAGGCCTTCCAAAGGCGTAAATCCCATGCTTGTCTCAACGGATTTGCCGCCATCGACGGCTGTGATGCTCACCCCGTTTCCCAGGTGGCAGGTGATGATTTTCAGCTCTTCTATGGGTTTGCCGACGTACTCCGCTGCTTTGCGGGCGACATAAGCGTGCGAGGTGCCGTGAAAGCCGTATCGCCGGATTTTGTGTTTTTTATAAAACGCCATGGGCAGGGCATACATGTACGCCTTGGCCGGCAACGTGTGGTGGAAAGCCGTGTCGAACACGCCCACCTGGGGAATGCCGGGCAATAACTCGGAGCAGACCTGGATACCTTTGAGGTTGTGGGGATTGTGAAGCGGCGCGAACTGGCTGCACCTCTTGACACTTTCCGTGACTTTTTCGGTTATCAGTGTCGATTGAGAGAACTCTTCGCCGCCGTGAACGATACGATGGCCGATGCCCCTGATTTCCGACTTTTCTTTGATGACGCCGTTTTGCGGATGCAGTAACATTCCCAGAACCAGACCGATGGCCGCGTCGTGATTGAGGATTTCGCGGTTTTCTACGATTTTGTTTTTATTTTTGGGCGTGTAGGTTATGATCGCTTCACTGGAGCCGATTTTCTCGACAATGCCTTTGGCCAGAACGTCTTCGTTTACCATGTTGATCAATTGAAATTTTAGCGAGGAGCTGCCGCAATTCAGAACCAGAATATTCATCGAGATCTCCCTTACCCGTAAAAAAGGTCCACTCATTGAAAAAGTTACGCCCGAACTAAAAGTCGGGAGAACGTTCGGAAAAAGTTAACATATTTTGGGGAAATATCAAGGTTTAAGTTCCCTGGTAAATTCCAAAAGTTAAAATGTGGTGGTGACCCAATCATTCTGCCGAAAAAATTATTCTGCCAATTTTTTTGTCCGCATGGCGGACTCGCCCGACGGA
>METF01000216.1:0-65 GCA_001771235.1 Candidatus Zhuqueibacterota bacterium RBG_16_48_16
CGACATAAAGGTCGCGCTTCAACCCGATCGTAACTTTTCGGCCCACGAAACACGCGAAACAAACA
>METF01000216.1:131-1391 GCA_001771235.1 Candidatus Zhuqueibacterota bacterium RBG_16_48_16
ACCTGTGTTCAATTTTAACCCCCAACATTTTCCTCGTATGCGGAACAAGTCCGCCGTTCTCGAAAATTCCAATGATTTCTTTTGGCAGTGGCGGGAAAGAGTATCGGCCTGAAGAACAGGTTATTGCTCCGGCGGCGAGGTCTATCTCGATCTCCCCGCCCGCCTCGAAAACACCCGGCGACTGGGGTATGGTCAAAGCCGGCAGTCCGGCGTTGATGCAGTTGCGGAAATAGAGGCGCGAAAACGACCTGGCCACCACCGCGCCAACGCCGGCATATTTGAGGCAAAATGCCGCCTGCTCGCGCGAGCTGCCGCAGCCGAAATTTGCACCGGCAACGACCACATCGCCGCGCCGCACACCGGTGGCAAATTGCGGGTCCAAATCCTCCAGCGCCACTTTGGCCATTTCTGCGGGATCGGTTATCGTGTAGGTGTATTTGCCGGGAAACAGAACATCCGTATTGACGTTGTCGCCGTATTTCCAGATTTTGCCGGTGATTTTTGGCATGTGATCTTTTTCCCTTTCGAAAAGACTACTACTACAGCGAAACTTTTATTTACGAAAAATTAAATCTTCGCCACCAAGTCGCAAAGTCACGAAGAAGCACAAAGATCAAATGACAAAATAATTGTAAGAAATAATTTTGTCCTTAAATCATTTTGTCTTTTAAAATCTTGAATGCAAAACCTCTCGTCTATGGCAAACTTTTGCTGCAGTACTATTATTAATCGACTCCTCTAAAATCGGTGATCATTCCGGTTAACGCACTCACCGCCGCCGTGCGCGGACTGCACAAATAAATATCCGCTTCTTTATTGCCGAACCGGCCGCGGAAATTGCGGTTGGACGTGCTCAAAACCACTTCGCCGCTCGCCGGCACGCCCTGGTGATTGCCCATGCAGGGACCGCAACCGGGATTCAGGATCGTTGCGCCTGCCTCGGCCAGGGTTTGAATGTAACCGAGCTTGAGGGCATCCAGATAAACATTACTCGATGCCGGGATGACGATCATCCGCAGCGATGGATGAATCTTTTTGCCCTGCAAAATTCCTGCGACGATCTGGAAATCCTCCAACCGGCCATTTGTGCACGAGCCGAAAAACACCTGGTCGATTTTGGTCCCTACAACATTTCCCACAGGAACGACATTGTCGACGGCATGAGGGCAGGCAATCTGCGGCTCAAGGGATGTGACGTCAAATTCGTGCGTCTCCTCAAAAACGGCATCCTTATCAGAGCGAACGATGTGAAAGTCGCGC
>METF01000216.1:1570-6882 GCA_001771235.1 Candidatus Zhuqueibacterota bacterium RBG_16_48_16
ATGATGTCTTTGGCAGAAATTCCAACCGGCAGACGGCCATGAATGACGATCTTGATGCTTTCCGGCACCCGCAGCCAGATTTTTCCCGTCGCGAAAATAACCGCCATTTCAGTCCGGCCGATGCCTGTTGAAAAGGTGCCGAAAGCGCCATAGGTTGTGGTATGGCTATCGCTGCCGACGATGAGCAAACCGGGCAGCGCAAAACCTTCCTCCGGCAGAGCCTGGTGACACACACCCCTGTCAATGTCAAAAAAGTTTTTAATGCCGTGTTTTTTGACAAACTCGCGCGTCAGCTTGTGGTTTTCCGCATGCTTTTCGTTGGCAGGGGGCACGCAGTGATCGAGAAAAACAATGTGCCGCTCCGGGTCGTGGATGCGAGGCACGCCGATCTCGGCAAAGGTTTTGGCAATGGCGGCGGTGTTGTCATGACTCATGGCATAGTCCGGGCTCACCTCGATAATTTCTCCCGGCACGACCTCTTTGCCCGCTTTTTGTCCCAGAATTTTTTGCGCAAATGTCTTGCCCACGTTTTTAATCCTCCGGGGATATCCGTCCGGGTGCCTATTTTTGGTAACCGATCACAGGGTGTTTAAATGACTCGTAAGATTTCGGACAAACAATTTTTAAATCAAAGGTCAAGTATTAAAATTTGATTTTTAAAATTTGATTTTGATCCTGCTTCTTAAAATGCTGTTAAATAAAACACTCAGATTACCCTGTTATCGGTTACTATTTTTGCCTATAAGGCCATCAAGAGAATTCGAACACCGACAAAGGCCAACGCGATGGCCAATGCCCGAAAAATCCAGCTTCCTTTGACGCGGTGAGAAAGCAGTGCGCCCACTTGTGCGCCGATCAGTACGCCGATTGCCAGCGCCGTCGTCCGCCGAATGCCGTGAGTAAACGAGCCTGTGAGGATGTGGACAGTGGTTCCGGTCAAAGCCATGATGGCCAGGACAAAGTGGGAAGTGGCGGTGGCAATGTGTACGGGAAAATTCAAAAGATGGGCCAGGACAGGCACATGGATAATGCCGCCGCCGATGCCAAGGAAACTGGAAACGTAGCCGACAACGACGCTCAGGCCTGCGCCAAATATCGGATTGTAAGAGAATGTATACTGGGTGCCGTCTTTTCCAACTATTTTCCTGGTCAGGCGAAAGCGCTGTTTGCTCTCTTTTGTCTCTTTTTCCTCGCTGGAATAAAGGAGCAAAAAAACGGATGCGGCAATCATTAAAACGCCAAAGACAGCGTCGAACAGCCGGCGGGAAATGGATGCTGTGCTCAGGGCGCCGAGAATGGCACCAGGAATTGTGGCGACGGCAAACAGCAGGCCGGACTTGAAATCGACACGTTTCATCCGCGCGTAGGCCCAGGAGCCGGACAGGGCGTTAAAAAAGACCACGGCCAGTGAAATGCTGGTGATGATTTGCGGATTTTCGTGAGGATAGAGCAGAAGCAACACCGGCACCAGTACAAATCCGCCGCCGGCTCCGATAAGTGTTCCATAACTGCCGACGACAAATCCTAATGCGCCGAGCCATATATATCGCTCCATCGAGCCTTCCTGTTGGTTATCGAAGTAGCATAAGTTTCGCCGTACGACGAATGTTTTCTGTTTCAAACAGCACAAAATATAATCCCGTGGGCGCTGCCTGACCTTCCGAATTGATTCCTGTCCATTTCAATTCGTGAACACCTTGTTGAAAGTTCAAGTTGTCGGCCAAATTAATGACTTCTTCGCCTCGGACATTATAGATCGATACTTTTATTTTACTTTGGCGTGGCAAGGTTATACGAATATTAGTCGAGCTGTTAAAAGGATTTGGGTAATTGGACAATAAAGCAAAATCATCTGCGGCCCCACCATGATTATAGTCCGCTTTGACATCGAGGAGAATATCTTTCATGTTATCGACGGCTAACTGGAAATCGATATTCTGGAGGGTGCTATTTTCTGCTAATAAAACCGGCGTGGCTGAGTATGGAATTGGGCGCTGAAATGGAATGGGCATATAAAATGGATAACGGGCATAATCATATTCATTTGCCATTCCATAGATCAAAAAAGACGTTACCAGCTCGGGGATGTTGAATTCGGTTCTTAGCGGCACCTGATTATACCATGAATCGGCATAGAGATTCATATCCGTTGCCAACATGGATTCCAATAAGCCAAAAACCATATCAAACAGGTCGGCGTCCTCCGCCATCAAATACTGCGGCACCTTGATGGCAATTTCCGACTCGTCGGTAAAGGCATAGGTACACAGAAAATATTGCCCAACCCTCAAGCCGGTCAACTGATATTTGCCCGTTGCCGCTTCCTCGACGATTTCGTTATCAGAAGCATCCGTAATGGCCATTCCGATTGCATGGCCCGTTTGATCGTAGGCGATGACCAGACAATTGGCGACGGGTTTTCCGGTATCTTTGCTGGTAACATGACCACTGATAGCGCCGCCTGCTTTTTCCAGCTCGATATTTACGTCACGCACCTGTCCGCTTTCTACCTGAATTATCTGGCTTGCCAGGTCTTCAAAGTTGTTACCGCCGCCGTAATATGTGGCGGCAAAGGGCGAATCCATGGGCAAGGCGACCAGCTTATAGCTTCCCGGCAAAAGTCGGGGGAGTCGAAAACCACCGTCAAATTGCACATAAGCGTTACGTGAGAATGAGCCATCCACAGCTTTGAAAAGCACGACCGGAAAATTGAACAAGGTATCCTCACCCGCCGGTTCGTACCCGACTCCTTCGGCTATATCAATATGGCCCTGAATGACGGCCGCTTTGTCGAAGGCAAAATCGATACTTTCCAGATCATCGTCAACCAGCTCCAGTACTTTTGCATCGGCGAATGTTGTTGCGTTTTCATAGAATTCCGCCAGGTAAAAATCCTTTTGCTCGTGATTCGCGGCGGCTAGTAATCTGTATTTTCCACTGGGAAACGGTCCCAATTCGTAGGATCCATAATAGCCAATGTTGGGAATGTTGTAAAACGGAAAACCCGAGGAATCGACAAAGGCAATCATCAGTGCTTTGTTAATCGATTCACTGGTCAAGGCATCGGATAACTGGCCTCTGAAGAATTTGGCTTTTTGCAAAGCAAAGTTGATATTTGCCACTGTAGATGTATCCTGCACGGCAATTTTTTGCGCCTTGCTAAAGTCGAAAAGGTTATGGATTCCCTTGTAGAATTCATCGACAACTTTTCCTTTATGTGGCCCGTCCTCCAGGCTTGGAAAGCCCCAAAATATGGTAATAGTATAATCCGACAAGGTACGCAGGATGTAATCACCATCAGCAAGTCCGGTAATTCGATAATCGCCGGTTGAATCGGTCATGCCCACGCCAACATGCATTTGGGTGAAGAGATTAAAGGCGGATGCCTCGGGAAGATTCATATTCAAGGCGACAACGAGCATCTCAGCAAGAGGATTGCCATTTTGATCGGTTATCTTTCCCTTTATCGTAGCGCCTTTGCGTAGTTTTATATTAATCCCATAAGTAGTCTGGCCTTCCTGAACCACGACTTTTTCCGCTTCTGCTAAAGTGGCGGCATCATTATAAAAAGTCCCCAGCATACTGCCCTCTTCCGAAATGTTGCCCAGGTAGTCTTCGGCATAAACATAATATTCACCGGGCGGGAGATCTTCGATGGTGTAAAATGAAGAAAGAGTAAAAGCAATGTTTGCAAGTGACAAATCGCTTGCCTTGAACGCAAAAACCATCTTAAAAAGACCGTTACCCGTCACAGTGCCGGAAATCTTGCCGAGTTGAGCGGTGTTGCCCAGTTGATTTAAAATGATGTCCAGGCTATCTGTTTTACCTGCGAAACTCGTAATAGAAATTTTATCCGCATCGTTCCAGTTGTCGCTGTTTTTGTACCAGGTGGTCGGTTGATTTTCAGGGGTAACGCCGAGCTTGAAATCTCCCAAGAGGGGCAGGTAAACCATAAAATTGCCATCGGATTGATAGTATTCGTACAAATCTTTTATGATGACTTCCGCGTCATCAAATTTTGTCAGCGCAAAGGTCGCATCGTATTCTGTTGCTATTGTCGTGCTGTCTGATCTGTAAAGTGTAACGAAAAGCTGGGCCGAAGGCTGCAATTCAAAATTAATATTCTCCGTGGCAGCATTTGCGCTGACCGTCACCTTGTCTGCATCCCGCCAAGCCTGGCGTGAAAAAAGCGGTGCTGCTACATTATCATACATCTCGTCAACATAGGCATATTTGCCGGACACGGTCAGAACGTAGTATTCCCCCGGCGGCAGATTCTCGATTCGATATTCTTTGGAATAACGTTCTGCACTGGCCAGGCCGGCGATATAGCCATAGGTATCAAAAGCCAGCACGGTGACCTCTCTTATTAACCAATCGCCCGGAGCGATTATATTTCCGGATATGCTGCCAGCATCTTGCAGCGGTTTGGTGGTTAAATAATCGTGTAAATATCTCACGGTTTCCGCCAAGCCTTTTTTGTCACTAGTTTGCCGGAATTCCTGTACGAACTTTTCGGCCAGAGTTTCCGGAGTCAAACGTTTTTGAATTTCTTGTTTCATTCTTTTGAGTTGCACATCGTCACTCAATGATTGACGTATTCGAGCATCGTAAGCCGTTTTAGCTTTTGACAGACGGGAAGATAAATCCGTATCCTGATTGCCGTGAGCAAGCGAAAGATTGGCATCGTTGGTGGAATTTCCGATATCTTGCGATTTGGCGATAGAGGTCAACTGGACAAAGATGAAGAAAATGAAAATAAATCCTGCAAAGAATTGTTTGTTGGTTGAAATATGTGTTTTCGTCATTGAACTTTCCTCCTTCGTCTCGGATAGTGTGTAAGGCAATTGAAAAAGTGCGGATGAATATAACCTAAATAGCTATGAAGCGCACGTGTCATTCCCGCGAAAGCGGGAATCCAGTTAACCCAACTCTTCATATAAATCTTTCCAGCCAGGATTCATCTTTTCAATCAATTCTAATTTCCATTTCCTTTTCCATTTTTTCAATTGTTTTTCTCGAAGAATAGCACTTTCAATTTCCGGTGTTGATTCAAAATAAACCAGTTGATTAACATTGTATTTTGCAGTAAATCCTTTAACTAACTTATTTTTGTGTTCATAAACCCGACGCACCAGATCATTGGTTACACCAATATAAAGCGTGCCGTTTCTTTTACTGGCCATGATATAAACATAATATTGTTTCATATTGATAGCTCCTTTTGCTGGATGCCTGCTTTCGCAGGCATGACAATTCTTTCTGTTCTGCAAAACGCTACTTCAAAAACATCAGCGGCCAGTTCTTAAACT
>METF01000217.1:0-1960 GCA_001771235.1 Candidatus Zhuqueibacterota bacterium RBG_16_48_16
GGGAATATGGAGCTGGCAAAACTGCTCATCAATCACGGTGCACAAATCAATCAGGCCACCGAGAGCGGCTGGTCGCCGCTCATGTTTGCCATAAAAAATCGACAGTACGATTTTGCCAGGTCGTTCATCAAGATGGGTGCCGATACGACGATCAAAAATGATAAAGGGCAATCAGCTATCAGTCTGGCCCGCCGCGACAAAGCGGACCTTATCATACTTTATGAAGTGCCACCTGCGCCAAAGGATGGCCCCGAAGCGATCCTGGCCGAGCTGGATTATCCCCGCACGGCGCGCCGGGCAAAAATACAGGGAACTGTAATTGTAAAGACTCACATCGATTCCACAGGAGCGGTTTTGGAGACGCAGATTGCCAAATCGTTTGGCAACCAGGAATGCGACCAGGCCGCCATGGACGCCGTTCAGCGGGTGGAATGGCTGCCGGCTATTGATGAAGGGAAAAAGCTGGCCGTATGGATCGATGTACCGGTTGAGTTCAAATTGGAAGAACAGGGTCGATAATTGTAAGCGATCACAGGGTTTAAAAATAAGCGGTGAGAAAGAAATATGGTCCAAAAATCCAGCTATCCGGTATATGAGAATATGCAATACAGGAGATGCGGTAAAAGCGGGCTAAAATTGCCCGTGCTATCGCTCGGACTGTGGCATAATTTCGGCAGAGATGATGATTATGCAAAATCCAGGAAAATAATCCTCAAAGCCTTCGATCTCGGCATAACCCATTTTGACCTGGCCAACAACTATGGGCCGCCGCCGGGAGAGGCGGAAATCACCTTCGGCAAAATCCTGCGAAAGGATCTGGCGGGCTTTCGCGATGAGCTGGTCATTTCGACCAAGGCGGGCTATTACATGTGGCCGGGGCCTTACGGCGAGTGGGGCTCGCGAAAATATCTCATCGCCAGCCTGGATCAAAGCCTGAAGCGCCTGGGCATCGATTACGTCGATATTTTCTACCATCATCGCCCCGATCCCGACACGCCGCTGGAGGAGACCATGACCGCCCTGGATTTTGCCGTCAGGCAGGGCAAGGCGCTCTATGCCGGCATCTCCAATTACAACGCGGATCAGACCCGCCTTGCGGCAAAAATTCTCAGGGAATTGGGAACGCCCTGCCTGATTCACCAGCCCCGCTACAATATATTCGATCGCTGGATCGAGGAGCGATTATTGGGGGCACTCAAGGACGAAGGTATCGGATGCATCGCCTTTTCGCCGCTGGCGCAGGGGATTTTAACAGACCGCTATTTGCATGGCGTGCCCCGCGACTCGAGAGCGGCGCGCGATTTCAGTTTTCTCAAGCCAAGAGACATTACCGAGGAAAAGCTGGCGCAAGTCCGCCAGCTCAACAACATCGCCCAACGCCGGGGACAAAAGCTGGCGCAGATGGGCATCGCCTGGATATTGCGGCATGAGAACATGACCTCCGTGGTATTGGGAGCCAGCCAGGTCAGCCAGCTGGAAGAAAATGTGGATACGTTAAAAAATATGGCATTTTCGCATGAGGAATTAGCGGAGATCGAGGCGATATTGGCTGGGTAGATGTGCTGAGGTGAAGGCTTTCTGTGACCATTCAGATAGCGCTAAAAAGTGGAAAATAATTTTGGCCAAGATAATTAGTACTACAGCGAAAGTTTTCATGTCATTCTGTAAGAATCTTTGTTATGCGGTAAAAGGAGTTCGTCTCTTTAACCACATACAGCGAAAGACAGTTCTTATGCGGGATTTTCTACCAACTCGTGGATATTATCCCTTCTAGACAAAGATTCCTGCTGAATGACACCCTCTTTTTGTTAAATGGAATTGATAGACTGTTATTCGAAAAGTAATGATTTTGTCTTTAACTATTTTGACTTTTTCTAGAAAGGCTGAGTAATTCGAGCACCTGTAATTGGTTACCGTTAATCCCCTCCAAAAGAAATCCGCCCGATCCGTTTACCGAGTT
>METF01000217.1:2058-4891 GCA_001771235.1 Candidatus Zhuqueibacterota bacterium RBG_16_48_16
AGGATAGCAAACATCCAACGGGGCTTGCCCCGTAGATAGTACTCATCCAACGGGGCTTGTCCCAGTTCTGATATACAAGATCGTCGCGGGGCTTACAGTAGATCAATATCTTTGTTCATCCTGTTCAATCCTGTTATCCGGTCTTAACCTCTTCCGGCATCATCCCCTCATCATCGTCGAATGCTCAAGCCTCCCCTCGTCGTGTTTCAAATCGGATTTCCTCAACAGCCAGGCAAACAACATCCCGAAAAATCCCAGCGAAGAGAAAATCCACATCCCCAGGGTGTAGCCGCCGCTGACATCGTTGGCAAATCCGATCAGCAGATTGAATCCCGCCAGGCCGATATTCTGGATCATGGTCATCAGGCCATAAGCGGTTCCCAGCCGTTCCTGATCGACGATGAGCGCGACCGACGGCCACATGGCGGCCGGCACCAGGGAAAAAGCAACGCCCATCGCCAACATGGAAAAAAGGGGATGAATTGTGGAATAGGCCAGAACCAGGTAAACCGGTAAAATCAAGATCGAGCCGAGCATCATCAGTGAAGCCCTTCGGCCCACTTTATCGATCAGCAAGCCGAATAAGGGCGTACCGATCATCGCCGCCAGAACAATGAGACTGGAGCTGCGGCTGGCAACCTCGCGGGTCAAACCGTGCTGCTCCATAAAAAATTTGACGGCAAAAGTCTGGAACGGGAAAATAGCCGAATAAAAGGTAACGCAGAGTAGCACGACATACCAGAAAGACGGCTGCATGGTGAAAATTCTTTTCAGGTCGATCTTTTGTATCTTTTCGCCTTCCAGCAAGGTGTATCTTTTTGCTGCCTTGGATTCGAGCAAAAAATAAATGATCACTGCAATGACGGAAACCAGCCCGGCGATGGCCGAAACGAACAATGGTTTTTGCCAGGAGGTGTAGAGCGGCTTAAAGATTGTGGGCGAGTTGATGGCGGTAAAAGAACCAAGCCGCGCGACAGTCAGGTTGAGGCCGAATGCCAAAGAAAATTCTTTGCCCCTGAACCATTTGGCGATGACCGTTGTCACAGCCACGATCAGCGACTCCGCGCCCATGCCGAAAATCAGCCGGCCGGCCGCCATGCTGAAAAGCTTACCTTGCAGCACAGTGATGATTGCCCCCACCATGCAAAAGGCCGAGAAGAGAAATGACGCCTTTTTTGTGCCGATCCGGTCGATGATTATGCCGCCTATCAGAACCATAATGATGTTTGGCAGACTATAAATAGCGTTTAAAAGGCCAATATTCGCATCAGAGAAGCCGAGCTGCTTTTTCAGCAAATCCGCTAACGGACTAATGCTATCATAGATGTAATAATTGCCAAACATGGCCATGCTGATGAAAAACAGCACGGTCCAGCGATATGTCGCAGAGGGTTCTTTTTCTATTCCTGGGGTGTTATTTGCTTTCATGTAATCCTCTCTGGTTTAAATGCACTCCGTTGCCAAAAAACACGTAACATTACGAAGAAATTTGCTATCGTGAAAGAAAATTCATGAAAATTTTCTCACGATCTCGGGTGTTGACTATGACTATAAGAAAAGTTTAAAGTCGAAGAACAGTCTATCAATTCCATTTCATAAAAAGAGGGCGTCGTTCAGTAGGAATCCTTGCCTGGCAGGGAAAATGTCTAGAGTCTGAAAGAAAACTGTCATTGCGAGCGGAGGAAATGAGTCATTTCCCGTTCAATTTGCTTTATTGGAGCGAAGCAATCCCCTTACTTTTTAGTAGATTGCTTCGGCAAAAAACGCCTCGCAATGACAGCAAATTTTTAAATAAGTAGTTTTCGTTTGGACACTATCTACAAGCTGGCCAAAGATCCCGGATAAGAACTGTCTTTCGCGGTCTATGATAAAAGAGACGAGCTCGCTGCACCTCATAACAAAGATTCTTACAGAATGACATGATAGCTTTTGTTGTAGCACGATACTCTTGCAATTGTACTTGCCAATCTCTATTATAGAGGGAATTTAACAATGCGAGTTTCCGAATATGATCCAATTTTTCGATAAAATAATTTTCGCCCTGGGTGTTGCTTACCTCGCCGCATTGCTGGTGGGGAGGTTTATCATCAAATTGCGCGTTCCGCGTGTGACGGGTTATTTGCTGGTGGGGATTCTCCTCGGCCCCTCTTTTGCACGACTTGTCAACCTGCCTGCAATTATTGATGCGGACTCTTTACAGATGTTAAAAATTGTCTCTAAAGTCGGCCTGGCCCTGATCATGTTCACCATCGGTGTGCAATTCCGCGGCGAGCATCTCAGAAGGTGGGGAAAACGCATCCTCACTCTTTCAAGCATCGAGATCGGCCTGACCTTCCTGCTGGTTGGATTGACGGTTTTGACCGTAAATTTTCTTCTTCAAAGTTACCAGCAACCGGGTAGTGGCCTTTTTACGTCATCACTTCAGTTCGCCTTGTTTATAGCCATCATTGCCGTCGCCGGATCACCGGCTGTTATCCTGCTGGTTATCCGCGAGTACAACTCCGATGGCCCCGTGACCGATCTCGTTCTTGCATTGGTTGGCTTGAACAATCTCGTCTCGATTCTGGCTTTCAATGTGGCGAGCTATTTTTTATTTCAGCAACAAGGCACGGCGGTACAGTTCCTTACCCACCTGCTGGCGCCACTGGCCTTTGGCGCAGTAATCGGCTTTGTGATAAGTTTTTGGGCTCAGGAGCTGGAGAGCGATTCCGAGCTGCAGCTTTTGCTCTTGGGTGGAATAACAGCTTATGTCGGCATCGCCCTGCTGTTTCATATCGATCTTTTTCTCGGCTGTTTTGCCGCCGGAATCGTCCTCACCAATGCTTCGCCCAAG
>METF01000217.1:4939-6077 GCA_001771235.1 Candidatus Zhuqueibacterota bacterium RBG_16_48_16
TGATCTTTTTCATCGTGGCCGGGGCCAGTCTTCATCTGCGAGAGTTCGCCCACCTGGGATACCTCGGAGCGACCTATATCGCCATGCGGACCCTGGGCAAATTCGCCGGGAATTGGCTCGGCGCGAAATTCGGCGGGTTTGGTGACATCGAGAAAAGAAATGTCGGCTTTGCCATGCTCGCACAGGCCGGTGTTGCCATTGGCTTATCGCAAGCTCTGGCGAAATCCTGGGCCGCGGGCGGAGAAACGGTGCAAACGCTCATATTGGGCTCGGTCGTCGTTTTCGAGATAATCGGTCCCATTTCCGTCCGTTACGGCCTGGTTCACGCCGGCGAAGTACCGGTATTGAATCTCCTGGCCAAAAGAGCCGCGGAAAATGCCTTTGAAGGATTGCACCACGTACTGGAGCACTTTCGCGCTTCGGCGGGAATTCCTCTCGGCCACAAGCTAAACAGCCCGGCGGATATTCTGGTGAAACACGTCATGCGAAAGAACGTTGAAGCCATTTACGAAAACACCCCCTTTAACGATTTGTTGCAGCACATATCGCACAGTCGCTACGACCGTTTTCCCATAACGGATGAGAATAACCAATTCGTCGGCCTGATAGATTACGCCGACATACGCGATGTTCTCTTCGATGCCAGCCTGACGCATCTGGTTCTGGCGAAGGACATCATGAAGCCGAAAAGCATCACGCTGAGGCCGGAGCAAACCCTGGGTGAAGTGTTGTCCATATTCCGGCAACACAGCAACATCACCTTCCTGCCCGTTCTGGACGGCGAGGAATCGAGAAAGCTTGTCGGCATTATCAGCCAGAACGACGTGCTCGCCGCGTTCCGGTCAAAAAGGACATAAACAGTGAATCACTTTTCACATTGGCGAGGTTTAGCCGCGGTTATTTTGGCCGGACTCATTTTGGCCGTTCCATTCATATTGCTGGTGATGTTAGTCAATCCGCAGGGGGTTCCGTTATGAAAAGAAGAAAACTCGGTAAAAACGGACCGGAGCTGTCGGAAATCGGTTTGGGCGCATGGGTCTTTGCCGGGCGCGGCCCCTGGAGCTGGGGGCCTGCGGACGACCGCGAGTCCGTCGACGCCATCCATCGCGCCATCGATCTGGGAGTGAACTGGATCGAC
>METF01000217.1:6087-6432 GCA_001771235.1 Candidatus Zhuqueibacterota bacterium RBG_16_48_16
CCTATGGTTTGGGCCATTCGGAAGAAATCGTCGGCAGGGCGATCAGGACTAGAAGAGACAAAATGTACATCGCGACTAAATGCGGCGTGGTGTGGAACAAGAAACTCAAGGTTCGCCACGATCTCTCTCCACACAGCATTCGATCAGAGGTCGAAGCCAGTCTGGCAAGATTGGGCGTCGAGACAATCGACCTGTATCAAATCCACTGGCCCGATCCCAACATGCCCGTTGAAAAATCGTGGCAGGAAATGGCGCATCTGCAAAAGGAAGGCAAGGTGCGCTGGCTGGGCGTCTCGAATTTCGGCATTGACCTGCTGCAGCGCTGCGAAAAAATCCACCACATCG
>METF01000217.1:6567-9507 GCA_001771235.1 Candidatus Zhuqueibacterota bacterium RBG_16_48_16
GGCAAAAAGTTGCTGCTGATGACTGGCGCGCCAAAAGCCCGAATTTTCAGGAGCCGCTTCTGTCGAAATATCTATCGTTCGTGGAAAGACTGCGGCCCATAGCGCAAAAATACGACAAGACCGTCGGCCAGCTTGCCATATCCTGGGTTCTGCGGAATCCGGCCATCACTTCGGCAATCGTCGGCGCCAGGCGGGTTAGCCAGGTAGAGGAGAATGTTTCAGCAGGCGAATGGCAGATAGATGAGGGGGATACGATCCGGATTGAAAATCTCTTGAGTGAATGGGTAATTATTCAACCCACTAAACACACAAAATAAACGAAAGGGAAAAACATGGCTGAATGACTTTTTGTTTGTTTCGCGTGTTTCGTGGGCTGAACAGATATGTGAGTTCCATTATTGAGGACGGTCTTTTTACTTGGCCGAATCGCAGGATATTTCTCGGCGGGGACGGAAGAATTGGTACGCAGCGACATGGCCCCGCAGGTATACATTTTTCCATTTTGATCGCGATCCGGCGACGATCGGATCGGCACTGTTACAGAGACAATTTGAACCTCAAGTCAGGGATGATAAAAATAACGACGGCGAATGAATAAAATCAATACCGACAAACTAAGCATCGCATTCAGGGATAAAGCCCTGTGCACCCGCAGCGGCACCTGCATCGGCGTTTGCCCGACCGGGGCGCTGTCGATTGGCAAAGACGCCTATCCCGAGATCGATGCGGATTTATGCACCGAATGCGGACTCTGTGCCAAAACCTGCCCCGGCGGCGAAGTCAATTTCAAATCATTGACGGAAATTACCTTCAAACACCAGAATATCGCCGAGTCGTTTGACGGCCACATTCAGAGAACTTTTGTGGGTTATGCCGCGGATGCCAGGATGAGAAAAGGCGGAGCCGGCGGCGGGGTGATCACGGCGCTGTTATGGGATCTTTTACGCAGAAACATCGTCGACGGCTGCATTGTAACGCGGATGAATCCTGACAGACCCTGGTACGGCGAGGCTTTTATAGCGCGGACCTACGAAGAGCTGCTGGAAAGCCAGCAGTCAAAATATATCATCATCCCGCTCAACGCCATGTTCAAGGAGATCAGGAAGCTGCCGGGCCGATACGCCATGGCCGCCCTCCCCTGCCACATTCACGGCTTTCGGCTCATGCAGCGACACGTGCCGGCTTTGACAAATAAGATTCATTGCGTCATCGGCCTGTTTTGCGCATCGGCCCTGGAAACCCATGTCGCTTTGGAAATGATGCAGGCGCGCAACATCGATAAAAGCCAGGTGAAAAAATTCGATTTCCGCGGCGGCAAATGGCCGGGGGCTATTCGGGCGATCCTGAAAAACGGCCAGATCAAAAGACTGCACTATTCCAACTTTAAGGATGGCGCCATAAATTATCTGACCTATCTCTACAGTCCTTTCCGTTGCCAGACCTGCATCGATGGCTCCGCCGAGTTTTCGGACATATCCGTGAGCGACGCCTGGACCCGCGACGAGTTCGGGGATTACGTGTTCGACTCCCAGTCCAAAATGCTGGTGAGAACCCACGTCGGCATGGACGTTTTGAACGGCGCCACCGAATCCGGATCGCTGGTGGTGCAGGACGTCAGTCAAAACCGCCATTACCAGACCCACAAACTGCACACGAAAAAGAAAGGCCTGACGGCCCCAATCCGCGTTGAGCGATTGCTTAAAAAAGGCAAAACAGCGCCAAAGTATGACAAACCCTTACCTCCCATCAGCCGCTCGGAACGCATCGGGGAACGGCTTGAATCGTTGATCATGTCCATTGGGAAAAAAAGATCGACGCGCTTTCCGATGTTCAAATTCCTCACCTCACGCTATGGGATCATCCTGGTCAAAATCCGCCAATATGTAAAAAGCAAAAAGTACCGGCGAAAATAGCCCTTCAAAAAACCATTGACTCTCTAATCCGATTCATTTATATTCAGACAAAAGACTCTTAATTGAGAGGTGAACATGGTTCTGTCGAAAACCTGCGATTACGGTCTGCGGGCCGCCTTGTATCTCGCAGCAAACGATGACCGGGAATTTATCCCGATAAAAGAGATTTCGGAAAAACTGAACATTTCTTTTCACTTTCTGACAAAGATTTTGCAGATACTCACCCAGGAGGATATTTTGACCTCCTTCAAGGGGCCAAAGGGTGGGGTGAAGCTGGCCATGCCGGCCAAAACAATATCTCTTCGTAAAGTGATCGAAGCCATCGATGGCGAGGGGCTGTTCACCAGGTGCGTCATAGGATTGGACACATGCAGCCCGGAACATCCCTGCCCGCTCCACAGCGAATGGGAACCTCTGCGCGACAGGATTTCCCGGCTTTTTGAAAAGAATACCCTTTTCGAAATGGCTGTAAAGCTCAGATCGAACCAGTTCAGAGTTACCGATGTGCCGTTTGGTATTCAGCCCACGAAACACACAAAGTAAGCGAAAGGAATCAACTTGTTTGTTCCGTGTGTTTCGTGGGCTGAAAAGTTACGCCGCTTGAGCTATGAATCAATTTGTTTCACAGTTCATATAAGGAGGATGGGAATCATGAAAAATTTGCGCATTTATTCAAGCATCTTAAGCATGCTTCTGGCCGGCTTTTCGACCGTTTTTGCCGACACCTGCACCGACTGCCACAGCAAGGTGACGCCCAATATCGTTTCGGACTGGCAATTGAGCAAACACAGTCAAAACGACGTTTTATGCTCTACCTGTCATGGCGAGGAACATACCTCAGCCTACGATGTTGACAAAGTCAACATACCCACGCCGGAGACCTGCAAAATGTGCCACGAGACCCAGGTGGAACAGTTTTCAAAAGGCAAACACGCGGCTGCCTGGGCGGCCATGCACGCCATGCCCACAGCCCACTGGCAACCCATGGCGTTAATGGAAGGAATGAAGGGCTGCGGCGGCTGCCACA
>METF01000217.1:9599-10876 GCA_001771235.1 Candidatus Zhuqueibacterota bacterium RBG_16_48_16
CATACTTTTTCCAAAAAGGAAGCTCAACAACCACAGGCATGCCAGACCTGCCATACGGGCTTCGATCATCCGCAATGGGAGATGTACTCCGGGTCGAAACACGGCGTGCGTTATCTGCTGAAACAGAACGGCACCCTGCCGGAAGGGATTGCTGCGCCGACCTGCCAAACCTGCCATATGCAGGAAGGCAACCATGAAGTGAGAACGGCCTGGGGCTTTTTAGCGGTTCGGCTGCCCATGCCGGATGATGAACAATGGGCCAAAGACCGGGCCACCATACTTCAAGCGCTTGGTGTGCTGGATCCCCAAGGCAATCCCACCGGGCGTCTGGATGTGGTCAAGGCTGCCGATCTCGCGCGGCTGACCCAGGAAGCATGGCAAAAAGAGCGCGATAAAATGGAAAGAACCTGCAACCAATGCCACTCGCTGAATTTTGCCCGGGCCGAGCTTGAGAAGGGTGATGACATCATCCGGGAAGCCGACCGTCTCATGGCCGAAGCTGTACGCATGGTTGCCGGCCTGTATCAAGACGGCGTTTTGCCCAAACCGGAAAGTTACGCCTACGCCTTCCCTGACCTGCTCACGTTTCACGATGCGCCAACGACAATTGAAAATAAATTATTCGTCATGTTCCTGGAACACAGGATGCGAACTTTTCAGGGCACCTTTCACGCCAATCCCGATTATGCCCTGTGGTACGGCTGGAGCGAAATGGTACGAGACCTGACGGAAATCAAAGAGCTGGCGGCAGAGCTCAGGGAAAAACATAATTAGTACTACAGCGAAAGTTTGCCCATCCTGAAAGATTTTATGCTTAAAATTTTATGGCAGAATAATTATTGGCAGGATAATTATTGGCAGGATAATTGTGCCTTGAAAGAGCAAAAAAATGGTGTTGCCTGCAATTATAGATAAAAGTTTCGTTGTAGTCTTAGAGTCTGAACAAAAACTATTCAATTTAAAAACTTGCTGTCATTGCGAGGCGTTTTTTGCCGAAGCAATCTACTCAAAAGTAAGTTGAAAGTTTTGCAGCCCTCAATTTTTTTAAGACAGAAAGATTGAGGACAGAAAAATGTTTGCCACCTGTTCCACCACATTAATGTTATCATGCCAAACATCATTTTTCTGTCTTTCATTCTTCTGTCCTGGCTTTTATGTTATCCCTGATCTGATTTTTTACTTTGTCTCATGAACCCTGTGATCAAGTCACGAGGAGACATCTCTAACCACAAAAAGACCTGTTTGTTTATGAAAGCAACCTTGACCATAAAACTCAA
>METF01000218.1:0-6096 GCA_001771235.1 Candidatus Zhuqueibacterota bacterium RBG_16_48_16
TCTGCTTTTCATTCATTCAGCAAAACGGTTACCAAATTTCTATCTTAAAATGGGGATAAAAAAAGGCTTTACTATGATCAGTAGAGCCTTAAAGGAATGAATGTGAGTACCGTACGTTTTGAGTGACGATATCGAAAGGCATTTATAGAAAGCTCATTTTTGCCGGAGCGAACCTGAGGTCATCGAGCATCACCGCGAAGAATCATCAATCTATAAATTCTTCTTCCTCTACTTCAGAAAGATCTATTTCTCCTTTTGCAGCGCGGTCCAATACTCTCATAAACTCCCCAAGTATCTCACTCTCGAGCTTTTTGCGGAACTCTTTGGTTATTGGATGGGCAATGTCTCGTTGAGTACCGTCTTCTGCCTTTCTGGACGGCATACATAGAATGAAGCCTTGCTTCGCTCTGATAATTTTCAGCCCTTTTATAGCGAAAACATTATCGAAAGTGATGTTGACAAATGCCCGCAGCTTCTTCTCATCTCTCAGCCGTACGCTAATTTCCGTTAGGTCCATTAACAACCCCTTCCCGTTAAATGATGCATCCCATTCAATGGAGTCGTCATTAGTTAATTATCCCATCCTTTTAAGATTCATGAATCAGTGGTGTAGCTCTTTGCAGCAAGACTGGCAGATACCGAAGGACTCTTCCCTCGGTCGGGGTTAATTTGATCTATACTACCGTCAAACCTTTTATTTCGCGCAAAGAACTTTGAGGAATGTAGAAAAAAAAATAAAAAAACATCACATGCAGATGCCTGAACCACGTGAATATGTGTCTGGTATGGCCCATATCATCTCGTTAATTGCTGATTGCAAAGTCACATCAGGCAAAAATGCATTTAAAAGAGCTACAGCATTAACAACAATTACTACAAGTAAAAAAGGTGGTGATATTAATTTGAGAAATAGGGAGGTTTTGGTGCCGGAGACTGCAGTGAGTAATGCAATCTTGAAATAAAAGACTTGTTCATGGCCTATCCCAACGTCATCAGCAACCACCTCCGCCAAAATGATATTTTGTGTAATCCTTTATATCAGATTGCGCGTGATCGGAATCTGTAAAATCACCGTACAATAAAAGGATTAATTTGATCAAATTCAACAAAAATATTTAGAAATTTTCGCATAAAATAGCCCGCCATTGCGAATGAAATTCCTTTATCAGCTCTTGAATCAGCTTTGCTTGTCCTTCTCCTTACAGCCGCCATTTTTTACATAATCTTCAAAAGAAATTTTCCTCTCATGGCATTTTTCATCGATATAATTCAATATGTGCAAAAATGTATCGGCAGGTATGTAACCGGGGATCACTGTAACCGGATTTCCTTTTGGATCCAAAAAAGCCAGTGAGGGAAAACCGTTTATACCGAAATAACGAGTCAGCTCGACGTTGTTCAAGGTCTTGTTTTGATAGGATACTTTGGATTTTGCATCCTCCGCGTTCAGCCGGATGGTGACAAAACGATCCATCAGCTTCTTTTCAACGGTCTTGTCCTTAAAAGTTTTCTCATCCATCACCTTACACCAATGGCACCAATCCGTATAAAAATCGATGAGTATATATTTATTTTCCTTTTTCGCCCGATCTAATCCCGCATTGAACGATGACCAGTTTTTACCGGCAGGATAAAGATTGCCGGAAAACAAGCTGACGATCATCAAAAGGGCCAGTGACTGGAGAATATAAATCTTGCGTATCATATCAGATCCTTTCTTTGGTGTTTGTTTCAATCTCTTTGTTTAATGCCGAAATCCGTAACTTAATTCCGATTTTTTTGTTCAATTTTAACGGCCTGACGAAATTATTGTCCGTTCGTTTTTATGCTCGTATATAAGATCGTCATTTTATGAATGAACATTTTTTTAAAAAAACAGTTTATTCATTCATGCCGCAACACCTTCGGCAGTCGTTACCCATAATTTCTCTTGATCATCACAATTCCTTTGCATATAATTCTTGCATCTATTTTAAGTAGAGTCTGAACGAAAGCTTTTCAACTTGAAAACTTGCTGTCATTGCGAGGCGTTTCCTTCGACAAGCTCAGGACAAGTTTTGCCCAAGCAATCTACTGAAAAGTAAGGAGATTGCTTCGTCGTTCGTTCCTCACTCCTCGCAATGACACCGCTGATACGGAGTTTTCGCTCAAGCACCAAGCAGATCATCATTGGGTGGGATTATACCTTGAAACAACAAATCGATTTATTTGAGCCACTTGACAAACACAAAAGGCTGGGGGACGAGTCAGGAGACGGAAAGACACCCCTGCACTTTGGACATCGAATCCGAAAGACAAACGACTGTGCGTATCAAAAATCCTCTCGCGGTTTTTCATCCGTCTTTGTGTACATAATCTTTGTTTTCTTTTTACCGCGGTGTTTTGCCGCTCCCATAAACGAGCGGCATGTGTATAACGTCTACGACCTGAAAAGCTTTGGCGACGATTTGGAGCTGTTTTCATTATCACACGACCAGGACAGCACCAGGTGGGCGATCTTTTCTTCGAATCATTTCAGTTTCTACGAGTTCTGGATAAGCTACGAAATAAAAGACGGCCTGTGGCACAAACCGGCCTATACCGGCATCCCGACTATCACCTCAGGAAAATACCGCTGGACAATCGAACACAATGCGCTCGAGATTGAATTAACGGACATTAACCACTTCTATTACAGTTACAGTCGAAACTATGCGCGTGAAACAGTCGATACAAAAAAGCTGAAAAACAGGATCGTGTTTGGCGAGCTGGCGAGAGATTCCGACCTTGATGGCTTGACCGACCTGTCGGAGAACGTGATTTGGACGGACCCTTTAAACAATGATTCCGACGGCGACGGTAAAGCCGACGGCTTTGACCAAAATCCGCTTGCGGCGCCGGCCAACAGCCTCAAGATTCTCCAGCGATTGCACAAACACATTATCGAGCAAGAGCTTCGAGCCATGCCATCAGGCCAACTGGTCATTGTCGAGCAATTCGACCATCAGCTTATGGAGTATGAGCGCGATCGCGGCTTGATACTCAACATGCCTTCGGACACCATCGATGCCTATGTCAATGTATTCGGTTGGGGAACGCCTATTTTGACCGCCGCCGTCAAGGATACGCTGAGAATGTATAAAGTCAGGTTTCAGTTTTTCATCGCACCCGACGATGCCTGGGGTTACGAGGCGCTGTACGATTGGGACAAGAAGCGCCACCGGTGGATCAGAAAGAGGATTTGGGAAGATTGGATTGCCGAATAAAAGCACAAAAAAATCTGCCATATTCCACCCTCATTTCTTCCACGGCGGCACTTCCGGCAACAGCTTTTCGAATTCTTCGATAAGCTTTGCTTCGTATTCTGCCGTATAATGGCCGCGTTCAAACTTGTCCGCGGCCTCCGCGAAAAAGAATTCCCAGGATTCGTCTTCGTGGCCGGGTCTTACCGGAAAAAATTTCGCGTCATTCGCCCTGGCCGCCTTCAGGTCACCGGGCGCATCGCCAATCATCAGAACCTTGCTGCTTTCATACTTTCCCTGCGAAGCCAGGTGAATATGCTCTTTTTTGCTGCCCCGCTCCTGCCCGGCAATGACTCGCGCATATTGGGCGATGTCGTGCTCTTCCCATTCGCGCTCCAGTGCTTCATTAGGCGTCGCCGAGCAGACAATAACGTCAGCCCAATCACTGATTTTTCCCAGGCTTTCGCGCACATGAGGAAACGGCGGCACGCCAAAAACCATCTCCTCAATAGTTTTGTTTACCTCCTCGCTCCATGCCAGGGCTTGTTTAAGCACAGGATCGTTAGTCTTTTCGGCTGCGGATTTAAGGGCCGGATTACCCAGTCTTGTTTCGCCAGCTATCCAATCCCGAAGCGATCGAGCTTGCGGAATCTCAACCTTGCGCTTTTGCACGTCAGGCCATTCTTTGAGCAAATCAAATGTCATGGTCAAAGCAGGAAAACGGTTCACGCCGCGCCATTTCGAATAAAGATTGACAAATTCGGCTGCCGCCCTGGCATATTTCGAAACCGGCTGCAAGCGCCAATGTTTGATTATGTTCGGAATAAAACACTCTTTGTGCTTGATCTCCATGGTATCAAAAGCACAGCCATCCGAATCAATGGCGATCAAAAATTTGTGTTTTGGCTGTAGATTTCGTAATACGGCTTGCGGATCAGACATCGTTTACCTCGCTATATTTCATACAATCTGCGGACTAGTGGAGCGTTTCCAAATTATCGTCTACTCCAAAATAGACTCTTGTTGTCATTGCGAGCGCTTCTCAGCGAAGCAATCTCTTGCCTATCCGCTGGAGATTGCTTCGGCAAAAAACGCCTCGCAATGACAGCTACTATCTGTAATATTGTTTAGGAATCGGTTCACTAGTCATCACCTTTTTCGCGATACGCCTGGGGAACGTACCGGGGAAGCTTGGTGTTGGCAAAAATCTTTTCAAATCTTGCGAATCGTTGGATACCGTTGATGATGGGGACGCTCACCCAATCATCGCCAATGAGCGGACGCGCATATTTCACAAAATCGTCGGTGACGTCGATCTTGTTCGCGTCAATCCACTCTGCGGGGAATTTCCGTTCGGAATTGGCGACTTCGGACAGAGCGACTTGAGCGTAATCGACACTGTATATGAATCCGGGCCGCCTGAGAATTGTCGACATGTAGCCGGAGCCGTGTTCAACGGCGATGACCACAACATTTTGGCCGACTTTATAGGCCTCGTCCAGGTCGACGTTGGAGGCATAAATCATGGTAGCCCTTTGATCGGTGCCGACAACCTGGCCCCTGGCCGCGCCTCTCGCCTTCAAGCCCACCCTGTTTAAATGATTCACGATCATTTGCTGGGCTGTGGACATGCTGGCGCTGAATTCCGTGTGGCCAAAAGCGTCTTTTGCTGCACCAATATCGCCGACATCAAAACCCTCGCTGACGATGACAATACAGCGACCCGATCTCCTTAACTCGTCATTGACGTTATCGGTAAGCTGCGCCAGGGTCAATCCCGATTCCGGCATATAGATTTGCAACGGCATCTCTCTCTGCGGATCGGCCAGCCGCGACGCTGCCGGAATAAAGCCGATCTTTCGCCCCATAACCTGAATTACCAACACCGGATCGGCCGGGCTGGAGCCCATGTTTTCCTCATTGGCATTCTGTACATTGAGCGCCCAGTAACGCGCCACGCTGCCGTAACCCGGCGTATGATCCACCAGCTTGAATTCCGAATCGCCGACGTCGTTGTCGATGGTTTTCGCCCCGCCGACGGCGACCAGATCCAATCCTCTTTCTCCGGCCAGCGCCGCCACCTTGTTGGCCGTATCCATGGAATCGTTTCCACCGATATAGAAAAAATAGCCGACGTTATGCATCTTAAAAACGTCAATAATTCGCTCGAAATCTTCCTGTTGATCGGCTTTGATTTTGTATCGACACGTACCGATGGAACCAGACGCAGGGGTCGTCCTTAGCAGGCTTATCTCTTCCTCCTTTTGGGCGGACAGGTCCAATATCTCCTCTTTCAATACGCCTTCGATACCATGCCACCCCGCGTAAATCTTGTCAAATTTATCCGGGAACATCTTGCAGGTATCGATGATGCCCCGCAACGTGTTGTTGATCACCGGCGACGGTCCACCGGATTGGGCAACAACGACGTTCTTATTATTTGCCATTTAACTTCCTCCGAAAAGAATGCCGTGATAAAATCCTGATGTGTCTCTCTCTATTTGGAGAAAGGATCGTTTTTCAACCGGTAAAGCATTTCCCCTGCTTTGGCCACGTAGAGATAACCTTCTTCCTCTCTATTCTGCCAATCCCGAATGCGTATCGATTGTGGATCGCGATAGCCGAGATCGATCTTTTTGCAGAGCGGTTCGGGGATGCCCGTGGCAAGCACGACGCTTATCCGTCCTTTTTCAATGCCGTCCTCAAAAGTTCCGATGCCCCTGACATGCGTCGAGTGGGCCATGATGCCGCCCGGGATATCCGAAAATTTATCCATTTGTTTGACAAAATAATCACGAACATGATAACCGATACGCTCGATGACCCGGCCATGAGTAACGGATATCTCGGTGATGTGAGGCGCATAAATGATCAG
>METF01000218.1:6272-8887 GCA_001771235.1 Candidatus Zhuqueibacterota bacterium RBG_16_48_16
GGCCAGCTCGCTTCCTTTGACGACCAGGCTCAGGCACAACCGCTGCATGGGCAACATGGCCGCCGCCCTGTCCACCACTTTTCGAACCGGCGTGTATTTGGTGCCGATGATCGCGGGATTGGTGATGAGCGCGCCCAGCCAGTGGAACATGTCGATAATTTCCTGACCGGCAATTCCCGGGAACAGGTACTTGTTGCCGCCGGAAAATCCAACCACCTCGTGCGGAAAAACCGGGCCGATGATCATCAATACATCGTAATCGAAAACCATTTTATTGATGGTGATCTTGACCTTTTCCTTCAACAGGCCGTTGGAAATGTCGGCGACATCCTCCGCTGAAATTTCGCCGACCAAGACAAGCTGTTGGGCATCTTTCCAGTGGTGGTTGAAAAAACGCGCCCGTGGATATTTTGTCGTTCTTTCATCCTGGCTTATGCCAACCCGCCGGTTAATGGCTTCGTCGCTCATGGGTGGATGAGTGCCCAGGGCGACGATAAAATCGAGCGCTTTTACCCGATTGGCCAATAACTCGTACACGGCGCGGAACATCACCTCCATGGGCGCCGTGCGCGTATGATCCGGGATGATCGCCAACACCTTTTTGCCGTCGAGATTTTCTCTGGCAAAAGCTTCGGCGCAAATATCGTGTACGTCCGATATATTTAAAATACGATCGGTATGTCCTTTGCCTATAGTCATAGCTATTATTAAATCCTTGCTGTCACAAGATAACCTTCACGGAAAAGGTTACCTTGTGGGTTACCAATAATTGTCAGACGGCTGATTCGTTTAGGCCAAAACCTTTTTGTGATCAGTCCATTGGTGCGCTACTGGTCCCGCTAGGGACATGATGTTTGTAGCAACCAACAACTCAAAAATCTCCGTCCCATCAGGGACGGGATGTTAAAAAAACGGATTGCCACAACATATAGTCCCTAGCGGGACTGAAATTGTGGCTTTGGCGATTTCTACAAACATTTAGTCCCTCTGGGACAGAAATTATGGCTTTTGCGGTTTCTACAAGCACTATATCAAATTCGTAAATTATTTTGACCTTTGTTTCTGCCCGAAGAAATGGCCCGCTGTCATGTGGCGCTCGCAATGACTGTCCTTTTTTATTTCACTAGTTTTCATCCAGACTCTAATTACAAGCTGGCCAACCAGCCGCCGTCGACAAATATCGTCTGGCCGGTGATAAAATCCGCTGCGGCGGACGCCAGGAAAACCGCCGCTCCAACCAGGTCGTCCGGCGCGCCCCAGCGATTCATCGGCGTGCGCTGCCGAACCCATTGCGTGAACCGGTCATCCTTCACCAGCGACTGGGTCAGCTCCGTCTCAAAGTAGCCGGGACCGATGGCATTCACATGTATTTTGAACGGCGCCCATTCCACGGCCAGCGCTTTGGTCAGGGCGCTCAATCCGCCCTTGCTGGCCGCGTAAGCCGGAATGGTCGGCCTCGCTGCTTCACTCAACAGCGAGGTGATGTTGATGATCTTGCCGGGATGGTTGGTCTCAATACACGCTTGGGCAAAATGCTGGCTCAACAGGAACGGCACAGTCAGGTTCAGATGAATCACGCGCTGCCACTCTTCCGGCGGGAAGCTCACTGCCTGCTGCCGAAATGTCGTGCCGGCGGCATTGACCAGGATATCCACGCCTGCCGTTGCTTTCAGTACGGCGTCGAAAAAATTCGCCGTTTCGTCAATACGGGAAAAATCCACGACAAAAACCCAGGCTTTGCGCCCGCGCTGGCTGATTTCCCGTGCGACATCCTCCAGCGCTTCGCGCTGCCGGGCGCAGACAACCACATCCGCTCCGGCATCGGCAAAACCCAGGGCAATGGCTTTTCCCAGGCCGCGGCTGGCGCCAGTTACCAGGGCCGTCTTGTTATGTAACGAAAATTTCTCAAGCATCATACGTTGACGACGAGGTCGTGCCGCCACGACCGGTCCAGTTAGTATGGAACCATTGGCCGCGCGGCTTGTCCACGCGCTCATAAGTGTGTGCGCCGAAATAATCCCGCTGGGCCTGGAGCAGATTGGCCGGAAGAACCTCGCTGCGGTAGCCGTCGAAATAGGTCAGAGCGCTGCTGTATGCCGGAACAGGAATGCCTAAAAGCGTTGCCTGGGCTACGACCTCGCGCCAGGCCGCCTGGTTTTCCTGGATGATCTTTTTGAAATAAGGGTCCAACAGCAGGTTGGCGAGGCCGGGATTGTTATCGAACGCCTCCTTTATTTTGCCGAGGAACTGGGCGCGAATGATGCAGCCGTTGCGCCACATCAGGGCGATTTCACCATAGCTCAATTCCCAGCCGTACTCCTCTGCCGCTGCCCGCATGAGCTGGAAGCCCTGGGCATAAGAGCAAATTTTTGATGCGTAAAGCGCCTTGCGAATCTTTTCGACAAACGCCTTTTTATCGCCTTTAAATGTGGCTCCTGGCCCTTTCAGCTCTTTAGACGCCTCGACACGCTCATCTTTGATCGCACTCATGGCGCGGGCAAAAACAGCCTCGGCAACGGTCTGCGCCGGGACGCCGAGATCCAGCGCCGCCTGGCTGGTCCATTTCCCAGTGCCTTTTTGTCCGGCACGATCCAGAATAACCTCTAGCATGTACT
>METF01000219.1:0-256 GCA_001771235.1 Candidatus Zhuqueibacterota bacterium RBG_16_48_16
GGAGGTGCTTGAAATCGCCTTGAATCGAAAGATCATCGACGCTTCCTGGCAAAAAAGCGAGCTGGAAAAAGCTGTTGCGCTGGCAGACCTGATTTTTCTATGTACTCCCATCAAGACCATCATCCAACTCCTGCAGCAACTGGGCAAATCCGTCAAGCCCAAGACGCTGATCACCGATGTCGGCAGTACAAAACGAAAAATTATCGAAACGGCCAATATCCATTTACCGGCCGGCTGCGATTTCATCGGCGGCCAT
>METF01000219.1:381-2911 GCA_001771235.1 Candidatus Zhuqueibacterota bacterium RBG_16_48_16
GCTGGAGAGCATTGGCGCCAAGGTGTTACTCCTGCTGCCGGCGCTGCATGATGAGATCGCCGCCGCTGTCAGCCATTTGCCCCAGTTGGCTTCCGTGGCCTTGATGAATCTGGCCGCAAGCAAACAAATAGAAAGCTCTCATTTCTTAAAAATGGCCGCCGGAGGCTTCCGCGACATGACTCGCGTGGCCTCCAGCCCTTACGGGATTTGGAAGGATATCATAGAGACCAATACCGATATGATACTATCCTACATCGATGCTTATGTCGAAGAATTGACCAGGATTCGTAAAGTCCTGGAATCGAACAGCCTGGAAAAGTATTTCGAAAAAGCCGCCAGGGACCGGCTGTCCATTCCAAAAGATACCAAAGGTTTTCTCCGGCCTCATTATGACATTTCCGTTTCCGTGGAAGACAAACCTGGCATGGTTGCCGCTATTTCAGCCTCTCTGTTCGAGCGAAATATAAATATCAAAGACATCGAGGTGCTCAAAATCCGGGAGGACGAAGGCGGTACGATGCGTCTGGCATTTTCTTCCGAAGAGGATCGGAAGCTCGCGCTCCATTTATTGAAAGAAAAAGGTTTTGAATGCAGAAAAAGGGAATGACGTGGCCGACATAGTCATAAAACCTGTCAGCTCGCTTCAGGGGCACGTGGTTGTGCCTGGCGACAAATCCATATCACACAGGGCACTGCTTTTATCAGCCATTGCCGAGGGAGAAAGTACGTTGACCGGTCTATCCGCGGCGGAAGACGTCCGTCATACCCGAATGTGCATGGAAAAAATGGGAATTGCTTTTCGGGACGAGGCGGAAACAGTCTATGTATCAGGCAAAGGCATGTACGGTCTGAAAAAGCCTGATGACGTTTTGTACGTCGGCAATTCCGGAACGACGATTCGATTGATGACCGGTATCCTGGCGGCACAGCCATTCGAAAGCGTCATCGATGGAGACGAATCCATCAGAACCCGGCCCATGCGGAGAATTATCGAGCCGTTGGAAGCCATGGGTGCACAAATCGTAAGTGAGGATAACAAGGCGCCTTTGCGAATAAGCGGAGGCGTATTGCGAGCTATAAACTATGCTTCACCGATTGCCAGCGCCCAGATAAAATCCTGTATCATCATGGCCGGCCTTTATGCCAGGGGACTGACTTGTGTTACCGAGCCATCGCAATCCAGGGATCATACGGAGAGGATGCTGAAGGAATTTGGCGCAGAGGCGCAATACTCCCGAAACGGAGCCGGAGTCAAAGGCCCGGCGCATCTAACAGCTTGCCATATCGATGTGCCTTGCGACATTTCGGCTGCGGCATTTTTCCTGATTGCCGCCTGCCTGCTCAGGGATTCGACCGTGCGCATTAAAAACGTTGGCATCAATCCGACGCGCACGGGCGTACTGGATGTTCTTGCATCCATGGGCGCGAAAATCGACATGTCCGACCAATCCGAGATCAGCGGCGAGCCGCGGGCCACCCTGACGGCCCGGTTTAGCGAGCTGGGTTCGGTGAATTTGGCGGGCACTATTATTCCCAAGATTATCGATGAAATCCCCATTATTGCCATTGCGGCAACACAGGCCGGCGGCGTGACCACGATTCGCGACGCCCAGGAGCTGCGCGTCAAGGAAAGCGACCGGATTGCGGCGATGTCCATTAACTTGAGAAAGATGGGCGGCGAAGTACGTGAAACCAAAGATGGTCTCGTCATTAGCGGGCCGACCGGGCTGAAGGGTGCCGAAATAGAAAGCTACGGCGATCACAGGATTGCCATGTCGTTTGCCGTCGCCGGGCTTTTAGCTGAAGGGGAGACGATCATTAAAAATTACGAGTGCGTCAATACCTCTTTTCCGGGCTTTTTTGAGAAAATTGACTCATTGAAAAATGATTGACTCGCGTACCAAACTTTACGGAGTGATTGGCAATCCGGTAAAACACAGCCTGTCGCCGTTGTTGCAGAACCGCATGCTCGCCGAATTTCATATCAATGCCGGGTACCTGGCTTTCGAGGTCGCGCCGGAGGACATTTCGGGGGTGATCTCTGGAATGAAGTCGCTGGGCATTAGCGGCCTCAATGTCACGGTTCCGCATAAAGAAAAGATCGTTCAATATGCCGACGAAAAATCTGCTGAGGTCGGGCTACTCGGTGTCGCCAATACGCTCAAAAATGAAAACGGTGTCATATCCGCTTTTATCACCGATCCGGCGGGATTTCTCGAATCCCTGGCCGACCGGAAAAAGATGTTCGAAAATGCCCAGGTGCTTTTGCTCGGCTCAGGCGGCTCGGCCAGGTCCGTTGCCTATTCACTGGGACAATTGGGCATCAGGCAGCTCGTTATCGCCAATCGAACGCCTGACCGCGCACAACAGTTGGCGCAGGCGGCTGTGGAGGTTTTTCATGTCCCCGATGCTGTTGCCATTCCCTATTCGACGCAGCATGTCAATAAAGCCATTTCCGCATCGCAGGTCATCATCAATGCCACTTCGGCGGGATTGTATCCGCGTATCTCAGAATCTCCAGTCGCGGATT
>METF01000219.1:3317-7276 GCA_001771235.1 Candidatus Zhuqueibacterota bacterium RBG_16_48_16
TTGTGGCGTAGGCGTCATCTAAAGCCCTCCAATTTTGCTAGTAAATCCGTCTGATCCGTTTCATCCGTTAAATCCGTGTTCCATATTGGTTCTGGCTTGGCAGTTTAGGATGGCGGTTTATTATATGAATCGTATTCGCTTTTTAACGGCAGGTGAATCGCACGGACAAGCGCTGAACGCGATTGTCGAGGGCATTCCGGCGGGATTACCGCTGTGCGAAGAGGACATCGAGCGCGACCTGCAGCGACGGCAGCGCGGTTATGGGCGCGGCGATCGCATGAAAATCGAAAAGGACCGGGCGCAGATTTTGTCGGGCGTGCGATACGGCCAAACGCTCGGCAGCCCGATCACCCTGCTCATTTACAATAAGGACTGGCCCAACTGGGTCGATAAGATGTCCGTCACGCCGGTGGAGAATCCGGCTCAGCCTCTGCAAATGCCCCGGCCCGGCCATGCCGATTTCGCCGGTATGGTCAAGTACCGTACCGATGACCTGAGAAACATCCTGGAACGGTCGTCGGCGCGCGAGACGGCGATGCGGGTTTGCGTCGGCGCCATAGCCAAAAAAATGCTGGCACAGTTTGGCCTAAAAATATACGGCCACGTGGTACAAATCGGTAGCATCAGCTCGCCCATCAGCGCCCTGAATTTTCTCAGCTGGAAAAACAAAAACAATGCGACGGCTCTTTCGGAATGGGAAAGCCTGATGGATAAAGTCGAAGGCTCGCCAATGGCATGCGCGGACGAAAATGCCAATTCGGAAATGATAACCCTTGTCGACCAGGTCAAAGAGTTGGGCGACACTTTGGGCGGATTGTTCGAGATCGTCGCCGTCGGTGCGCCTGTCGGTTTGGGCAGCCATGTGCACTGGGACCGAAAGCTGGACGGGCAGATCGCCTGGGCCATGATGAGCATTAACGCCATGAAATCGGTCGAAATAGGACTGGGACGCAAAGTGGTCGAGATACCCGGAAGCCAGGTGCATGACGAGCTTTTTTACGATGAGAAATACGGCTATTACCGGGACGCCAACAATGCCGGCGGTATTGAAGGAGGCATGTCCAACGGCGAGGCCATCATCGTCAGAGTTGCCATGAAGCCGTTGCCGACGCTGACCTCACCGTTGCAATCCGTGGACACCGGCTCAAAGTCGCCGCAACAGGCCTTCCGCGAGCGCTCTGATGTCTGCGCCGTACCTGCGGCTGTTGTTGTGGGGGAAGCGATGCTGGCCATCGTTCTCGCCAATGCGCTGTGCGACAAGCTTGGCGGCGATTCCCTGGCGGAAATGAAAAGCACTTTTGCGAGACTGCCCAATGCCCCACTTGGATGGTAGAAATATTTTCCTGTTGGGCTTTATGGCGACGGGCAAAAGCAGGGTCGGTGCCGAATTGGCCGGGCTGCTCGAGTGGGAGGCGATTGATACGGATGAGATGATCGAGGAATCGACGGGGAAGAGCATTTCGGAGATATTCACGCTATACGGAGAAGCCGGCTTTCGCGAGATAGAAAAGAAGATCGTTGCTGAAGCATGTGAGAAAAAGAATTGCGTTATCTCTCTGGGCGGCGGCGCCGTGCTCGATGCGGAAAACTGGCAGGCGATCACCAATTCCGGCATCACCGTATGCCTGATGGCCTCCGTGGATGTCTTGTTCGAAAGGATTTCGCAAAAGTCGAACCGCCCGCTCATGGCCGCGAAGAGCCGCAAAGAAATGAGAGATAAGATGAACAGTCTGCTGCAAAAGCGACTTCCTTACTATTCGCGCGCCGACATCACTTTCCAAAGCGTGGAAGAAGTGACTGCTGAGGAATTGGCACTACAAATTTACCATTATTTATTGAACGACCATGCAAAAAATAACCGTTGACTTGGCCGAAAGAAGCTATCCGATTTACATTGGCAGCGGCATTTTACAGGACATCGCGCGCTGCCTTCCTGAGGAAAAATTCACCGAAGAGATTTTCATCATCACCGACGATCACGTCCGGGCCTTGTACGGTGAGGATATTTTGAGGGCATTTTCCGGTTTGAGCAGGACGCCTTCGATTATCAGTGTTCCGCCGGGAGAACAGTCAAAATCCCTCGATGTTTTGAACGATATTTATACCAGCCTGATTCGCCGCGCTGCAACCCGCAAGTCCGCGGTCGTCGCCTTTGGCGGCGGTGTGGTCGGCGACCTGGCCGGATTTGTGGCGGCGACCTTTATGCGCGGAGTCCCTTTTGTTCAGATCCCTACCACGGTTTTGGCGCAAGTGGACAGCAGCGTCGGCGGTAAAGTCGGCGTCAACCACCGGTTGGGGAAAAATTTGGTAGGCGCTTTTTACCAGCCGCTGTTGGTCTATATCGATCTTTCCCTGCTCAAGACATTGCCCCAAAGAGAGCTTTTTGCCGGATTCGCCGAAGTCGTCAAGTACGGATTGATCCGTGATGCGAGATTCTTTGACTTTGTTGCAGATCATTTCGATGCGGCCATCGATCTTCAAGACTTGACCGCGCTGGAAAAAATAATCAAGCGCTGTTGCGAAATCAAAGCCGATGTCGTCAGCCGCGACGAGAAAGAATCGGGCCTGCGAGCGGTACTTAATTTTGGCCACACCATCGGACATGCGTTGGAGGCCTCTACCGATTATGGATACTTTTTGCACGGCGAAGCGATTGTCCACGGCATGCGTGCGGCGCTGTGTATCTCGGAAAATCTTGTTTTTCGTAATAAAGACCAACTGCTGAAGATAAGGAAGCTGCTGGATAAATTTCATTCTCCCCCGGTTCCCGACGGAGTAACGCCGACGGACATCATGCAAGCCATGTCGAAAGATAAAAAGCGGACGAAGGATGGCCAGCTCTGGGTGCTGCTGGAAGGAATCGGCGAGGCTATATTCACTCGTGATGTGCCGAAAAAGGTGATTATGGAATCCATAGAATTCATCATAAGAAGTTGAAATGGAATGATTATAATATCTCAACAAGTTTCAATTGTAAAATTCAAAAAGTTTTTTTAATCTACCTGTGATAAGAATCTATTATGTGAGGTGTATAAATGTTAGTTCAAAAAGAAGTAAGTAATTTAGAGCTTGCAAGAGCACTTAAAAATATTGATGAAAAAGAATTACTTTTGGTTCTTGAACCATTCATAAAAAAGAACAGGCCACTATTAGTAAAGGTCGGACAACATAGGCCATTTAACCTGTTTAAAGCAATTAGAATGAGAGGAAACGGCCCAACAGCATCAGAGATGGTTGTGAGAGATCGAATTTAGATTGTATTTTAAAGGTTAAATATTATGATAATATTTTTGGATACGTCTGCATGGATAAAATTTTTAACATTCTCATCATCCACGGCCCCAATCTGAATTTGCTGGGCGAGCGCGAGCCTGACGTTTATGGCAGGCTGACGTTAACACAGATCAATGACGAGCTTGCCGCCCTGGCTGGGGAATTGTCGGTCAGCCTCGAATTTTTCCAATCCAATCACGAAGGCGCAATCATCGACTTTTTGCACGAAAAAAGGAAGTCGGCTCACGGGGCTGTCATCAATCCTGGCGCCTACACTCACTACAGCTATGCCATCCGCGATGCCATTGCCGCCGTTTCTTATCCCGTCATCGAAGTCCATATTTCGGATATCAGCAAGCGCGAGCCTTTTCGCCGGGTTTCTGTCATCAAAGAGGTGTGCATCGGCCAGATATCCGGTCGCGGTTTGCACAGCTATCTCGATGGACTGCGGCAGCTTGTCTCCTACCTCCAAAGTGGCCCGTCACATGGTGCTTAGATTCTCGCAACTATTTAGTCAAGTGAAGTTGAGTTAAAGCACCAAAGTCCAAGCTCCACATTCCAAATAAATTCCAATGAGTAAAATTCGAAAGCCCAAACAAATCCGATGTTTTGGTCATTGGTCATTCGAATTTTGGGTTTGTTTGAGATTTGATGCTTGGGATTTGGAATCTTATTCTGACTTGTTT
>METF01000219.1:7415-8719 GCA_001771235.1 Candidatus Zhuqueibacterota bacterium RBG_16_48_16
AATCTTTGTCAAGAGTTCACAAATTGAAAAATAACGCAAACTGACATGGGAATTCCTCCGAAGAAATGCCGTTACGGCGGGTACGATGACACAATTGCAAAGATTCTCAAGAGAATGACAGTCACGCTGAATTGTGGGCACGGCAGATGGTATTCGGTCTGACACCACGATGCATCCGACATACCTTATGTCATTCCTTAAGGAATTGACATGAAAAGTTACGTTGTAGTCCTAAGCAGCCCACACAACATACGAAACAAACAAGATGAGTGAAAATAAAACTGGTTAGTTCCTTTCGTTTGTTTTGCGTGTTTAGTGGGCTCAATAGTTCCTCCCTGACGGCTTCGTAAAGCTTTATTATCGCAGCACCAAGCCTGCCCATTCCGTCCGAACCCGCTCAAATACTTGTTGACATTTCCTGGCGCCAGCGCTATATTTGTCCACTCTTTTTCAAGGAATAGCCATGAGAAATCGGGAAGTATCCCTTTTATTGGATAGAATGGCCGACCTCCTGGAGTTCAAAGGAGAGCTGCCTTTCAAAGTCAATGCTTACCGCAAAGCCAGCCGGGTCATCAACGAGCATCCGGAGGACATCGAAGTAATCTGGCAGGATAACCGGCTCGCCGAGATACCCGGCGTCGGCAAGGGACTACAGGGCAAGATAGACGAATTTTTCAAATCCGGAACAATCGGCGAAATGGAGCGATTGCTCGGCGAGGCGCCTAAGGATATTTTCGAATTATTGTCCATTCACAATTTCGGACCCAAAACGGCGGCCCTGGTGTGCAAGAACCTCGGCGTGGAGACTATCGCCGATTTGAAGCAAGCCATCGATGACGGCAGCCTTGCCAAGCTTCCGGGCATGGGCCTGAAAAAGGTCGAGAACATCCGCAAAAGCCTGGAGCTCAAAGAGACAGCCGAGAGCCGCATGTCCATCGGCATCGCCATACCCATCGTGGAAGAGGTGATGGCTTATCTCAAAACGGAATGCGGGGAAACCGTGAAACGGATCGCGCTGGCGGGATCGGTACGCCGGTACAAAGAAACAGTTCACGACATCGATATTATCGCCGAAACCGAAAATCCGGCCGGGGTCGTGGAGGTATTTTCGCAAATGCCCCGGGTCACGCGGGTAATGGGCGCGGGAGAAACCAAAGGCGCCGTCATCCTCGACGACAGGTTCCAGGTCGAGCTGCGCGCCGTGACCGGCGAGCAATTTGGCGCGGCGCTGCAATACTCCACCGGCTCGCAGGCCCACAATATCAAGCTGCGCGGTATCGCCAAAAAACTTGGATACAAAATAA
>METF01000219.1:8728-8870 GCA_001771235.1 Candidatus Zhuqueibacterota bacterium RBG_16_48_16
GTATTTTCAAAAACGATCAGGCCGTGGGCGGCAGCGATGAGAGTGATATTTATCGGACTTTGAAGATGGCCTGGATCCCGCCGGAGATGAGAGAAGACCGCGGCGAGATCGAGGCGGCGCAGAACGGCCACCTGCCGGAGTT
>METF01000219.1:8946-9680 GCA_001771235.1 Candidatus Zhuqueibacterota bacterium RBG_16_48_16
ATGGCAAAAACGGTGCGCGGCCTGGGTTATGGCTACATGGCCTTTTGCGACCATTCAAAGAGCGCCTTTTACGCCAACGGTCTGGATGAAGCAAGACTGATGCAGCAGGTCGAAGAAATTGAAAAACTCAACCGGCAGTTTAACGATTTCACCATTTTGAGCGGGATCGAGGTCGATATTATGCCGGACGGCTCGCTCGATTTCAGCGATGAGATTCTAGCCAGGCTCGATTTTGTCATCGCTTCGATTCATTCGGCTTTTAAGACGGACCCCACAGGCCGAACCCTTGCGGCGATTGAAAACCGCTATGTCGATGTCATCGGCCACCCGACCGGACGGCTGATCTCGCGTCGGGAAGGATTTGTCATCGACATCGAAAAAGTGATCGATGCCGCAGCCGCCACGGGAACGGCCCTGGAAGTGAATGCTTATTGGGATCGACTCGACCTGTCCGATCTCCATATCAAAAAAGCCATTGCCAAAGGCGTCCGGCTGAGCATCAACACCGACGCCCATCATGCCGAGCACCTGGACATGATGCGGTTTGGCGTCGGCACGGCGCGCAGAGGCTGGGCTACCGCCGCGGATATCATCAACACCATGAGCCTGGATGAGCTGAAAAAATGGCAAAAAAGATTTAAGGGGGTGTGAAAATATAAATTTGCATTCTTTATAGCGTTGTTCGACTGTTTAAACTAAGCTTGGGAAAAGCAGATTCCCAAATTAGTCTTTCA
>METF01000219.1:9697-10392 GCA_001771235.1 Candidatus Zhuqueibacterota bacterium RBG_16_48_16
GTTACTCTGATCGGCAGAAAGAAGCGCACATCCGTCATTGCCTTTATTCGCAATTATTTCATTTCCTCCAGGGAAACAGGTTTTAGCTTAATAACGCTGCTGCCTCTTTTACTCATTTACGAAATTTCCGCACTGAGCTACGATCAGAGTCGCATATCGACTTCTTCCCGCTACGCCGTCTTGTTTCTGGATACGATCATCGGCTATTCCGGCATTCATGGACCGTTTATTATCGGTCTTTTGATAATCTGTAGTATTTTCCTTTTTTATGTTCTCAGGAGCAGACGCAAAGTCCCCTTTTTTCGCGTTTCTTTTTTTTCGCTGGCTCTCATCGAAAGCGCGATCTACGCGCTGTTTTTAGGCTATATCATCGGACATGTCACGCAAATTTTTCTCAGCGTCGTCGCTGGCGATGAGCTTCAATTGCAGCTTATGCTGGCTATCGGCGCCGGTTTTTACGAAGAGCTTTTTTTTAGAGCTTTCGCATTTTATATGACGGCGGTCATGTTGGTCAGGCTGAATATTGCTACTTTCACCGCATACATCATCGCCGCGCTCTTTTCATCGTTCCTGTTTTCTTATGCTCACTATGCCAATTCGGCGGTAATTGATTTATATCCGTTTCTCTACCGGTTCTTGTTTGGCGTCTTTTTTTGCGTGTTGTATAAATTGCGAGGCCTGGGCGTATGCGCCTG
>METF01000219.1:10406-13932 GCA_001771235.1 Candidatus Zhuqueibacterota bacterium RBG_16_48_16
GTTCTTGTTTGGCGTCTTTTTTTGCGTGTTGTATAAATTGCGAGGCCTGGGCGTATGCGCCTGGAGCCACGCGCTGTATGATATTTTCATCTATTTACCCAGGTGGAGTTTGTTCTGAAGCGATTTCTGAAAATTGTTTTCATGCTGATGGCCGTTTTGATATTGATCAGCGCGATAGGCGCGGGCTGGCTTTTTTTCTGGCCGATAATTCCTGAGAAAGGACGGCAGGAGACCGATTTCAAAGTAAAATGGGGCAGCTCGCTCTATGCTATTTCCCAAAACCTGGAAAAGGAGGGAATTATCCAAAGCGCCGATTATTTTGTGCTGGCCACCAGACTGCTCGGCCGCTCAGATGCGTTCAAGGCCGGGCTGTTCCGCTTGAAAACATCTTCATCGAATTACAGTACCTTGAAAGCGCTGCAGCAGGGCGCGCAAAGCTATATCAAATTGACCGTTCCCGAAGGCCTGCCCGCGAAAAAGATCGCCGCCATCGTTCAAAACAAGCTCGATCTCGATTCAACGACATTTATGCATCTGCTGTCCGACACCGGCTTGATCGCAGAGCTTGGCTTACAAACGCCGCAACTGGAGGGATACCTTTTTCCGGAGACCTATAACCTGCCTTATGGCATCGATGAACGGCAGGTTATCGAAACTATGGTCGATCTGTTTAGGGTACAGTTGCCCGATTCCTTTGAGGTTCGGGCCAGCCGGGCCGGATTTATGCCGAATCAAATCATCATCCTGGCTTCTATCATCGAGGCCGAGGCGCTATTGGACGATGAAATGCCGCTGATTTCGTCCGTGTTTCACAACCGATTGAAAAAGGGCATGCTGTTGCAGGCGGATCCGACCATTCAGTACATCATTCCCGACGGGCCGAGACGGCTTTTGAACCGCGACCTGGAAATCGATTCCCCTTACAATACCTATAAGCATCCTGGGCTGCCGCCAACACCCATCAACAATCCCGGTAGAAAAGCGATTCTCGCGGCGCTTGATCCGGCGGACACCGGCTATCTGTATTTTGTGGCCAACGGCGATGGCAGTCATACCTTCAGCGTAACGCTGCGGCAGCACTTGAACGCAAAACGAAAACTCGATGAGATCAGGAAAAGCATTGCCCGTGAAAAAAGGAGAAATGGCTGATTGTCAGGAAAAGCGGTACACAGCATCGATCCGGAATGGATAAAAAAGGAGTTGAACGAGCCGCAAAGCCAGGCCGTTACCGCCACGGAAGGCCCGGTGCTGGTGCTGGCGGGCGCGGGCAGCGGCAAAACCCGCGTGCTCACCTATCGCATCGCTTACCTGCTGGCTTGCGGACTCGCCTCTCCTGCGGAAATATTAGCCATGACTTTTACTAACAAGGCCGCGGCGGAAATGCGCGAGCGCGTCACCAGGCTGGCCCCGAATATGATGACCGGCTTATGGATCGGCACATTTCATTCCCTGTTTGCGCGGCTGCTGCGGCGAGAGGGTGAGTGCATCGGCTACGACAGGAATTTCAGCATCTACGATGAATACGATCAGAACACCCTGGTGAAGCAAATCATCGAGGATTTAAAGCTCGACACGATGGACGTCCCGACCAGCGGCGCGCTGCACCGCATCAGTGACGCAAAAAACAACCTGGTGAGTCCCCAGGACTATTTGAATAACGCGCAACATCCCATCGAGGAATTTGTGGCGAAAGTTTATAAGGAATACCAAATCCGCTTGCGAAACATGAACGCCATGGACTTTGACGATCTGCTGCTCAATCCCATCGAGCTTTTCGAGCGGTTTCCCTTGGTTCGCGAGTTCTACCAGGACAAGTTTCACTATATTCTGGTCGATGAATACCAGGATACCAACCGGGCGCAATACGTTATGCTGAAATACCTCGCCCAAAAACACAAAAATATATGTGTCGTCGGCGATGACGACCAGTCCATCTATCGCTGGCGCGGGGCGGAAATTCGCAATATTCTCGATTTCGAGAAAGACTATGCCACGTGCTCCAAGTTTCGTCTCGAGCAGAATTATCGCTCGACGCAAAACATCTTGTCCGCGGCCCATTCGGTCATCACCAACAATCGCCAAAGGCACGCTAAAAAACTGTGGACCGAAGGCCCGGTCGGGGAACCGGTGATGGTTCTGGAAGTTTATGATGACCTGGAAGAAGCCAGGACTATCGTGGATAAAATATCCTACGAGTTTCGCCGCGTGGAACGGAATTTTCATGACTTTGCCATTCTTTATCGCACCAATGCCCAGTCGCGGGTATTGGAGGAAGCATTGCGCACCGAAGGCATCCCCTATATCATCGTCGGCGGGGTCAAGTTTTATGAGCGCAAAGAGGTGAAGGATGTGCTCGGCTACCTCAAGGTTTTGGTCAATCCGGCTGATGCCATAAGCCTGAGGCGAATCATCAATTTCCCCGCGCGAGGCATTGGCGAAGCGTCGCTGGCGAAACTGGACGGCTACGCCCGACATAAAAAGATCATGTTGTCTGAAGCCCTGTCGCACGTGGGCAGCATGGCCGATCTGCCAAAACGAATTTCCGAGCGTGTCCTGGCTTTTTCAGCTATGATGAATAAATATCGGTCGCTGATGTCCAAATTTTCTCCCTTTGAAATTGCTTCGGCCATCGTCGAAGAGAACGGCATCCTGAGGATGTTGAAGGAGGAAAATACCATCGAATCCATCTCCCGTGCGGAAAATGTGCGGGAGCTGTTATCCGCCATCGCTGATTTTGCCAATTCGGTCGGGCCGGAAGCGACGCTGGAAGATTTTTTGGAACACGTTTCCCTCAGCACGGACATTGACAAATGGGATGACAAAGCCAACGCCGTCACGCTGATGACCTTGCACAGCGCCAAGGGTTTGGAGTTTCCGGTGGTCTATATCACCGGACTGGAAGAGGGGTTGTTTCCGCTTTCACGCAGCTTGTCGGACATGATGGCGCTGGAAGAGGAGAGGCGACTGTTTTACGTCGGCGCCACCCGTTCCAAGGACATGCTCTATTTGTCCTGGGCGCGCTATCGACGCCGCTACGGCGAAAGGCTGGAAAGTGTGAAATCGCGGTTTTTAAAAGAGCTCGATCCGGAATTTGTCCGGATCGATAATTTGGCCAGACCTTATTACGGCAAGCATGCCACAACGGATGAACAGTCGTATCAAGACACCATGCCCGACTATGAAGATGAATCACAGGAACGTTTGGAATTCAGGCCGGGCGTTCGCGTGCGACATCCGATGTTTGGCAAGGGGACGGTCATCCAGATCGATGCCGCCGGTAGCAATGTCAAGCTGCTTGTCCTGTTTGACACGGCCGGAAGAAAGCGACTTGTGCTGCCTTATGCAAAACTGGAAATATTATGAGGTGAAAACAGTCACATGAAAAATAGATTACTGTTGATTGTCTGCCTGGGCCTTCTCGCTAGGGCTCCTATTGTTTTCAGCCAGGCGGGAGAGCTGCAGGAAGAGCAGGACTTTCGATTTGCCGTTTCTCTGGAAACACAAAAGCTGCACGATCTGGCGGCGC
>METF01000219.1:14067-16040 GCA_001771235.1 Candidatus Zhuqueibacterota bacterium RBG_16_48_16
ATCCTCAAAGTGAGTTTGTCGATCAGGCGTTGTACCGCCGGGCTGTCATCCTCTCTTCGTTCGGCAAACATTTCGAAGCCGCCCTGGCCTTTGAGCGGATTCGGATATTCGATCCGAAAAGCCCGCTCATTCCACAGAGCCAGTTGGCTGCCGCAAAAGCCTTCACCCAAGCGAAAAATGTCCAGCGTGGATTGTCGGCCGTCTACTGGTTTTTGGAGCAATTCCCCACGCATCCGTTGCGGTTTGAAGCGCGCTACCTGCTGGCCCAAACACGAATGGCTACAGCGGAACCGGTGCTGGCGCTGCAGGAGCTGAACAGAATCAGCGGCGAGCGAATGGAAGATGATCTGGCGGCTGCTGTGCAGTTGTTGAAAGCCGATGTACTGCAGCAGGTCGGGCGATACGCCGAATCGGACAGCGTGCTATCGGCCCTGGCGACGGCAAGTCACGATTCGGAGGCAAAAAGAGAAGCCATACTCAGGCTGGCCAAGAAGTACCAGCGACAGGCGCTTTACTCTCGCTCGACGGCCATCGCTCAAAAGGGACTGGAAGGAAGCTGGCCGGACTCCTTCAAGAATCGGCTTCGGCTGGTGGTAGGGGATAGTTATTTTGCGGAGAAACAATTCAAGCTTGCCAAAGAGACATACCTGGCTATAGATGCCCAGGCCTTTCAGAACGAACATTTCTCCCCCGACTTTCGTCTTGCTGCTGTCGAGGAGAAACTGGGCGAGGTCGATCAGGCGATTGCACACTATAAAAACGTTCTGGCGCTGCCGGACAGCTCGGAAACGTTGCGGCTGATAAGACAAACGGCTGCTATGAAAATCGCTGAGATGTTGGCCAATTCTTCCCGCACCGGCGAGGCGATCCGTTTTTTGCGCCAGGCTTTGGAAGGCACATTTAAAAAGGATGGCTTGCTTTTCCAACTGGCGAAAGCCCAGGAAATGGCGGAGGATCGTCTCGGCGCCAACAGAAATTATTCGGCTATCCTGGAGCTTTACCCGTCCAGCCCGTTTGCGGATGATGCCCAGATCGGCATGGCCCGTAATTACGACCATGAGCAGAATTTCAAATCCGCCTTGATGGAATACAAGAGATACCTGGATCAATTCCCCGGGGCGGAATTTGCACAACAGGCCCAGGATCGGGTCAATTACCTGTCCGATTATATGCTGATTGACACTGAAAAGGGCAATACGCTTGTGCGTGAATTTTTAACAAGACAGGCGACAGGCGATCGCGACGCCATGCAGGTGCTGCAATGGGCCGAGCAGCAGATAGACGTTTTTCATGATTATCGACAGGCGTTGCCGCTTTTACGCAACGTCCTCGCCCGAACCGGAAGCGAAGGCGTTGACAAGCTGAAGCTGCTGTACGATATGGCGTTTTGCCACTCGATGCTGATGAAAAAATACGCGCGTGACGGACAAACCGGTAAATCCGACGCCCATCGGGATTCGCTTTATTCGATTGTTTCGGTGATGGAGAAAAACTTTGTCGCGTCGGACTGGAGCCGGCGCGGGGCATACCTTGCCGCCAAAGCCAGGTCGAATGCGATCCCAGACCGGAACGGCAAAGCGGTGTTGTTAGACAGCACGATAAACCGGCTCAAAATTGCCCCGGGCCTCGATTCCGCGCTTGCCGATCTGAAAATCGAATACGCAAAAGCGGTCGTCCCTGAGGCCATCTTGCCCGGCGATTCGCTTTATCTTAAAAAGGCATTTCAATATTGCAGCGACCTGGAGGGTAAGACTCAATACAAGACCTTGAAAGAAAACGCCGATTATCTAAAATTCCTTGTCTTTCTGAAACGGAAGGAAGTCGGGAATGCCGCACGCTCGCTGGAAGCGTTTATTGATGCACATCCCGGCAGTCAAAAGATTATAAAGGTGAAATTTGCTTTAGTCGAAATATATATTGAAAACGGGGAGAAGGACAAGGCCGCAGCCCTGCTTGAAAATATCTACTCACAG
>METF01000219.1:16149-19392 GCA_001771235.1 Candidatus Zhuqueibacterota bacterium RBG_16_48_16
GCTGAATGAATTGCAGCAGCGGATAAGCGGGGATATTCCCGAGGATCTAAAGATATTTTTCCCACAGGTGAATTACGACGAAGAGACCTGGCTCTCTGCGGAGATTCAGCGGCGCACGGGCAGCCATGATGCCGCGTTGCAGGCTTTGCAGGATTATCTGGTGTTTTATCCTTCCGGGGCGCACCGTGCGGAGGCGATGATGGCAATAGGAGAAATCGCCGGACAATCTAACCAGGACGATTTAGCCAGGAGTTATTTTGCGGCGTTGATTTCCTTTTTTCCCGACGATACCTTATCTCAGCAAGCAAGGCTGAAGCTGGCTGACCTGGCCTTCGAGGAAGATGATTATAAATCGGCGGCTGCCCTGTATTCGGCCATCGAGCCGCACCTGTCCGGCCAACTGTTGAAGGCGGCTACGGCGCAAAAGATCGTTTGCCATTACCGTCTCGGCCAGGTCAGCAAGGCCAATCAACTGGCGGACGATTTTAAAAAGCGATATTCCGACAGGCAGTACGAGGCGATATTTTTATATGAGGAGGGGAGTCAATACCTCGAAGAAAAAAATTTCGCCCAGGCGGAAAAGACGTTTAAAAACGTGGCGAATAAATATAAAGACTATGCGGAGGCCGCCCAGGGAGACCTGGGACTGGGGCGGCTTTACATGATCCTGAACAAAACCGACGATGCGCTAAAACTGCTGACCAGCATCCCGGAAAAATATAAAGACCCAAAGATCGTGGCTGTGGCTTATATCAATCTCGCCGACTTTTATTACAAGAACCGGCAAATCGAAAATGCCATTATCGCCTGTAAAAAAGTCTTTGATTTGCAGGATAACGGCGATGAGCACGAGCAAGCCCTGCGGATCATCATCAATGCCTATGATGACGTGAGGCTGTGGGACAGGGCCATCGCCTACGCCCGTGAATATGTGGAGCAATATCCGAACACCTCCTACACCATAAGCTACCGGATCAAGATCGGGCTGCTGTTGACGAACCTGAAAGAGTACGACAGGGCCATCTATCACTTTCAGAATTTAAAACCGCTGGCGGATGCCGATACCGAGCCGGAAATCCAGTTTTGGATTGCCAAAGCATACTCCGAGCGCGGCAATACCGAAGATGCGATCACCGAATTTTTGAAGGTGAAATACCTGAGCAAGCCCACAAAATTGCCCTGGGGCGACACGGCTCTTTATGAAGCGGGCCAAGCCTATCGAAAAATGGGCAAGCTGCAGCGGGCCAAAGAGCTGTTCCAGCGTGTGGTGCAATCGAGAGGAACGCTCGACCAGATCGGCCGGGTGGCCGGTGAAAAAGTGAATGAAATCGACAGCGAGCTCAGGTCCAACTGATGGCGCACGGCGAAGGAGATGTTTTGTCACCGGCAGTCAAAGAAATGGTCAGGTTGGCGCTGCGGGAAGATTTGGGCGAGCGAGGGGATATTACCACCCAGGCGATTTGCCCGCCGGACTCGATTGTTCACGCAACAATCATTGCCAAGCAGAATGGCATCCTTTGCGGCATGTCTGTTGCCGCGCACGTCTTTAGGGCGGTCGATGAGAACAGCAAAATAGAAGCCTGTTACTATGACGGCGCGGTTGTCAAAGAGCAAGAGTCCATCATGGAGATAGACGCCAAAGCCGAGGCCATTCTCAAGGCTGAGAGGACGGCGCTTAATTTTTTAGGCCGACTTTCCGGCATCGCCACGCAGACGGGCCGTTTTGTGGAAAAGATCAAAGATACGGGCGTTGGTATTTTGGATACCAGAAAGACCACGCCCGGCATGAGAGAGCTGGAAAAGTATGCCGTGAAATGCGGCGGCGGCGCCAACCACCGGTTCGGCTTGTTCGATATGTTTTTGATAAAAGAAAACCATATTTCGGTTGCCGGTAGCATTACCGAGGCTGTGGAAAAATGTCGCGAATATCTGGCGGAGCATGGATTTACCGCGTTGATCGAGGTGGAGACAAAAACGCTCGGGCAGGTGCGCGAGGCAATGGCCGCCCGGGTCGACCGGATCATGCTGGACAACATGTCGCCCGGGGCAATGAGAAATTGTGTCCGGCTTGTGGACAAACGAATTCCGCTGGAAGCATCCGGCAATATCACATTAGAGTCCGTCAGGGCTGTGGCTGAAACCGGGGGGGATTTTATTTCCGCAGGCGCATTGACCCACTCGGCTCCTAATTTTGACTTTAGTCTTCTTATAGCCTAGTGAGCAGATTCCTAAACAACATTGCAGATGTAACCCTGACAGGGTTCCGAACCCTGTCAGGGTTACATTAAGGGCAAAATAGCTGTTTTGCCAATCTGCCCCCTAAATGCCATATTGACAGCGAAGGGTCATGATGTTTTCTTGATGTCTTTTCGTAACTCTATATTTTTACGCCGGAATTTTTGGAACATATATTGCTTGCACCTTGTTTTAAATTTTGTTTAAAACAACCCAAATGAGGATTTTCATGAAAAACATAGAACAGCAAAAAATGCCCACACCTGACCAGATCAGAAGGGACGTATCGGAGTTTTTAAAATCAAAGTACGGCAACCAGATCGTCGTGCCTCCCGATCCCGATGCGGCCGGATCCCCGCCCGGCGAAGAAGGGGGTGCAACAAAACACCCGCCTGCCATCAATTTCGATTTGAAACCGACCGAGCTTGAGGCATTTCTGCAAGAGTACGTGGTCGGCCAGGATGGGGCTATCGAAGTGATGGCCACCAAAATCTGTACCCATTTCAATCGCATGAAACTGGAGACCAAGCCCGATGGCGTCGGCGAGATTGTCGGCAATATCAAAAGCAATGTTCTGATGATCGGCCCGACGGGCGTCGGCAAAACATATTTGCTCAAGCTGATTGCGCAAAAAATAGGCGTGCCGTTTGTCAAGGGCGACGCCACCAAGTTCAGCGAGACCGGTTATGTCGGTGGAGATGTGGATGATCTGGTGCGAAGCCTTGTGCATGAAGCCAACGGCGACATCAAGGTCGCGGAATACGGCATTATCTATTTGGATGAAATCGATAAAATTGCTTCATCCGGCAGCGTGTGGGGGCCGGACGTTTCGAGAACCGGCGTCCAGCGTAACCTGCTCAAATTGATGGAAGAGGCCGAAGTTGACCTGAAAACGCCCCATGATTTGGCATCCCAGATGGAAGCGGCCATGGAGGCACAACGCACCGGCAAGGTCAAGCGGAAAAAGATCAATACCAAAAACATCCTTTTTGTCATGAGCGGTGCTTT
>METF01000220.1:0-3276 GCA_001771235.1 Candidatus Zhuqueibacterota bacterium RBG_16_48_16
GGTTCATTACGAGACGACCGCCGAGGAAATATGGCAGGACGGTTCATTACGAGACGACCGCCGAGGAAATATGGCAGGACACCGACGGCAAAATCGATTTTTTTGTCGCCGGCGTTGGCACGGGGGGTACGCTTACGGGTGTGGGGCGCTTCCTGCGGGAGAGGAATCCCGACATCAGGATCGTCGCCGTAGAGCCGGCAGGCTCGGCAGTGCTGTCAGGGAAAAGTTCGGGAAGCCATAAGATTATGGGCATCGGCGCCGGATTCGTCCCGGAGATTTTAGAGCGTGGCCTGATCGACGAGGTCATTGTCATCGAAGAAAAAGATGCGTTTGAGACGGCCAGGTCGTGCGCCAAAAAAGAAGGGATCCTGTGCGGCATTTCCTCAGGGGCGGCATTAAAAGCATCGCTCATCGTGGCAAGGCGTCCGGAAAGTGCCCGTAAGACAATCGTGACCATTTTCCCCAGCTCGGGGGAAAGGTATCTGTCAACTGAGCTTTATAAAAAATACAATTATTGATGAGGCGAGCCATGGCTGAAATATCCGAGCGGTTGACAAAAGCGGCCACCGACATCGTTTCGACTTATGAAACTTACGGCGGCATCAACCGTATCGACGGAAAAAATTTGCCGACTCTGAAAAGAGTGGTTGAAGTTTTGGATGATTATATGCAGATTCTCTTTCCCGGCTACCTGGGAAGCCGAGTTCCGGCGCGGTCGAACATTGTCTTTTTTGTGCAAAGCGCCATCGATTCGTTGTTTTTGGGATCGACCGACCTGTTCAGTCGCGCCCTGCAAGCAGATTGCAGGCTCGATGAATGCGATCAGGTCACCTGCGACAAAATGGCCGAAGAAGCCGCCCTGACCGTTATCGATAAAATACCGGCCATAAGGGCCATGTTGAAAATGGACGTCCAGGCGGGCTATGAAGGCGATCCGGCCGCCAGGAATCAGGAAGAAGTGATCCTGTGCTATCCTTTTGTTTACGCCATTGCCACCCACCGCGTCGCTCATGAGATCTATAACCTCGACATCCCGCTGATAGCGCGGATGATGAATGAATGGGCGCATCGCCGTACCGGTATCGACATCCACCCGGGGGCGAAAATCGGTGAACGGTTTTTTATCGATCATGGGACGGGTGTTGTCATCGGCGAGACCACGGAAATCGGCAATGACGTCAAGATTTACCAGGGAGTCACGCTTGGCGCGCTGAGCTTTCCCAAAAATCCAGATGGCACCATCGTCAAGGGCGGCAAACGGCATCCGACGATCAAGGATCGTGTGACCATTTATGCAGGCGCAACCATTCTCGGCGGTGAAACGGTCATCGGCGAAGAGTGCATCATCGGCGCCAATACCTGGATCACCTCACCAGTGCCGCCGCGTACGCTGGTGACCATCGAAGAGCAACAGAGCTTTCGCTCCAGGCCGGTGTTCAGAGAGCCGGCGACCGGCGGCGAACAAGGAGAGTTTCACATTTGACGGTTACTTTTTCTGCCGGCAGCCGTAATCGATATAACTTGTTTTTAAATTATTCAGGCGTCTGCCACGAAGTCCCAAAGACACAAAGGTTCACAAAGATTTCTTATGAGCAAAAAAAAATTGCACTGCATTGAAGATGAGGATTTAAGCACAAGAAGTTTTGTGAAAATACTTTTTTGTGTTCCTTAGCGGCTTCGTGACTTTGTGGCTAAATGGTTACCTTGTCTTAAAATCATTTATCAAAGTAAAGAGGAGTTATCGTGCAACTTCTTGGTCTTGAATACGATCGGCATGAATTGCGAAAACGCATCGGGCATTTATCACAAATTGCCGGCATCAGGCCGGTGGAATGGCTTGATGGCAGCGACAGGGGCGTTCGGGCTTTTGAGATCAATACCGGGAGCGGATTGCAGCTCACCCTCCTGGGCGACAGGGCGCTGGATATTTTCGACGCCACATTTCATGGCTTTTCGCTTTGTCACCATTCGCCCGCCGGACTTGTCTCGCCGGCTTTATATGACCTGAGCGGTACAGGTTGGCCGTGGTCGCCCACCGGCGGCCTGTTGACGACCTGGGGCATGACACGGATCGGTTTGACGGACGAAGAGGATGAAGAGGAATACGGAGCGGCCGGGCACATTTCCGCTATCCCTGCAAAAAGCGTATCCTTTGGAGCTGACTGGGAAGGAGAAGAGTACGTGATGTGGGCCGAAGGAGAGGTTCGCCAGGCCAGGCCCGTCGGTCTCAATCTCCTGCTGCAGAGATCGGTTCATGCCAGGCTCGGTGAGGCGAAGATTTTTATCAAAGACACCGTCGAGAACCAGGGTTTCGCAAGAGCGCCGCTTTTCCTGCTTTACCAGTGCAATTTCGGATTTCCCCTGCTTAACGAAGGTGCCGAGCTGATCGCGGTCATTGAAGACCTGCAGGCTCGCAATGACGTTGCCGAAAGGGCCGTCGACTCTTTTGACCGATTTGAGGCGCCCCAGCCGGATTACGACGAACAGGTGTTCTACCTCGACCACGATGCGGATGACAAGGAGATTGTCCGGACGGCTCTTGTCAATCGAAGCTTTCAGAACAACCAGGGATTGGGAGTTTATTTGAAGTATTCGAAAAAGGAATTGCCCCGCTGCACGCTTTGGAAGATGCTGGCCGAAGGCGTGTATATCGCCGGCATCGCCCCGGGCAATTGTCTGCCGGAGGCGGGAACCACAGAAGGCGAAAAAAACGGCGGGAATTTTATAGAACCGGGAGAGAGCCGGACTTTTCATCTTGAAATTGGCGTGCTGGCCTCCAATAGCGACATTCGCGCTTTTGAGAATTCGCTGCGCGGGCTGGATTTTTAGTAGCTTAGAAGGCAAAATTTGCCATTTTTAAGCAAAGATTTTTACAGCTTAACGCAGGCCCCAGAGGACGCAGAGCTTAAGAAACTCATTAATTCTTTTATGGCCACTAAAACTACAGCCAAAGTTAAAAGTCGAATGACAATCTATCAATTCCGTTTACTAAAAAGAGGGTGTCATTCTCAAGAGAATGACAGCCATGCTGAGTTTGGGACTTGGATGATATTCGTTCTACCGCAACGATACATGCGACACACCATAAGTCATTCCTTAAGGAATTGACATGAAAAGTTCTGTTAAAGTCCTGATTATCGACGAGAATCGCATGACTTTCTCTGCAACCCTCGGCGGCCTCTGCGATCTCAGCGTTAGAACCTGTAGTTATCTGTATGAATAACGATCAACTTTTTGATTCTGGCTTACCCCGTAGGATGGCAAACATCCAACGGG
>METF01000220.1:3287-3743 GCA_001771235.1 Candidatus Zhuqueibacterota bacterium RBG_16_48_16
AGGATAGCAAACATCCAACGGGGCTTGTCCAGGTTGGGTTAATTGAAGAGAGAAGTATTATGTTATCAATCGAACATCTGTGCAAATCTTTCGGCAGCCTTAGAGCCGTAGACGACATTTCCTTTGAGGTCAAAGAGTCGGAGATTTTCGGTTTTGTCGGGCCGAACGGCGCCGGTAAAACCACGACCATCAACCTGATTTGCTTGCTGTTAAAACCGGACAGCGGGCAAATTTTCATCGATGGAATGGAATGCGGCAATGGCGGAATTGAAGTGAAACGGAAGCTCGGCGTTGTGCCGCAGGATATTGCGGTTTATGAGGATCTGAACGCCCGCGAAAATCTGAAATTCTGGGGCAGCCTGTACGATATTTCCGGCAAAGAGCTTGAGCAGCGGGTGTCTTATTTGCTGGAGCTGACCGGCTTGCAGGACAGGGCGAAAGAGCAGGTGAAGAATT
>METF01000220.1:3762-6970 GCA_001771235.1 Candidatus Zhuqueibacterota bacterium RBG_16_48_16
ACGGCTCAACATGGCGGCGGGTATGATCCACAAGCCCAAACTGCTGTTGCTCGATGAGCCGACCATCGGCATCGATCCCCAGGCGCGCCACAATATGCTGGCTATGGTGAGGGACGTCGCGCGGGAGGGAACGACCATTCTCTATACTTCCCATTATTTGGATGAAATCGAAGAGCTGTGTAGTCGCCTGGCCATCATCGACCACGGCCGCATATTGGCGCAAGGCACGGTGGATGAAGTGAAACGAATCGTCGGGGAAAACCGGGTGCTTCAGGTGACGGGGACATTTTCCCGGCAGAGCGCGGAGCAGTTGACCGGGCAGATAGAAAACCTTTCGCTTCTTTCCATTGCGGAAAACCAGGTGGTTTACAGCCTGCCCATCCAGTACGGCACGGGGGAATTTCTCGAAAAACTTGTCAAAGCGGGCTTTGAAATAGACAATTTATCCATTAAAGAACCGAGCCTGGATTCCGTATTTATCAAGCTCACCGGGCGGGAGTTTAAAGATTGATCCGAAAATTATTAAAAAAGGACCTTCGCCGTAGACTGAAAAATCCCGGCGGCTATATTCTGTTGATCCTTTCCCCGGTGATCTGGACGCTTTTTATCGGCTTGATTTTCAGCCCGTCAAAAAAAGAAAATATCCTGCCAAAGATCAAACTATTGATCGAAGACCATGATGCCGGTTTCGTCTCGCGGATGTTCGTCGGCGCATTTTCCAATAAGGAATTGGCTGCGATGTTCGAAGTCACGGTTCTGGAGGATACGACCGGAAGGGCGTTGATGGATCAGGGCAAAGCTTCCGCGCTTGTCATTATCCCCGAAGGATTTGGCGACTCCTTGTTGACCCAAAAGCAATCCAGGATAACCCTGGTAAAAAATCCCGGCGAATCCTTTCTGCCAAAAGTGGCGGAAGAAACCGTTCTGACTTTGGCCGAAGCCGGGGACCGATTTTCCTATCTCAGCAGCGAGGCGCTTCGGCTTATCAAAGAAGAATCCGAAAAGGACGGGGATTTTTCCGACAACGCCGCAGCCGCCATTGCCGTGAAATTCAATCAGCTTGCTCGCAAGGCTTCGGCCTATTTATTTCCGCCCATCATCAAACTGGAGACGGAAACAGTCACGCAGGAAAAGGAACCATCCGAACAAGAGACCACGCGACCTGTTTTATTCGCCTATTTGTTGTGCGGCATTTCCCTGATGATGCTCTTTTTCCTCATCGAGGCACTCGCCAGGGATATTTTCGTCGAGAGCGAGAAAAAAACGCTTTACCGGATTATCGTCAGTCCCATTGGCGCAAGACGATTTGTGCTTGGCAAGCTGGCCTTTATCTATATCAGCGCTTTGATGGCTTACCTGCTCGTCTGGACAATTGGCGTGGTTTTTTTATCCATTCGTATTCAACAGATCCTGCTCTTTTTGGCTTTTTCCGCGCTGGCGCTGGCCGTGCTCACGGGAATTATCGGGCTGATTTACGCATCGGTGAAAAGCCGGAGCCAGGGCGAAGCCGTCGCGCCGGCGGTCATCCTGCCTTTCAGTCTGTTGGGAGGATCGATGATCCCGCTCTCCGCCATGCCGCAACTTATGAAAAAGATCGCCATGGCCTCGCCGGTCTACTGGGGCGTCGATGGGCTGCATCAGATCATCATAGCGAACGCCACAGTGGATGCCATCCCCTTGCACATCGGCATCCTGCTGGTCCTGGCGCTGCTTTTAAATACCCTCGCATTTTTTATTTTTGAGAAGAAAATCAGAGCATGAAACCGGTATTCATTATCGCCCTTTACCATTTACGGCTCATATCCAAAGAAAAATCCACCCTGCTATATATGGTGCTGCTGCCACTTTTATACATCCTGGTTTTCGGCAATGCTTTTCGTTCCGGCGGGGATGCGTCGCAGCAAAAGTCTTATCTTGGCATTTATAATCAGGACCAGGGTTTTCTCGCCCAACGGTTCATCCGCAGTATCGCCTCGGAAAATATTCAGCTTGATTCATTAACGACGATGCCGGAGGACACCCCGACGAGGATGCTGGTGATACCGGCGGAATTCACGCAAAAACTGCTGAGCGGCGAACAGGTGACCCTGGTGTTGAAGAAAAAGCAGGACGCCAATCTGGAAGCCGAGGCGGCGGCGAGCATGGCCATCCGTAAAGCTTATTTTCGGATTTTAGCGGATTTGACCGAGCTGGTGGTGAACGATAAAGAACTCAACACGGTAAACGTGAACAAGCTGTCCGAGCGCCCGCCTTTGGTCATCGTGGAATCGCGGTTTGCCGGCCGGCATGTGATTATCCCTTCCGGCTACAATCAACAAGTGCCGGGCAATATCGTCATGTTCACGCTCATGATCCTGTTCATGTACGCGGGATCGATCTTGCAGCAGGAAAAGAATACCGGCCTGTTGCGGCGATTAAGAGTTGCGCCTGTGGCGATGAGCCACATTTACTGGGGTAAATTAATCGGCGTGGCGGGTGTCGGTTTTGTGCAAATCGGCATTCTGCTTCTTGCCGGCCGATTTATTTTCGGGGTCTATTACGGCAGCTCGCCGTTCTCGTTGCTGCTGCTGGTTGTGCTGTATACGTTTACCGTCGCGCCCATGGCTCTGTCCCTGGGGTTTATCATCAAGAATGAGGAAAAGCTGATCGCCATCTCCATAACCAGTGCGCTCGTTCTTTCGGCTCTCGGCGGCTGTATGTTCCCCCTGGAAATCGCGCCCCGATGGATGAATTCGCTGGCCAATTTTCTGCCCTCCGGACTGGCTGTCAAGGCCTTTCACCGGCTCATATCGTACGGCTATGGCTTCCAGGGAGTATGGATGTATCTGGCGGGATTAGCGATCTTTGCGGTTGTTTTCTCGCTGGTGTCGGCTCGTTTGTTGTATCGGTTTGAGAAAAGCCTGTAGACATGGCACTAAGCCGGAATCTGCAGATGGCTTTAGCGCACTCGGAGATTGCCGGGATGGAGGGATAAAGCGCGCAGGCTGGAACTTTGGATTTCACGTTTACTTGATGAATTCATCGAAGGACTGAACCTTTCGAGATTGACCGGTTTTTACTTCTTCCAAGGCGTTTTCAAGCCCTTGCTGAAAAGCCTTTTTGTAAAGCAATTCTCTCGGCAAAACCGCATCCATGAAATTGCTGAGCACTGTGTAGGCGTTGACAATTTCGCGAATTTGATCTTTGGACAAGGTTATCTGAATTTGAT
>METF01000220.1:7061-7848 GCA_001771235.1 Candidatus Zhuqueibacterota bacterium RBG_16_48_16
GGTCTCTCTGCCCCAATATACAAAAGTACGCTTCCATTTCAACTTAATTTTTAGGATGTTTTTATAATCAACCGCCTCATCTAGTTTTCTCTCCATCTCCCTGTCGATCTCGGCTAAATACGCCTGAAGTGGATCGGAGCCATAAAAATCCGCTTGTGATTGGCACGATTTCTTGCTATTTTTGACCGTGTATCATGCCAATAAACTAAAATTATACGCCATCATGGCGACGGTCTTGCTGGCGGTCCAAATCGTGAGCGCGTTATTTTGTGGCGATGTAGATTGCCTGCCTGATGTCGTGGATAAAAAGCTTACCGCATTGACGTGTAACGTGCCTGACGGTCGGGCTGCGCAAGCCTCGATATCCGATATGGACCGGCATAGCATTTGCCTGTGTTTCTGTCATGTTTTGATCGATCAGCAGCCGCTGCCTTCTTACCTGGTTTCATTCGTCGCCACGCCCCATCTTCCGAGCGTAATCTTGCTTTATTCGCCCGCACTTATAGATAACATCGACCATCCCCCTACAGCTTAGTTTCGCTGTACAACCTGCATCTTTTCATTTTCCTAAGCCGTAACATTCTTTTGTGATTTTAACAAGGAGAAAGAACGTGTTTCTATTTTTACGTTCTTGCGCTGCCCTGCTGCTTTCTTTTTCATTGTTGATTGAAAACAGCGGCGCGCAGGAGAGATTGACTTTGCATCAGGCCATTGAATTGGCCGTGGCCAACAACCCGCAAGTGCTGGTGGCGCAGAGAGAAGTCGATGCTGCCAACGCCCGCGTCTT
>METF01000221.1 GCA_001771235.1 Candidatus Zhuqueibacterota bacterium RBG_16_48_16
AAGAAGTATTGTACCAAGTGATGACATTGTAGCCCGCAGCCTTCAAATCGTCAATCAATGGCTTCTCCGGGTGTTCGCCGGTTACCGTATCCAAATAGTCCGGACGGCTGACATACACAATTTTCTTTGGCTCTGGCACATTCTTCGGCAGTAACACCATGCGCGCGATTTCCGCGAAATAGACCTTCTTCGATTCCTCGGTAAAGTTGTAATAATTGTATATCTTACCCACGGCATCAGAAGCGTTGTCGCTGGCGTTGCCGATCATCGTCCGGTATCCGGCAGGACGGTCGACCGAGCCTGGGTAAAATTCAACCCAGGGATCAAAACGAATAAACAGTACACTCGAATCTGCCGCCATGCGGGCAAGCACGGTGCCGTTGCCGGCACTCTTCACCTGCAAGACGCTAATCGGTCCAAAAGTCCACGGGACGATACCATTGGTAATCGTCACATCCGCAAACACCGGATCGTCCGGCACATCAATGAGAGCATCATAATCGACCACGGCATCTATGTTGGCCATGGCCGTCGAGTTGAACCAATTCAGCCTGCTGCTGCGGCAATTCCACAACTCGATGTTCAATATCGGCACCGGCAAAGCGTTCCAGGCGGCTTTATCGGCCGCGGATTGATACATGCTGCTCGGCGTAGATCGACCCATAATAACCAGGTCGGCATCGAGCAACGTATCCACCGTCGCCTGCGAAGCGGTTGACAGCGATGTATTATACCACAGGATGACATTATAACCTGCAGCCTTCAAATCGTTAATCATGGGCAGATCCGGTTGCGCGTTGGTATGCAGATCCAAATAGTCCGGACGGCTGACAAAAACAATGTCCTTGGGCTTTGGCACATCGTTGGGCAATTGCACCATCCGCGCCACTTCATTCATGTAGACCTGCTTGGATTCAGCGGTAAAGTTATAGTAATTGAAAATAACCGCGCCTTCTGGCGTCCTGCGGTTATCATTGCCGTTAGCAATTAAGGTACGGTGTCCTAAAGGAAAGTCAACCGATCCCGGGTAAAATTCAACCCAGGGATCGAACCGTACAAACTGGACTGATGAATCATAAGCCGAAATTGCCAGCACATGACCGTTGCCCGCGTTCTTGGTATTGAGCCAATCATAGGGACCAATGGCCCAGGGCAGCTTACCATCGGTAATCGTCAGTCCGGCAAAAACCGGATCATCAGGCGCAGTGATAGTGGCCGGCAACACAACACCGACTGAATCACCAGCGTTGTGCACGGCAGCATTTGAGTTAAACCAGTTCATTCGGTTCGTGCGCGCCGTCCACAGGTGAATCGACAGCACCGGAGCCTTCACACTGTTCCAGGCCGTCTTGTGAGCCCCGCCAAAAATACCACTATCGCATGAACGGCCGAGAATCACTAAATTGGCGTTGTTCAGCGTATCCAAAGCAGCCTGCGAGGCATTTTCCAGTGCAAGGCTGTAGAACCGGATGACATTGTAGCCCGCTGCCTGCAAATCGGCGATAAACGGATCGTCAGGATTCGCGCCAGTCGCCGGATCCAGCTTGTCCGGACGGCTGACAAAAACAATGGTCTCTCCAACAGCATGTAATGCATCAACAGCAAATCCCATGATGAATACCATGCCTAGGAACAAAACAATCACTTTTTTAAGCATTTTTTCCTCCTGGATTTGATCTTTGATTTGGAATGAAAAAAAATAGAGTCCGAAAAGATACGGAGATTTGACCGTCACAACGATTATTTTTTCTCCATCCCACTTAAAAACATTTCGCTACAAGGAGTAAAAAAGAAGCAGTCGTTTGATCCCGCCCGGGTTCGAGCAGGAAAGTGTATCACCTCCCTTCGGTTGTGGTTGATTGTTCACTGCCCCTTCCCTCACAATCGAAATATACTCATTCTCACACGCTCACAAGTAGAGAGACATGATTACGGGGCAGGCTTACAGGAGTTAGACCACTTCATCTGCCTGACGCAGGAGAAGGGCACGACCGGCAAAATTGATGCTCGCTATGGCCCCCGTCTTTTGATGATCACCTTCATTGCCTTACCTCCTTTATAGTTTATGAACGACCAAACAGTCCGTTCCCAAGACTTCCAAAGTCTTTGAGACTTTGGAAGTCTGAGATACTAATTACCTAAAACTTTAGACCCAATGTAAACATTTGCACGTTCTCCAGCAAGCCAAAATCCCTGTAGGCGTAATCAAGCATCAGTTCCACACGACCCATCATCTGTTGATGTAGGCCCGCTCCGAACGACAATCCCGTCTCCGTATCCTCGGCTAACAAAGACGCATACCCCCCTCGCAACGACAGCAGGTCGTTAAACACATACTCCGCCCCCACATTGACACTCTCCACATCATCATTCGGATGCAGCGCATCAACCGATAAAATCAGGTTACTATTGCCCGCTCCCTTCAGCATGTCCATCGATACTCCCACTCGAAACATCAACGGCAGATCGAACGCATCATTCACCAGGTAGGCATTGGTATTCTCATTGTTGCCGCTCTTATTCGGGTCGATATCCACCTGCGTCAACATATCACGACCCGACATCTTGACCTTGGGCCCGTAATTGGTGATGCTCATCCCGATCTTTAGTCCATTGAACTGCGTGGTAAACATCGTGCCCACGTCAAAGGCCACTCCACTCGCCGAGCTGTTATAGATCGATTCGTTCACATATTTGACATTGAATCCAATCCCAAACCGGTCCGTCAAGCTGCGCGCATAAGCCAGGCCAAACGCATAACTGCCGGCGCTGAACATCTCGCCCGTTCCCTCCGGATTGGCAATCGTCGTCCGCTCCATGTCATCCATTGTCAAGGCCGTCGCATTGATGCCGAAATTGCCCAGCCCGGCAACCGGGATTATGGCAGCAACGTAATTGAAATTGATATCGGCTATCCAGTTCGAGTGGTGGAACACTGCCTCCATCATATCGCTCCTGGCGATGCCCGCAGGATTCCAGAACATCGCCGTGGCGTCGTTGGTGATCGATACATAAGCACCGCCCATGCCAACGGCCCGGCTGCCAACATCGATGCTCAAAAAACCCAGCGCCGTCGTCCCCACTTTGGTCACTTCATCTGCAAAAAGAAACGAGCTTGAGAGCAGGATAGCGAAAATAGCGATTATTAATTTTTTCATGCTCAGACTCCTGTATTTTCAAATGGTCCTTCTTACGCTTACTTGATCACTGCAAACTTGCCGATTTTTGAGCCAATGCCTGGGGCATCAATATGATAAACATAAACACCAAAGGCAATATCGAGCTTATCCTTTGTCAGCATGTCCCAAACTTCGGCGCCATCCCAGATAGAAGCATTATGTTCAAGCGTCCGCACCAGTTGTCCGCGCACGTTGAAAATCCGGATCGTACACTTTTGCGGCAGATGGGTAAAATGCAGCTCTCTCGGGCCCCGGCCGGTGGAATATTGATTGCGCGGTTCCCAGGAGTTCGCCACCACGTAAGGGTTAGGGACAACTTTAATTTTTTCCAGATCGGCTTTTGCTGTATTGGTCACTGACATTGCCGGCTTTGTTTTAAATTCCAAAACATCATGCGACAGGAACGGCTTTTCGAGTATCACGTTGCACACATCGCCTGGTTGCGGACTCTCGAGTGTCGTATCGGTCGAGGTGCTTAGCTCGAACTGCCAGGTGATGATCAGTGAATCATTCTGGTCTTTTTCCAAAAAGTAAATCCGATCACTCCTGTTTACTTGCGTAAAGGCTGAAAATAGGCCGTCACTGCCGTCCAGCTCTTCAAAGGCAAATTCGACCTCTTTATCCATCGACACATTGGTCACTTTGAAATTAACCGGAACAGATGCAAAATCGTAGAATTGGGAAGACGAATTGCTTCCCGGCTCACCGATTTCGACTCGATAGTCCGCCGACATCGGTGTTCCCGACAGTCTGATGCCCGCACTTGTCACATAAGGCAGCCGGACACGAGGTAAGAAAATATTTGACCGGGTCCAGACCGAAGAATCCGCATTGACCGCAAGAGACGCTTTATTTTGCAGAATCAAGTTGAACTCGTGATTGCCAGGAATGGTGATGAGCGAGCCGAATTGCCTGCTCTTTTTAATAATCGAATCCGGAGCCGCACCCGTGGTAACATCCAGCAGGCTGAAAGTTGTGGTCATAGGATACAACCAAAGACTATTCTTTATTAATGTATCCTCAAAGGTGATGCGATAGGTCTTTTCCTGGACAAGTGTTTTATCAAGAAAAAGAATCTGAACTTGGGCGTTGGTGGTGGTGCCGGAAAGCCAGGTCTGTTCGACTTTCGGGCCAACAAAGCCGGCAGCCGGAGCCTCGGGTTTGACGATGACAACATTTCTGCCTTTGTCTACAGCTCCGGTTTTGTTAATGCTGAGATATCTGCTGCACTCGGAAGGATAGAGTGCCGTTGAATCCAGGCCGCGGTCAAAAGCTGTCACGGCATAGTAATAGCTCTGGCCGTTTGTGACCGACGAATCGGTCCAGCTATGGACGAGGCCGGTATCATCGCCAAAATAGAATTGGACACCGTTGTTCGCGCCCCGCGAAAAGCCGGTAATACCGTTATCGAGATCGAACTGGGCGAGCGGCTTGCGGTTACTGGATTTTGTCCCATAGCCATCGGTAACAATCGCCATATCATTCCATTCCTGATCCGTCGACCGGTAAATGCGATAGCCTTCAAAATCGTATCCTGTCAAAGGATCGTACGACTCTTCGGCAAAATCATCCCAGTACAGGGTCACTTTACCATCTTCCGCAAAAGCATTGACTGTGGGGATTTCCGGAGCTTTGGAAAAATTATAATTGGCCGCGTAGGCACTTTGCCCATTCTGCTTATTGCGAACCAGGTCATCGAACGGATAGCCATACATATAACTGAAGGAAAAACGTTCCGTTTCGCCTGGCTTTATCGGGAAATAGCCGGAGCCCAGGATGACGTCTGTATTGGCGATCTGTCCTATAGCGTTAAGAACGCCCGGCAAAATAGCCACCCACATGTTCTCGTCATTACTTAGTGCATAAGTACCAAAGTCCGTATAAATAAAAAAGGATGTCAGGCCGATCATATCCGATTCGTCGATGTCGGTCACATCGATATGAGGCTCGCCTGGCCTGCCTTTGCCGGCACCAGAGGTCGGCAAGCCATCGCCCTCACCCTCGTCGAGGGTTTCGGGGACGCCATCCAGACCGACATCATCGAAAAGCACATTCCAGTCGCCATCATTGTCTTCACCGTCATCCCGCTCTTCATCAATCAGCGGGTTATCTTTGCCGGCATCGGTAAAGTAATCGATATATTTCAGTCCCGCGTACAGGCGCCGATCGACAGCGGCATCGCCTGTACCATAAATAGAGCCGTTGTTCTCGTCGATAAGGCCATTCAAATTGTTGTCAATGAGATCATTCTCGATCTCTACATTCACGCCCGGCAAAATGGTCTGTTCCCGGCCCAGGTAATTGATGACAGCGCCGCTGGCCGGCATTTCCGTCACCGTGCGGGCAAAAGTGTTATAATTGATCATGATAATTTGATCGCCGGCGTTCACGGTTCTCGTGGCAAAGGTATTGACGTCCTGTGGCAGCGTTGGCCCGGAACCGTCCATGCCATCGCCGTCGTTGTCGATGCCGTCATAGGGATTGCCCGGGCTTTCCAAAAAGGCAAGACCCAGGATTTCCACCGGCGTATAGCCATTCTCGCCAATCGCCGTACCATTATCCCAACCGTTATCAAATTGGTAGCCGAGGTCTAACAGCAGGTCATAAGCACCGCCGTCGTCACTCGAGTCGCCGTCGCTGCCGATATCCGGGCCGCACATGATACCAAAAGCCACTTTGTCGTGCAAATGGGTGCCAATATTTTCACAATCAAAGAGCCAGAAGATCATGTCCTCGACCATAAGATGCGACCACTGGAAACCCCGCACCGTCACGCGAAATCCCAGGCCGCGACGGGTGCTGTCATTGGCGTCCGGGTAGAAGGGGAATTCTTTGTTATGCCAATCGTCCATCATGTAAAAGCTTTCCTGATCGGCGTTAAAGAGATTCTTGCCAAAGTAGCCGTCCCACGAACCGGGCCAGCCGGGATCGCCGGGATCGACCATCTTGTCCGGCCACAAAGCCGGCCAGGACCACCCTTTATGGCTCATGGCAACCCACGGCAGATCGGTTTCTTCCTGCGGAGGACTGGGATTATAAAAACCCGGCAGCGGCGTCATGGTCCACCATTCACCGGTATCGATATCCGCATCTCCTGAGCTGTGGTTGCCAGGATCACCCGTCCAGGTTCCATTGGATTCTGACACGATGTGCCGAATAACGCCGTCCGTGCCCCGTACTTCGGAGCCAAACCAGGTGGCAATTTTGGCGAGAGTAATATGTCCGCTGTTAATAGGCCATTCTCCACCTACCTGATCGATACTCGTCAGGTTTTTCCTCCTGCCAATCTGCCCGTCATTCCAAAAGAACGTTCTGAGCAGGTTGCCGGAATGAACACCGTAAGTACTGTAATTCTGATCGCCGTGAAGCAGATCCAATTGCGAGCCAACCTCCTGTTGGGAATAGGATGGGTCGGTTAAAAAACAGATTAAAAATCCTATGAGTAACAAGTTACCTATCCAAAACTTTCTCATGAGTCATCTCCTCTCATTATAAAACCATAGCATTGATAGCTCGTGCCCATTCAGCCATTTTTTTGACAAGATATTTCAGGATCAATAGGATTAACGCAGAATATTTCGCACATCCATATCTGAGTCAATCCTGTTGGATCCGGTTAACTGTCCAAAAAGTAAGCCTGAATAGCGTGACGATAGCTCTTTTATCAAAATTCAATCGATAAGCCGAGCTGAATCTCACGCGGCGGCTGGTACCATTCGGGACGGCGCAGATTCTCACCAAACGTGCCGATCCGCCTGGGGTCATAGCCGCCATAGTCCGTCAGCAAATTGGAGCTAAAGTCGGCCGTCCCGGTCTCACCATAAACACTCTGCTCACCGCGCTGGTCAAACAAATTGTAAATGATCGTGTACAAGCGGAAATTCAATCCGCCAAACGGGATGTTTTTCAGTATCCGTATGTCCACTCCACTGATCGACGGCAGCCGGGCACTGTTTGTCGTCCAACCGACATAAGAGGACGCTCCGGTTATCTCTCCTTTCGATACCGCCGGCGTATACGGCTGGCCCGACTGGTAGCGGCCGGTCAACGACATCGTCCAGCCCTTGGTCTGCAGCGTCACAAAAGTATTCAACGTATGCCGCTGATCCCAGGCCATCGGCACCAACGCGCGACGCGGCTCATCCGGCGTTGCGGAGTCATTATATACGCTATCATACGCATCATTCGGATCCGAATAGGTTCCCTCGGCAAGTTGATAGGTATAGTAAAGATTCGCCGAAAACATACGCGAAAATCGCTTTTCCAACTGTAAAGTCAAACCGTAAACATTCGAATAATCCTCGTTGCGGTAACGAGAATAGTTAACGCTGGGACGCACCGTCTTTAACAACGGCGTCGCACCAACCCAGCCACGGGTGTCCTTGTAAAAGAGTGATGCGTCGAAACCTATATCTTCACCCAACTGCTGCTGCAATCCAATCTCATAGTGAATCGTCTTCTCAGGCTCCAAATCCGGGTTGCCCAGGAGACGATTGCCGCCACCACTCTGCAGCTTGTAGTCGGAATCATTATACAAGTACTGGAATCCAGGCATGTTCAAAAAGTGTCCGTAAGAAAAATGGATGATGCCTCGATCGGTGATCGGATAGGCGATGCCTATTCGCGGACTCACCCTTATCTTGGGATCGACGTCCTTGCGCATGAATTCCGCCCGCTCCTCCGGGCTGTACTTTGTTAATCCCGCCAGGTAAGCCGCAAAATCTGACTGCGACATCGGCTCAGTCGGCTCCACATAGTCCTTGTAGATATTCTCGTACCTGAACGGATTGTACATGTCCGGGTCGCGCGGATCCGTGGGAATTGTCGTGTTGGCATCAAAATAATCAATCCGCAATCCTATGTTGACGATCATCTCATTCAGCTCGATCTTGTCCTGTATATAGCTCGAAAACTCGCGCGGCTTGTGCGTATATACATCACGGCTCAAGCTCGATACCGACGGAACTTCCGGTGTAAACGGAATGATCTCTTCCTCTTTACCTTCCACCTTTTTCGCTATCAGCGTGTACGCGTCCAGCTTTAACTCGTGCAGCTTTAACTCAACTCCCGCCTTGATCTGGTGGCGGGAATTGACCTGGCTGGTTATGTCGAATTTCGCGTTCCAGAATCCGTAATCACGATAGGAATGATTATTGTTCGTGCCCGCACGGCTATAGCTGAAACTGGTTGGCGCCGCTGCCGAATCCGGATCGACATAGCCATCCGGATCGTTCGGATTCACAAACCATTCATAGCCGATATCGACTTGTTTTATCGAATCCAGTCGCGTACTGCCAGGTGCGGTGGACGGGTCTATGATCCAATCCTCCAGATGTGTCGTATCCGCCGGCACGCGAACAAGCCAATGCGGAATCGCCGAAGTATCCTCATACAAATAACTGTTATTCTCTCGCGACATTGTCGCCAGACGCATTTCGTAGAACGTATTCTTGGACAAGGTATGCGTCCACGTCAGCATGTGCGTCATACTGTTGCTGTTACTCTGAGGTATTGCCCCCGGCACATAACGAAATCCCCTTGAATACGAACGGTCGTTGTGACTCTTATCAGCCATCAACTGGTAATTTAACTTTAGACTCGGCGAAAGACGATAGGTCAACTTGCCCAGGCCAGAATAATCATAGCCTTCCTGCATCGCCACCAGCGAGCTGTCTCCTCCGAGGCCCTGCGGGAGAAACCACTCTCGTCCGTACAAATATCCATCACGCTGTATATAACGACCGTTTACAAAAAACGTCAGCTTGTCACTGAGCAATGGCACTGGCCCGCTCAAGGAAAAATCGGTATTGAATGTCAAATTGATATCCGACAGCGGATTCTCGAGAACCTCAACCTCTTCGAGTTCTCCGGCAGCGTTCCTCGTCGTGTCTACCCGAGTTAACACCGAGTAGACATCCGCATTGCTCACATAGTCACCGACATAACTGTTGATCCTTCCGGTATATCTCCGGCCGCCCTCCTTAGTGATGATGTTCACAATTCCTGACATCGCTTTACCGTATTCCGCATTAAACGTCCCGCTTACAACCTGAAGCTCCTGAATCGCATTGTTCTCTACACGGGCTCCCATCGATTCACCGCTGTATACATCGGTGATCTCGACGCCATCGACCCAGAACGTCACCTCGTTGGCGCGTCCGCCACGTATGTGAAAATCATTGCCGTCCCGGATCACGCCCGCCTGGAGCTGCAATACATCACTGATGTTCTCCACCGGCAACGCCGCTATATCTTCCGAACTCACACTCGCCAGCGATGAGGTCATGTCCCGCTGCACCAATGGACGCTCCGCTACAATCGTCACCGTCTCGCCAGCCTCCAAAACTGTCTCCTCTAAACCAACATCACGCGACGTCGTCAAATCTATGCTCACTCGAATATTCTCTATCCGCAACTCCTTATATCCCATCATGCTCACATGTATCGTATACACTCCCGGTGGAACATTCAATATCGTATAGCGACCATCTAAATCACTCGCCGATCCCAATTGCGTATCCTCCAATATCACATTGACTCCCGGCAACGGCTCGTTCGTCTTCGCATCTGTTATCCTCCCACTCACCTTTCCCGTGATTCCCCCCTCTACGGTACTGCTCGTTACTATTATTGCAAAAAGAATAATAGCAAAAATCGGTAGCATTCCATGAATCTTCATCTTTCCTCCTTTGTTTGGTAGTTGGTTAAAGGCGGCTATTCCGATCATAAAAGATACATTATTTACCAGAAATTCAGAGCGCCATTTCGAGTGGTCACTTGTGACACGGAAAATAAATGTTCGCAATGATATTGCATTCAGATAAAAAATCCTTCTCTCCGAGCTGGCGCGTACTAACAAAGATCAGAATACTTTGGTGAATAATAAAGTTGTCGCTATGGGCAATTTACGATTCGAGTGTGTTTTGTGCATGACTTTACTATGGTCATGTAATATCCAAATCGACTGAAGGTGATAATGTGGATGCTGATATCTTAACTTGCGTTAATTTATCTTCGAGATAGAAAATAAGGCATATTTTTGGAGGGCTTAAAATTAATCGAAAACGATTAAGAGATTTTATAAAATTAATAACTCATTGTCAAGTGTTTTTTAATTTCTAAAATCAAATTATAAAGACAGAAAGATGGAGGACAGAAAAATGTCTGCCACCTGCTCCACCACATCAGTGTCATCA
>METF01000222.1:0-12600 GCA_001771235.1 Candidatus Zhuqueibacterota bacterium RBG_16_48_16
CTTCAGTAAAAGAGTGGCCATCTGAATGTGAGACGCTAATCGTGGCTTCAGTAAAAGAGTGGCCATCTGAATGTGAGACGCTAATCGTGGATGAGATCAACAACAAGACAATCGGGAAGCCGCCATTTTACATTATCATCGGCCTCATGTTGCTGACAGGAAAGATTTGCTTCGCATAAAGACTCTAACTTTTTCAACATTCTCCTGAGGTGAGTATGCCAAAAAAGAAATGGTCAATTTACCCGGCAGTATTTTTGATGTCCTTTGCCGTTATTCTTTACGAAGTGGCGCTGACCAGAATTTACTCTGTGATTTTAGCTTACCACTTTGTCTTTATGGTCATCTCGCTTGCCTTGTTAGGTTTGGGCCTCGGCGGTGTAATCGCCTGGTACGTGCTGAAACGAGGGGGCCCGGGCCAAAGCGTATCCCTGCCCGGTCTGGCAGCAGGTTACACCCTCGCCGTCGTTGCCAGTGTCGGTGCCATTCTCTATGTGCCGGCATCGGGCAGGATCGAGTTCTATTTCGCCGCGGCGCTGGTTCCATTTTTGATCGCCGGCGTTTTTTTCGCCACAGTCTTTCAAAAGTGGGCGAGCCTGGCCGGCAGAATCTATTTTGCCGATCTGCTCGGTGCGGCCGTTGGTGCACTGGCCTTCCTCGTTCTGATCAACCGGAGCGGCGGAGTGAACACGGTGCTGGCTGCGGCATGGCCGGCCATTTTGGCGAGTGTGATTCTCATGGCCAATGAACGGTTATCTGGTAGACGGCGAATGTGGCTGGTTACGGCTTGGCTGCTGCCAGCTTTCATGATTGCCCTGACCTATACCCGTTATCTCGACCCGCGCGTCCCCATTGGTAAAGATATGGATAAAGACCTTTACCGGATCATGCAATCGCCTGGTGCGGATCTGCAAATCATCGACAGCCGCTGGAGCTCGTTCGGGCGCACCGATCTGGTACAGGATCGCAATGACAGCCTGACCATGAGCATTTTTATCGATGGCGCGGCCGGTGCACCGATGTTTCGCTTCAACGGTGACCTCTCCGATACGACCAACCAGTCGCTGCGGCACCTGGCACATTTTTCCGGATTTTTCCCGCTTTTATTCCTCAACGAAGAACAGACAGACCGGGCCCTGGCCATCGGCTCCGGCGGCGGCCGCGATGTGCTGCTCCTGCTGATGGCCGGGGTCAAAGATATCACCGCCGTCGAAGTCAACGCCAACGCTGTCGACATTGTCAGGCAATACGCTGATTACAACGGCGGTCTGTATGACGGCTTTCCGGGCGTGACCGTCAAGACCGCCGAGGGACGGCACTTTTTAAGGAATTCCCAGGATCTCTATGATGTCATTTTCTTGAGCCTGCCGATCTCGAAGACTGCCGGTGCCTACAATAGCTTTGCCCTAAATGAAAACACACTTTTCACCACCGAAAGCCTGCTCGACTATTACGATCACCTGACCGATGAGGGGCAGCTCATTGTTGTTGCCCACCACATGCCTGAAATTTACAAGCTGGTTTTTACCGCGATCAATGCTTTGGAGAAAAAAGGCTTGGCCGCTCCACAGGTGATGAAGCGTATTCTGACCACCGGGCCGGAGATGATGCCGGTTTTCGTCCTAAAGAAGCAGCCGTTTTCACCAGAGCTCAGTGATGCCATTCACCGGAACGTCCACGCCTTTGGCTTTCTCAGCGAAACCATGTACATCCCCAACGTGCCGCAGGCATTCTACCGGCCCCTGGACGATTCATCACCATTTCAGAATCTGGCCATGATGAATACCGTCTTGGTTGCCCTGGCCGATGGCTCGATCGATTTGGAAAATGTTTTGAAAAAGGCCGCTCTCGACCTGCGTCCCCCCGGCGATGACCGGCCATTTTTCTATAAAATGACCCTCGGCCTGCCAGCGCCGTTACCCCTGCTCTTTTGGCTGTCGGCTATTTTAACCGGCATCGTCCTCTCAGTGCCGCTGCGAAATATTCGCCGGAAACCTTCTGATCCCAACGGGATGTCCGCCGAGCATATTCCATCGATTCTCATTTTTGCCCTGATCGGCATAGGTTATATCATGATCGAGCTGGTGCTATTTCAGCGGTTCACGTTGTACCTGGGCCGGCCGGCCGTTGTCCTCTCCATCCTAGTTGCCGTGCTGCTGCTCAGCAGCGGCCTGGGAAGTTATGTGTCTTCATTCTTTAGTAAATCGCTTAATAGGACGATCGCCATCAGCGCGCTGGTTGTTGCGGCGGCCGCCCTGCTTTCCCTGGCGCTGCTGCCGATTCTTTTTCAAGCCACCGTATCATGGGACTTTGCCGGCCGGCTGGCCCTGGCGGCATCGGTTATTTTTGCTCTGGGATTTTTTATGGGATTCCCATTCCCGACAGCTGTTCGCTACCTGGAAAGCAATCGTATGGATTCCACCATTCCCTGGATGTGGGGCGTGAACGGCACCGCTTCGGTTCTCGGAGCGGTAGTGACGGTCATTATTGCCATTCAGTATGGCTACACCTGGGCAATGATCGGAGCCGCCCTGATGTATCTTGCGGTCTTTTTCCTGTTCATCAGCGGCCCGGTGATGGCCCCAACATTTGAAAGGAGGTGAGCTTCATGGCTCAAGACCTGGTATGCGGCATGGCGGTGGACGAGAAAACGCCTGTTGCCACGGTTCAATACAAAGATCAAACCTATTATTTCTGCAGCCAGCACTGCAAAGAAAAATTCAAGGAACATCCGGAAAAATATGTTGAACGACAGGCGTCGGATCGTGTGCATCACCATTAAATACAGGGGCGGGTGACCGCCCCTGTTGAACATACCGCTGGTAAAAAAGGTGACTCATGTATCGTAATTTTTCCGCCACAAAAACTCAAAGACACAAAGGCTCACCAAGATTTTTCGTGTTCCCTCGTGGCTTTGCGACTTGGCTTAATAAAAAAAGTGACTTCATGTGTCATTCCAAAGATCTGGGATCGGGACTGAATGACAATGAAAAGCAGATTTCGCCTCAAACGGCGCAGTGCCAGGATAAGGGACAGGTTACTGTAGTTTCTTCGACAGAGAATTCTGATTGGCAGAACAATTAATCGGCAGAACGATTCTTTGAGGAGGTCTATATGGCTATAAAAACTAGACGCCACATCAAAACGATAAACGAACATGTTTCCATTCAATGGATAAATTGTAATCGTCATGTCATTTCCTTCGAAACCATACTGAATCAAAGGAGATAATTATTCTGCCGAGGAATCATTCTGCCATTTGACAGGCAGAATAATTGGACGGCAGAATGATTGTTTGAGGAAGTGCCATTTCGTTCGAAGCTAAGAAAGGCGATAATTATTCTGCCGAAAAATCATTCTGCCTTTTACTTGGCAGAATAATTGAACGGCAGAATGATTGTTTGAGGAGGAGCCACTAGTAGCAAGAAAATGAAAAAGATGATTGAAAATACGATTATCGCCAAAAAGACTCTGGCCCCAGGCATCACCAGTCTGAAAATTTATGCCCCGGAAATTTGTGCGAAACACAAGGCCGGACAATTTGTCATCCTGCGCGGCTGGCCCGGCGGTGAACGGATTCCCCTTACCATCGCCAACACGGATCGGGCCAAGGGAGCCATAACGCTCATCTTTCAGAGCGTCGGCAAAACGACGCTGCAACTGGCCACACTTGCTGTGGGTGATAGAGTTCTGGATATGGCCGGTCCCCTGGGGACTCGTACACACATCGAAAGATTCGGCACTGTTGTCTGCATCGGCGGCGGCATCGGAACAGCGCCGCTGTTGCCCATAACCAAAGCGATGAAAGCAGCGGGAAACAAAATTGTGACCATTCTCGGCTTTCGCTCGCGGGATTACATCATCCTGCAAAATGAGATCGAGCAATTGAGCGACACGCTCATCATTATAACAGATGACGGGTCGAGCGGGCAAAAGGGACTCGTCACCGATGTTTTGCAACAGCTCTTTGCGGACGGCATAAAGATCGACCGGATTATGGCCATTGGTCCGGCCATCATGATGCGCGCCGTGGCCGAATTGACCCGACGCGCGGCCATACCGACCATCGCCAGCCTGAATCCCATCATGATCGACGGCACGGGCATGTGCGGCGGCTGTCGGGTGACGATAAACGGCAGCATGAAATTTGTCTGCGTGGATGGCCCCGAGTTTGATGCCCATCAGGTTGCGTGGGACGAGGTCATGCAGCGGCTGAGAACCTATAAACAGCACGAGTGCCGCGCACTGGAAAATTACCAACAGAATCAGCCGGAAAGGATTTCTTATGCTGAGTAAAAAAGAACGGCTGCAGATCGCCCCGGTCAAAATGCGCGAACAGCGACCGGAGCAGCGCATCCACAACCAAAATGAGGTGCCCTTGGGATACAGTCCGCAAGAAGCCATCCTCGAAGCGGAGCGCTGTTTACAATGCAAAAATGCTCCCTGCATCAACGGCTGCCCAGTAGAGGTGGATATTCCGGGATTTATTGGCGAGATTGCCCGGGGCAATTTTTCCGCGGCATTTTTTAAAGTGAGCGAGAAAAATGTTTTGCCGGCCATTTGTGGGCGCGTCTGCCCACAGGAGGAACAGTGCCAGGCCGAATGTACGGTGACCAAAGTGCTCAAATCGGCTGAGCGATCCGTCAATATCGGCAAGCTGGAGCGTTTCGTCGCCGATTACGCCAGAGAAAAAGGCATGCGACCGCGCGTCGCTCACCAGGCAAAAAGCGGCAAGAAAGTAGCGGTTATCGGCAGCGGGCCGGCCGGACTGACCGTGGCTGGTGATTTGGCTCGCCTGGGACATGAGGTGACACTTTTCGAGGCCCTGCACGTTGTGGGCGGCGTCCTGGTTTATGGTATCCCCGAATTTCGCCTGCCCAAATCTATCGTTGAATATGAGATTGATGCTTTGCAGCAAAGCGGCGTTGGCTTAAAGTGCAATTATGTGATCGGCAAAATCAAAAGCATTAAGGAAATGCTGCGAGAATTTGATTCTGTTTTTATCGGCACCGGCGCGGGTTTGCCCAGGTTCATGGAAATTCCTGGTGAGAATCTTATCGGCGTCTATTCTGCTAATGAGTACCTGACACGAGCCAACCTGATGCACGCTTTTGACTTTCCCCGCTCCGACACGCCGATTCTTTCCGGCGACACAGTTGCCGTTGTTGGCGGCGGGAATGTGGCCATGGACGCCGCCCGCACCGCCTTGCGCGCCGGAGCGAAAAAAGTGACCCTCGTGTATCGCCGTTCGGAAAAAGAGATGCCGGCGCGCCTGGAAGAAATCGAGCATGCCAGGCAGGAAGGAGTTCGCTTTCAGTTCCTGGTGAACCCGGTGCGAATACTGGCGGACCAAAACGAATGGGTGAGCGGCATGGAGCTTGTACGCATGAAACTGGGCGAGCCGGACTCAACAGGCAGACGCCGGCCTGTGGTCGTACCTGGCTCGGAATTTACTATGAAAACTGACCTGGTTATTATGGCTATCGGCAATAGCCCGAATCCGTTGTTGTTGCATGAGACTCCTGAGCTGAGCATCAATGAATGGGGTGGAATCATTGCCGATCCCGAAACAGGAGCAACCTCCATTGCCGGTGTGTTTGCCGGCGGCGACATTGTACTCGGCGCGGCTACGGTCATTCTCGCCATGGGCCAGGGCAGGCGAGCCGCTCAATCCATGCACACCTATATGATGCATTCTAACGGCAAAAAAGTATGAAAAAATTCTCCATCCACTTTCCCTGGTTAATCGAAAACAAAAGGTTATCAGCCGCCATCGTCCTGTTGCTTTCATTGATGATCAGCATTTTCCATTACCTGTCGGCCTCAGAGATGTCCGGCTCATGGTATTATGTGCACACCATTCTCAGACGACTCTATTTTTTGCCGGTTCTTTTGGCTGCTTTTTGGCACGGCCGCAAAGGGACGTTGTTGGCATCGCTTCTTGTCACTTTTTTGTTCCTGCCCCACCTCATCTTCCACTGGCCAAAGACTTTTATGGCAGGATTCGAGAATTTTACGGAAATTGCCCTGCTTTGGATTGTCGGAGGAATCGCCGCCCATCTGTCGGATGCCTTGAAAAATGTTCAATCCGAGAAAAGCCGGTTAAATACAATTGAGCATGTCTCCCGAGTCTTGGATGTGATTAATACCGAGATCATGATCGATTACAATGCCTGCATCGGGCTGGCAAAATCGATGTCCGGATACAATGGCGACAAAGCTGCCGGGCACTCACTGAACAGCAAAGTTTTATTAGAGCGCCTCGAACACCTGGGCGGACATCTCAGCCATCTCTACGATTTGGTGTTGCCTGAAAAGCTGAACAAAAAGCCGCATAACATTTTAAAGCTCATGCGCCAGGGCATTTTAGAATGCCAGGAACAAAAGAATGGGTTTCAGATCCTCATCGAGTCCGATAGAAAAATACCCCATCTTAACATTGATGAAAAGCATATACGTTTTGCCGTTACGGCGCTGTTCAAAACGATTCTTTCACAGATGGCCAATCCTCGCCAGGTGAAGATAACGGCAAAGAAAAAAATAGCATACGTTATCGTAGACATAACAGTTCTAAACGACGATGGCGGCAACGAACAAAAGACATTAAAACCTATGGACTATCTTTCTCACCCGCAGCATGGCTATGCTTTTTCTCTGGCTTTGTCCATCCTTCGTTCCTGCGGTGGCAAGGTAGCTTTTCTCGAAGAATCTTACGGTTTGCGCATTATCTTGCCATTATTTTAGCACCTTTTCTTTTGGTGAAAGAGCTGAAGCGAGCCGGATAACGGGTGTTGAAATAAATCGGCGAGAGCAATGGTTTTACAATAACGTAATTCATTTTCATTCTACTGGATTCTCCGTAAATGAATAAAGGCCTGGCAAAAATTTTCTGCTCCATTTTTCTTCTTACCTTTCTTTTTGCCAGCTCTCACTGTTTTCTCGAGAGCTGGCTGCCTGCCGATCACCACGAGCCCCACGATCACCACGATGAAGAAACCTCGCCTAATGCCTCCGGGTACGGCGCTTTCGCCCACGAGGATATTGAAGACATCTGCTGCCAGACGATGCTGAGCCAGCTTTTCAGGGATCAGAAACGGAACATCAGCATACAAAAGCCTGGCGTTGCACTCTACCATTTGGCCGGGAATGTGAGCTGTTGGGAAGATATCCCCGCCTCATTTTTGACCTTAACCGCCGGGGGACAGAATCCGCAATTCCTGCAGGAGAGGTACGCGCATTCCTTCCAGCCAAACGCCCCGCCTCTTGGCTGAATATATTTCACTCTTTAAATAACTGGCTGCACGCCCGCATGCAACCACTTTTCTCACGCAGAGCACGCCAGGCTCGCAGAGATTTTTCCTTTGCGTTCATTGCGAGCTTTGTGCGAGACAATTATTGATTGGCTGCATGCAACTATTTATTTCGCGCTAGCACACCATGCTCGTGGAGATTTTCCTTTGCGTTCATGGTGCGCTTTGCGCCAGGCAATCATCATTGCTTAAAAGGAGGTCAGAATGACAAAAGACCCGGTATGTGGCATGATGGTGGACGTGAAAACGGCTCCGGCAAAGGTGGAGTACAAAGGCAGGACTTTTTATTTCTGCTCGACAGGCTGCAAGTCCTTTTTTCAAGAGAATCCGGAGAAATATGCCAAAGACGAAATGACCGGACATCAGGGCCATCATTAGCCAAAAGGATTGCGGGCCGCATGGAAAAGCCTGCCGATGCGGCCCGCTTTCTTAACTTTGTCTCGACTTGGTGGTGCGGCTATTTACTTGATTTCTGCGGCTAATATGGCCGAATGAACCGTAACTTCAGATCTTGTGCAAGAAAAGGCAAAACGATTTTGGGCAAGACTATTTAAAGAGAGCCGCTCAATTCAGCCCACAATTGCGAGGATGCAAAAAATGTTTCAAAGCAAATTAAACAGATTTTTTAAACGGCTACCGTGGACAGCGGCTGTGACGATCGCCATAGTATGGGGCCTCGTTTACCTTTTTTTCGGACGGCTTCACGGTATGTGGGATATGTTTGATCGCTGGTTTCCTTTTTTTATCATGCGGATTATTGGCATGAAGCAGCCCATGCCTGTTCTGCTGGGATTATTTTTTGCCATGCTCGACGGCGCTGTGCTGGGATTTATTTTCGGCGGCATTGTGAGGATGGCTTTTTACCGGAAGGAATAGAAGAAGTTGTGACTTAAGATGGATTGAATAAGTGGATTGACAGGATCAATTTGCTAAAACAGGTTCTGATAAAAACGATGAGCTTTACAATAGGTTGTAGAATATTCTACAATTTTAACTTCAAAGAGACACAATGATGCTTTGGAAGTGATTTTGTAACTGACTGATATATTGGATATTGAACACGGTCTGTTTGTTATGGCACGTTTGTTGTCTTCATGGAGGTAAAGGATAGAGATTATAAGGTCAAGGAGATAAACATGCACCTATCATATAAGGATGACATCATGGCCAAGGGAAATTCAAAAACTTAGAACGAGGCGAAAAGTACGAGACGCTTGCAACCTTATCCCATCGCAATAGCCCTGAGCTTCATCTTCCTGGCTCTTTATATGGTCTGCGTTGCGCTACACTACATTTTACCGGAATCGGCCTGGCAGATGTATCGATTTTGGGAGATGACGCTCATAGGATTTACCTGGCTGACGTCCATGAGCTTGCTATTTGGCATGCTGGAAATCATTATCGGTAGCTATTATATCGCTTATACGCTGATTCCACTTTTTAACTATTTTGACAAAAAATATAACACCAACATAGGAGGCAATACCATGCGACCGCTTCGATTTAAACCGATGTTTTTTGCCGTTACCAGCTTTGCCGTATTGACGTATGTATTATGTTTCATTTTCGATCTCATCTTCCCTCGGGAAAGCATGACTGAAATCTGGACTATTCTTTTGCCAGGGTTCACAGGTCTGAGCTGGGCCAGCTTTTTCATCGGCTTGCTGGGAGTCATTGGTTACAGCGTTTACATCTCGGCGGTTTTTGTGCTGATTTACAACATATTCCGCGTCGAAAAGATGCCGGAGATGAAATAGGATTCGCAATCCTTTCAAATTGAAGAGCAATTCTTATGTGTAATTGCGTCTGGTGCCGGCACGGCAAAGGCGCTCACGCAGAACTAAATCTATCAGCGGCAACAGCCTGATAAGGAGATGAGAAAATGAGCGAAACACTTATTTACATCCTGCTTTTTGCGGCGCTCATGTTTTTTATGCACCGTGGCCACGGGCACGGTGGCATGGGCGGCTGCGGCGGAGGCCATTCGCATGGCTCCCATAAAGAACCTGAGCAACCCAGCGAGGGAGATACAAAGAAAGAAAAAGAGCATCAGCATCATCATTGAAAATGGAGATCCTAATGAAAACTCATGACAATTTCCAGCATACCCTTTTAATGCTGCTGGTTTGCCTGCTGCCGATATTTTTGTTTTTCATCCTGGCTGTAAGCGGATTTCAATTGAGCCCTCTGTTCTTTTTCCTGTTTCTGGCTATCTGCTGTTTTGCCATGTTCTATTTTATGGGCAGGATGCATCCGCAAACGGATTCTGAAACAGGACGAGGTGTGGATGTTGATCAATTTGAAAGCCAGGAAAATCCTGGTGAAGCGATTCCTGTTCCGGAAAACATGGCAGAAGTATTTCAATCTCTTTCTTCCCAAAGAAAAGACGACACCATCGTTTTTGAAGGAAATTTATTGACGGACGCAGAGACGGCTTTTCAAAAATTAAAGGAGAGCTCCGACAGGCTCAACGTATCAACTTTTCTTCAGGAAGATGATGCAGGACGGACTTTGCTCATCGTAGCAAAAAAGAGAACCGAGCTTACCAATCCAGCGCCTTCCAGGCCAATTGTCAACCTGGCTCTATTTGCCCTTACGTTTTTGACCACAGCCTATGCCGGAGCCCTGCACCAGGGAATAAATCTCTTAAAGGAGCCGGAAAAATTTGCCGTTGGCTTGCCTTACGCTGTCGCCTTGATGGCTATATTGGGCGCGCACGAGCTCGGACATTATTTTGCCGCCAAAAGGCACAAGATGCAAGTCACCCTGCCTTATTTTATTCCTGTGCCTTTTGCATTGGGAACGTTTGGCGCTTTCATCCGCTTGAAATCGCCTTCGGAAAACAGAAAGGCTTTGTTTGATGTCGGAATCGCCGGTCCTCTGGCAGGGCTGGCTCTTGCGATCCCGGCGTTATTCATTGGCCTGCAGAATTCGCAAATCATCCCCCTTAGCCAGGCTGCGGACATGGCCAAAGGAGCAAACATCGGCTCATCCATAATGCTGACCCTGTTGGCAAAGCTTTCTTTGGGCGATGCGCTCAGCTACGGTCATTCCGTCGTCTTCAGTCCACTGGCCTTTGCCGGCTGGCTGGGATTTTTTGTCACAGCGCTCAACCTGCTCCCTGTCGGACAACTGGATGGCGGGCACATTGCCCACGCCTTGTTTGGCAGAAAGAATGCGAACACCGTCGGTATGGTGGCCCTGTTTTCGCTCTTATTGTTGGGCCTGTTTGTCTGGAGCGGCCTTTTGACCTGGGCGATCATTATTTTCTTTATAGCAGGCATCAAGAGCGCGCCGCCGCTAAACGACGTTACCGGGCTCGATGGCAAAAGAGTGGTTCTCGGCCTGGTTGCCTTTGTCATTCTTTTTATGATTTTGATTCCGCTGCCGCATTCGTTTTATGAATCGTTAGGGATAAATTGCCCTTATGCTTAGCAAAAAAGGCCCACGGAACAAACGAGAAAATGCGGTCAAAATGATTGGAGTCAAAATAATTTTTAAATGAAGGTCTGAAAGGATGTTAATTGGCATCATTTTGTCTATAATTTCACATGCCGTGCGGCACCCGATAATCATGAAAATTATGCCAAAGCGATCCCCACTCGGATGTCATTCCTTGAGGAATCTTTGTATTTGCGCTCCCATCAATCTGTCTGGTTATCCAGGCATTATTTGCCTCCGGACAAAGATTCTCAAGAGAATGACAGGCTAGAGCGATCGCTCGTGCAAGGTGATTTTATTTTAAGAATAATTATTTTGATTTTTACTGTGCTTTGTGATCGGCTATAAAAAATCGGATTTCAAGTTAAAATCAACACGTATTTGGTGTCTTTTCGTGTGTTCCGTGGGCTAGACAAAAAAGGAGAAATTAAATGCATGGAGTCGATGTTGGCGGATATGCTTATGGCTTTTGGAGCATTGTTTTCTTTAATACGCTCCTGGTGCTCTTTTTTATCCTGAGTTTTATAAAGCCGAAAAAAAAGCTCGAGTGGCGATCGATGGGCGCGTTCATCGGCTTCATCGTCGCCCTGTTCACCGAAATGTATGGATTCCCGCTGACGATTTATCTTTTATCGAGCTGGCTGGGCAGCAAATATCCGGTGTTCGATCCTTTTTCCCATTCGAGCGGGCATTTGGTTTTGGTACTGCTCGGATTGTCCCATTCCGTCATTGCCATGAGCCTTTTACACATCGTAACCAATGGCATTATCATTTTTGGCTTTTACATCATTTACAAAGGCTGGAAGCTGATTCACGATGCCGCGGAGGATCACCTGGTCAGCGAAGGCATTTATGCAAAAATCAGGCATCCCCAGTATGCAGGCTTGTTTTTGATTACCATTGGCTTTTTGATTCAATGGCCAACGCTGACGACATTATTCCTATGGCCGATTCTGATGTTCGCTTATTACAGGCTGTCGATGCGGGAAGAAAAATCTCTGCAGGAAAAATTTGGCCAGACATTCGTGGAATATAAGCATCGCGTCCCCGCCTTTATTCCGCGAAGAAAGAAACAACTGGCCGATCAGGAAACGGAATTTGCCTCCTAAAAGAGAGTGCCTGAATGATCACATCCATGCGAGCACCAGCCGTTGTGTATAATGGATTATGATGTCGAAAGGATGAGAACAACATGGGAAATAATGAGAAAAAAATATCGCTTCTGACAAAAGAAGAAATCGAAAAAATCAATGCATACTGGCGGGCAGCCAATTATCTTTCCGTGGGCCAAATCTACCTGCTGGACAATCCGCTGCTGCGCGAGCCGCTGAAGCTTGAGCATATAAAATCCCGCCTGTTGGGACACTGGGGCACGACGCCCGGCCTCAATTTCATCTACGTCCATCTCAACCGGCTGATCAAAAAATACGACTTGAATATGATTTATATAACCGGCCCCGGCCATGGCGGCCCGGGACTGGTGGCCAACACCTACCTGGAGGGGACCTATAGCGAGCTTTACCCGGATATTTCCCAGGATGCCGAGGGGATGAAAAAGCTGTTCAAACAGTTTTCCTTTCCGGGTGGCATCCCCAGCCATACCGCCCCGGAGACACCCGGCTCCATTCATGAGGGCGGAGAGTTGGGCTATTCATTGCTGCACGCTTACGGCGCGGTGTTCGACAACCCCGACCTGATCGCCTGCTGTGTGATTGGCGACGGCGAAGCGGAAACCGGCCCGCTGGCCGCCAGCTGGCACTCTAACAAATTCCTAAATCCTGTTCGCGATGGCGCCGTTCTGCCGGTTTTGCATCTGAACGGTTACAAGATCGCCAATCCGACGGTTCTTTCA
>METF01000222.1:12653-15492 GCA_001771235.1 Candidatus Zhuqueibacterota bacterium RBG_16_48_16
ATACTTTGTCGAGGGAGACAATCCCACGACCATGCACGGGCTCATGGCTGAAACGCTGGAGGATGTATACAAAGAGATAGAGACCATCCAAACACAGGCGCGTGCCAATGGCTTTTCACAACGACCGAAATGGCCAATGATCGTTTTGCGAACTCCCAAAGGCTGGACCGGGCCCAAGGTGGTCGATGGCCAGCCATCCGAAGGCTCATTCCGCTCGCACCAGGTGCCGTTAGCACAATTGGCTAGTAAACCGGAGCACGTGAAAATGCTGGAAGAGTGGATGCGCAGCTACAAGCCGGATGAGCTTTTCGATGAAAACGGCACATTGCGGCAAGAGCTTGCTGAGCTGGCGCCGAAGGGTAATCGCCGCATGGGGGCCAATCCCCATGCGAATGGCGGCCTCTTGCTAAGAGAATTGAAATTGCCTGATTTTCGAGATTATGCCGTGGAGGTGCCAGAGCCGGGAACCACAACAGCGGAGGCTACGAGAGTGCTGGGACGCTTGCTGGGGGATGTGATGAAATTGAATGCAGAAAACCAGAACTTCCGCATCATGGGACCGGATGAAACCGCCTCGAACAGGTTGGATGCGCTTTTTAAAGTGACCGGCCGGGTATTTACCGGTGAGATTTTGCCCGGCGATGAGCACATCTCCCCCGATGGCCGGGTCATGGAAGTGTTGAGTGAGCATCTGTGCCAGGGATGGCTGGAAGGCTATCTTTTGACGGGCAGGCATGGTTTTTTTTCCTGCTACGAGGCCTTTATTCACATCGTCGATTCCATGTTCAATCAGCATGCCAAATGGCTCAAAGTGACACGGGACATCCCCTGGCGCCGGCCCATTGCTTCTTTCAATTATCTGCTTACATCCCACGTTTGGCGGCAGGACCATAACGGTTTCAGCCACCAGGATCCGGGATTTATCGATCATGTGGTCAACAAAAAGGCCGAGATCGTGCGAGTTTATCTTCCTCCCGATGCCAACACCTTGCTCTCGGTGGCAGACCACTGTTTGCGCAGCCGCCACTATATTAATGTTATCGTGGCCGGAAAACAGCCGGCGATACAGTATCTCGATATGGACGCCGCCATAAAACACTGCACGGCAGGGATCGGTATTTGGGATTGGGCCAGCAATGACCAAAATTCCGCGCCGGACGTGGTGATGGCCTGCGCCGGCGATATTCCAACCATGGAAACCCTGGCCGCTGTTAATCTTCTTCGACGGCATTTCCCGGAGCTAAAAATCCGGGTGGTGAACATCGTCGATTTGATGACGCTGCAGCCAGAGACCGAACATCCACACGGCTTGTCCGATAAGGAATTTGATTCCCTTTTTACTATCGATAAACCGGTTATTTTTGCCTTCCACGGCTATCCCTGGCTGATTCACCGCTTGACCTACCGGCGGACCAATCACAAAAATCTTCATGTGCGTGGATACAAGGAAGAAGGAACCACCACAACCCCATTCGACATGGTGGTGCTGAACGATTTGGACCGCTTTCATCTGGTGATGGACGTGATCGAGCGGCTGCCCAAGCTGGCAGGAATTGGCGCCCATGTCAAACAAGCCATGCGAAACAAGCTCATCGACCACAAGCAGTATATTCACAAGTATGGAGACGATATGCCTGAAATCCGGGATTGGAAGTGGCAAAGCTGATGAGAAACATGGCCGGGGGAGGCTGTTCGCTGAAAGTAATGGCTACCCATTGTAGAGATAGGCGGGGCCGATACCATATTTCAGCTTGACATATTTATCGAGATTTACAATATTAAAAAAAAGTGGAACCTTATGAAAAAACCAATAGAATCCGCCAGCTTCATTCCACCATCGCTCTCCCGTCTTTTTCAGGAATACGATTTTCACGAAATGAATATCCTGACTCATGCAAATATTATCATTGAAAGAACCTTAGAGTATGGCACGTGGGAAGAGCTTCACTGGCTGCTTCATACCTACGGAATAAAACGAGTTCGGGAATATTTGCAGCAACTTGGACAAAAACGCTTGTCAAAAGTTACGCTTCATTATTGGTGCAAACTACTTCAGGTTGACAAGGTTGATTCGGCCCCCTGGGCAGAAATTAAAAAAGACCTATGGACACGCTAGAAAATCAGCATCACTGGGAAGCCCTCACTCCTACGACAAAAGAGCTGTTCAAAATTATTGCAGAGCTTCCGTTCATTCATGAATTTTACTTAGCGGGGGGAACCGGATTAGCCTTACATCTTGGACATCGTTTTTCTGTCGATCTGGATTTTTTTGGCGATTCAGCCGAATCCGTAAACAGTTACCATCGAACAAGTCTGATTAAAATCCTCTCGAATGATCCGTTATTTTCTATTACAATAGATAAAGAAGGCACTTTTGTTGCCGCCTGGAAGGACGTCGGAATCAGTTTCTTCAGACTGGATGTTCATCCACAAATTTTACCTACAAAGAATGTTCAGGGAATACGTATTGCTACTATTGAAGAAATCGGCGCCATGAAGCTGGCCGCGTTGCTTTCCCGTGGCAACAGAAAAGATTATATTGATTTGTATTTCATTTTGCAGCAAACTTCTTTGCAAAGATTATTTGAAATTGCTGCACAAAAATATCCCTTCAATCCTGCGTTTCCAACATTTGTTGTTCGCGCATTGTCTTTTTTTGATGATGCCGAAGCGGATCCAATGCCAAAAATGATCAAGTCTCTAAAATGGGAAACTGTAAAAAAATTCCTGGAAAAACAGGCCTTTGATTTGGGAAAGAGTATTTTAGAGTTAGAAAAATTATGGCCAGAAGAGTAGGCTTTTATTGACAATTTTCCTTCCTCATTCAAAAAGAATTCCG
>METF01000222.1:15558-21603 GCA_001771235.1 Candidatus Zhuqueibacterota bacterium RBG_16_48_16
TGATGATGCCTTCATTGAATAACTTTTTCTGGTCAATATTCTACAGGCACTGTTGAATATTCTACAGTTTTTTTTGAAAGACCTTTTTTGCCAATGAAATTGAGCGTGAATTGCTGTGGCACGAATCTTGACATCGCCTAACCAAATTGATTTATTTTGGAATTAAACATAGGAGGCAACAATGGCACGCGATCCGGTCTGTGGAATGGAAGTAAAAAGCCCTCCGGAAATTTCGCTGGTATACGAGGGGCAAACATACGAGTTTTGCTCGCTCTCCTGCAAAACCAAATTTGCGGCCGAGCCAACGAAATATATCATGGCGACTGCATACGCAGCAGATAAAAAAGCCACTTATCGAATCGACAACAACGGCATCGAGAAGCTGCAAATTCCGATCGTCAATATGGATTGCGCTTCCTGCGCGGTGAATATCGAGAAGGAAATCAAGAGGCTGCCGGGAATGAAAAAGGTCGTGGTCAATTATACGACCGAGCTGGCCTATGTGGATTTCGACCCCTCACAAACGCATGTTGAAGATATTATGGCCGCCATTAAATCCAGCGGCTACCGGGCGGGCAGGTCCACCCTGCGCCTGGGAATTCGCGGCATGCACTGCGCTTCCTGCGTCAGTAAGATTGAAGACGAGCTGCGCCGCACACAGGGGGTGATCTCCGCCAGCGTGGATTTGGGCAGCGAATCCGCTGCGGTGGACTATCTGCCGTCCATGATCCGGATTCAGGACATCAAAAAGATTATCGAGGAGCTTGGTTATCCCGTCTATGAAACCGGTGCCCCCGCTGCGGCGGTAGCAAAAACCAGGGCAGAAGCAGAAGAGCCGGTGGATGAGAATCAACTGGCCCGCGAAAAAGAATACAAGACCCTGATGAGCAAGTTTATTTTTGCGGCGGTCATTTCCCTTCCCTTTATTCTTTTCAGCTATCCTGCCTTATTTGGGCTGCCGGCCCAGCTTCAAAAGGGCAGTGATATCCTGCGTTTTATTTGGATTTCCATGTCGCTGCTGAGCTTGCCGGTCATGTTCTGGTCAGGCTCGCATTTTTATACCGGGGCAATGGCAGCCCTGCGAAACCGTTCCGCCAACATGCACACCCTGATCGCCACCGGCATCAGCGCCGCATGGCTTTACTCCACCGTTGCGGCCGTGGCGCCGGGCATTTTCCCTAGCGAAGAATTGGCCGATGTCTTCTTTGATGTAGTAGCCGTCGTTGTAGCGCTGGTCGATCTGGGCATGGCGCTGGAGATCCGCGCCAAGGGCAAAAGCTCCGAAGCCATCAAAAAGCTCATCGGCCTGCAGGCCAAGACCGCCCGGGTCGTCCGCGATGGGAAAGAAATCGACATTCCGGTGGAAGAAGTTGTGCTCGATGAAATCGTTCTGGTCAGGCCGGGGGAGAAAATACCGGTGGACGGCGTGATTGTTGACGGCTCTTCCGCCGTGGATGAATCGATGATTACCGGCGAATCCATTCCCGTTGAAAAACGCGCGGGCGATGAAGTCATCGGGGCTACCATAAACAAGACAGGCTCGTTTAAATTCCGTGCCACCAAAGTGGGCAAAGACACGGCCCTGGCGCAGATCATCGAGATGGTGCAGCAGGCTCAAAGCTCCAAAGCGCCCATCCAGCGGGTGGTAGATAAAGTCTCCGGCTACTTTGTCCCGGCGGTCATCATCACAGCAATTCTTTCATTTGTGGTTTGGTACAATTTCGGCCCGGCACCGGAGCTGATTTATGCCTTGATCGTCTTCGTCACCGTACTGATCATCGCCTGCCCCTGTGCGCTGGGTCTGGCGACGCCCATTTCTCTCATGGTCGGTGTCGGCAAAGGCGCGGAAAACGGGATTCTGATTCGCAGCGGCGAAGCCCTGGAAACCGCACAAAAATTGAATGCGATTGTATTGGATAAGACCGGCACCATCACCGAAGGCAAGCCGTCACTGACGGATATAGTTACGGTAAACGGCTTTGAAGAGAATGCCGTGCTGCAGGCGGCCGCTTCGGTCGAGAAGGCTTCGGAGCACCCCCTGGGAGAGGCGATCATCAAGGGCGCGGAAGATCGTTCGATCTCACTGCGAGACCCGAAAAGTTTTAATGCGATTCCCGGCCATGGTGTGGAAGCCTCGGTGAACGGAAACTGGGTTATTCTTGGCAATCTAAAAATGATGAAAAAGTACGAGATTGCATTGGGAGGTCTCGAGCAGCGTAGCCAGCAACTGGCCGATGAAGGCAAGACGCCCATGTATGTTGCCATAAACGGCAAAGCCGCCGGTATAGTGGCCGTGGCTGATACGGTGAAACCGGATTCCAAGGAGGCCATTGCCCGCTTAAAAAAATTAGAGCTTGAGGTGGTGATGATCACCGGCGATAACCAGCGCACGGCCAATGCCATTGCCCGGCAGGTGGGAATCGACCGCGTGCTCTCGGAGGTACTGCCCGAGGACAAGGCGTTTAACGTCCAGAAGCTGCAGCAGGAAGGGAAAATGGTCGCCATGGTGGGTGACGGTATCAACGACGCCCCGGCGCTGGCACAGGCGGATATAGGTCTGGCAATCGGCACCGGCACCGACGTGGCAATCGAGGCCTCGGATATTACCCTGATCAAGGGCAGCCTCAAGGGCGTGGTGCTGGCGATTCAGCTTTCCCGCTCGACTATGAAGAACATTCGTGAAAACCTGTTCGGCGCTTTTTTCTATAACGGATTGGGAATCCCCGTGGCCGCCGGTCTGCTTTACCCGATTTTTGGCGTCCTGTTGTCTCCCTTGATTGCCGGCGCAGCGATGGCATTCAGCTCGGTGACTGTGGTCTCCAATGCGAACCGGCTGAGACGGTTTAAGCCGGGGGTTTGAATCGGATATGGCGGTGAAGGTTGGGATTCGATTGAGTAGGGTTGGAGTATGGGAGAGGTGGAATAATGGAATGGTGGAATGATGGAATGATGGAAATTGATGTAATGGATTTAGGATAGCGAAAGGAAAAAATCATGGCAATTGATCAAATCATCATAACAATCGCCGGACTGGCGCTGGCTGGCTTTGTGGCCTGGTTTTTCTGGTTTTCAGAGAAAAAAGCGACTCGTATCCAGGCCGGGCAGAGCGGCATGCAGGAAGCCTTTATCACCGTAAAGGGTGGATACACGCCGGATGTGATTGTGGTGCAGGCGGGAAAACCGGTGCGGCTCAATTTTCACCGGGAAGAGACCGCCGCTTGCTCGGAGCAGGTGCTTTTCCCGGATTTTAAAAAACAGGCGACGCTGACACCGTTTAAAACCATACCGATTGAATTTACACCGGAAAAAGCGGGTGAATACAATTTCCAGTGCGGCATGGGCATGCTGCATGGAAAGGTGATTGTGGAATAAAGATTTCGAGTCTTTCAGGCTTCAAACGTCTGCTGCGTGCTTGGATGCTTGACGGAATGGATGCATGATTGCATGACTGCATGGTTGCATGCAGTCATGCATCCATGCATCCATGCATCTATGCAGCAAGAGAAACGATAGATAAGGAGAAACAAGATGCCCGACACCAGGCCATCCCTTGCAAAATCGACATTGATGGCCACCATCATTGCTTCCGTACTCATCGGTGTTCTGGCCGGAGGGGGAATAGTCTATTTTACCATTGTCGGCAAGATCGCAGGTATACCGATAGCGTCGTCGGGCAAAATCGCAAGTGAGGCTCCGCTCTATATGGAATCTGACACCATCCGCACCGTGGAAATCCAAAACGCCGTCACCGTGGCGGTTAGCAAAGTCGGCCCTGCGGTTGTCACCGTCATTAACCATCTCGAAAGCAGCGGCTTTAATCCGTTTTTCCGGCAGATGGAGCCGCACCCGCAAGCCTCGGGATCGGGAGTATTTATTTCGGAAAAGGGCTACGTCGTCACCAACAACCACGTGGTCGCAGGCAGCCGCTCGCTGGATGTCATCCTGCGCGACGGCAGGACGCTTGCGGCCAGGCTGGTCGGCACGGACGAGTTTGCCGACCTGGCTGTTCTTAAAGTCGATAAGTCGGCGCCAGCTTGGGCGGAGTTTGGCAATTCCGATGCCCTCAAGCCGGGCGAAACTGCCATTGCCATTGGCTCGCCGTTGGGAGAATTTCAAAACACCGTAACAGTCGGCGTAGTCAGTGCCACCGGACGGGCTCTGCCAACCGCCGAAGCCTACCAGATGGAGGATTTGGTGCAGACCGACGCGGCCATTAACCGCGGCAACTCCGGCGGCCCGTTGGTTAATATCGCCGGACAGATCATCGGCATCAACACCCTGGTGGTGCGCGGCGGCGGCTCTCCCGGCGACGTGGCCGAAGGCATCGGCTTTGCCATTGCCTCCAATGCGGTGAAAGCGATCAGCAATCAATTGATCCAACAAGGCTCGGTGGCCCGCCCTTTTCTGGGCATCCAGTATCAGCTTATTACCCCTGATTTGGCGCGGATGTACGGGCTGCCGGTAAAGTGGGGTGTCTATATCACCGGTTTATCCCGAAATGAGCCTGCGGCCGCGGCGGGCCTGCAGCCAGGAGATATCATTACCGGCATAGGCGGCGAAGAAATCGATGAAAACAGTCCGTTCATCAATTTGTTGTTCCGCCAGAAGCCGGGAGAGGACGTCAAGGTCACGTTTATCAGAGATGGCCGTGAACGGACGACCAATGTCAAGCTGGAAAAGAGGCAGAGCGGTTAAGATGCATGGATGCATGGATGCATTCAGTGCTTGAACGAAAACTCAAGCGGTGCAGAGATTGCGCCGTTGGTTATTAATAACCTGCGGGGATCCAATAAAGCAATTAACGTAACTGATGATAGGATGCATAAAACATAACAAATTCGGAAATTTTGTTTTGGCAAAGCCGGTTAGGAGATGCAAAACCTATGGTTACCGATCACGGCGTACCAAAGACATAATAAAAATGACCGGATTCGATTTTTTAGCTCGTAGCTCAAGCTTTAGCTTGATGAGCAGCCTAAAGGCTGAGCTACAAACGCAACAGCGATTGCAGCAAAAGATTGGCTCGTAGCTCAAGCATTAGCTTGATGAGCAGCCTAAAGGCTGAACTACAAACGCAACCCTGTGATCGGTTATGTACAACCTGTGCGCCGACACGGTATTCAGAGTCAAAATTCTTGTGTGCGGCTCTCACCGGAGGATATTTTCATTGAACACCCAGACAATGGACACAACCGCAATCTGGCCCCTGGTCGTCTATTTCGCCGCCGTCATTGGCGTTGTATCGATCATGATCGGCTTGTCATCGATTTTGGGCCAGCGCCATAAAGAAAGAGAAACCGGTGAGCCTTATGAATCAGGTATTCTGCCGCAAGGCTCCGCACGCTTGCGATTATCTGCCCAATTCTACCTTGTGGCCGTGTTTTTTGTCATCTTTGATCTTGAAGCGATTTTTATTTTTGCCTGGGCCATTGGCGTGCGCGACCTGGGATGGGCTGGCTATATCGAAATTATGATTTTTATCGGCATTCTGGTTATCGCCCTTGTTTATCTTTGGAGATCAGGCGCCCTTGATTGGGGCAGCACCGGGCGAAGGAATTTGCGGTTACAATAAAAATAGGTTGAGTCGATTGGACGCGAGGTCAAGCTATGAAAAGCGTCAGAGAAATCCTGGAGGCAAAGGGGCGCCAAGTTTGGTTCATTGGACCGGAATCTACCGTCTATGAAGCCCTAAGACTTATGGACAAGGCCGATGTGGGCGCCCTGGTGGTCATCGAGAAAGAGCAAGTTGTCGGCATTATTTCCGAGCGCGACTATGCACGAAAGGTGGTGCTTAAAGGCAAGTCATCCAAAGATACACCGGTCCGTGAGGTGATGACACCAAAAGTTGTCTATGTGCGCCCCGATGAGACCAGCGAGGACTGCATGGCGCTCATGAGCGACAAACATGTCCGGCACTTGCCTGTCATTGAAAACGAAGAACTTGTCGGCGTCATTTCCATCGGCGATGTAGTCAAGGCCACCATTGCCGATAAGGAATTCATTATCGAGCAGCTGACAAATTATATAAGCGGTGGCAGGTAAGCT
>METF01000222.1:21611-26135 GCA_001771235.1 Candidatus Zhuqueibacterota bacterium RBG_16_48_16
CTCCCTATAGCCCTTATCTTTGCCCTTATTTCGCACTGGACACGGACAATAAGAGATATTTCATCCCACAGGACTTTATAGTTGAGGCATCTATTTTCCATAAATATTGTAATAGTTCATCCGTATCAGATGTCCGACATTGTTAATATTGACATATTTACCTGAAACCTTATTTTTGTCTTTTCAACCTTAGTAGAAAAATAGTCGCCACACATTTTGACCTTATTACCTTATTCTCATCAAATAAGGTAATAAGGTAGGATTTTGCTAGAGGCTGGTTGCTACTAAAGCTGTTAAAGCAAAAATAAGGTAGCTTATAAGAAAATATTTAGATTATAGACGGTGGCTCATAAACACAATGACAAATGAAACTGAAAATAAAATAGACCTGAAACTCATTTTGCTGTTTATTCCAGTTGCTTATCTTTCATATCTTTTCCATGAATTTGGCCACGGATTGTCGGAGAGATTTTGGGAAACGATATGGCCTATAGCTTAAACTATACATGGCCTAAGAGCGGGCGCTATATTGATGCAAGCCATGGCCTATATGTAAGTATCGGTGGACCTGCATTTACTATTCTTCAATCAATAGTTTTTTTGCTGATTATCGAAAAATTTAAAACCATTTACGCCTATCCTTTTGTGTTTTTCCCAATGTTCACACGATTTTTTTCCCTTGTGTTTGGCGGATTCGGCAAACAGGATGAAGCGAGAATATCCGCAACTCTTGAGCTTGGAACATATACGGTTGCGCTAATTGTACTTTTGACATTATTCCTGATCGTATTGAGAGGCAACCATAAACTAGGAATAAGCTTCAAGAATAATAGTTATTTTTTCACAATGAGCACTTTGTGTCAGCTCTTAGTCATTGGAACATATAAAATGATGTCATAATAAAAGTTGGCCTTTAGTATGACTTGAATGTCTATCTATTCAGCCACCAAGTCGCAAAGCCACTAAGGGACACAAAAAATCTTTGTGAGCCTTTGTGTCTTCGAGTTTTCGGGCAGAAAAATTACGATACCTGAATAGTTGCGAATATTAGAAGGTAAACTCTGATTTTTTGTAAAAAGGAAAGGATAATCTACCCATGCGATGGCAGCTCACAAAAGCGACAAATTCACCGCCGAAAAGTCAGGGCGATGGAACTATGGAAGATGCCATTCGCCGGAATCTTATTCTGGCAAAATTGCAGGATCTGGTTGCCTGGGGGCGAAAATATTCGATATGGCCATTCAACTTTGGCCTTTCATGCTGCTATGTGGAGATGGCCACCAGCATTACCAGCAAATACGATATCTCGCGTTTTGGTGCTGAAGTCATCAGGGGCACGCCGCGCGAAGCCGATCTGATGATCATTGCCGGAACGGTTTTTATTAAAATGGCACCTATCATCAAGAGGCTCTACGAGCAGATGATGGAGCCGCGCTGGGTCATTTCGATGGGTTCTTGCGCTAATTCTGGGGGCATGTATGATATTTACAGCGTTGTTCAAGGGGTGGATAAGTTTCTTCCCGTCGATGTTTATGTCCCTGGCTGCCCGCCACGTCCGGATGCCTTTTTGGAAGGGCTGGTTTTGCTGGCCGACAGCGTGAGTAAAGAAAAACGCCCCCTTAGCTGGGTTATCGGCCCACAAGGAATAGAGCGGCCACCACAACCTTGCATGCGAGACCTCAAGCGTGCGCAAAGGCGTCAGGCCACGGCGCTCCGGTCTCCGGATGAGGTTTAAATGAACGTCACTTGTTTCCCCAAAAACTGCTTAAAAAAACTAAAAACTAATTCCCTATGAGCGAACAATCCACCCCTCAGGAGCTGCAAAACAAGCTCGGCGAAGCAATTGTCGTGTCACAAGAGACAAAAGATAATATCCCGACGTTCTGGGTTTCAACGGACAAAGTACGTGACGTGTTGCGATATCTTAAAACCGAGGTCGAAAAGCCTTATCGAATGCTTTATGACCTCACAGCCATTGACGAGCGCCTGCGTGCAGTCCGGCAAGGCCAGCCGGATAGTGATTTCACAGTCGTTTATCATCTCCTTTCCCATGAGCGCAATTCAGACATCCGCATCAAAACAGCGCTCAAAGGCGAGTATCCCTCCCTGCAAACGATAACCGATATTTGGCCTGCGGCAAATTGGTACGAGCGCGAGGTTTGGGATATGTTTGGCATCAAATTCAACCAGCATCCAAACCTCAGGCGTATTCTCTTGCCGCCAACCTGGGTGGGCCACCCATTAAGGAAAGAGCATCCCGCGCGCGCAACGGAGATGGGGCCCTTCAAGCTTCCTGAAGAAAAGCAAGAGGCGGAACAACAGGCGCTGCAATTCAAGCCCGAAGAATGGGGGTTGCAGCGAAGCAGCGAAGACACGGACTTTATGTTTCTCAACCTCGGTCCGCAGCATCCGGGAACTCACGGTCCCTTTCGCATCGTCCTGCAGCTCGATGGAGAGGAGATCGTCGACGCGGTGCCCGATATTGGCTACCATCATCGCGGTGCGGAGAAAATGGGCGAGCGCCAATCCTGGCACACCTACATCCCCTATACCGACCGGATCGACTACCTGGGCGGCGTGATGAATAACCTGCCCTATGTCATGGCCGTGGAAAAGCTGGCCGGCATAACTGTCCCGGACCGCGCAAATGTAATTCGCATCATGATGGCGGAATTTTTTCGTTTGTCCAGCCATTTGGTCTGGTATGGCACTTTTGCCGGCGATTTGGGGGCAATGTCCCCGGTGTTTTTCATGTTTAATGATCGCGAGCGCATTTTCGATATTGTCGCTGCTATATGCGGTGATCGTATGCATCCCAACTGGTTCCGCATCGGCGGAGTTGCCCAGGATTTGCCGAAAGGCTGGGATAGACTGGTCAAAGACTTTATAAAATACTTTCCGCCGCGAGTGAAAGAATATGATAAATTGGTCATGCAAAATCGCATTTTCAAAGCTCGAACCAAGGGCGTCGGTGTCTACACCCAGGATGAGGCCATCGAATGGGGTGTCACCGGTCCGGGATTACGAGCCACCGGCCTGGAATGGGATTTCCGCAAAAAGCGGCCCTATTCCGGCTATGATCAATTCGAGTTTGATATTCCGACTGCCGTGCATGGCGATTGCTATGACCGTGCCGTTATCCATGTGGAAGAGATGCGGCAAAGCCTGCGCATCATCGAGCAGTGTTTGAACAATATGCCGACAGGCCCGTACAAATCGGACCATCCATTGACCACGCCGCCGCGCAAAGAGCGGACGATGCACGATATTGAGACGCTTATTACTCACTTTCTGAGCGTAAGCTGGGGGCCTGTCATTCCGCCGGGCGAGGCATGCGTTGGAATAGAAGCCGCAAAGGGCAACAACAGCTATTATTTGATCAGCGATGGCAATACGGTCTCTTACAGAACACGCATTCGAACGCCGTCCTTCGCGCATCTGCAAATGATCCCCGTCATCAGCCGCGGCCTATTGGTTCCTGATTTGCTGGCGATCCTGGGGGCCATAGATTTTGTCTTGGCTGATGTGGATCGCTAGGTGCACAGCTTTGCAAATATAATGACAGATTATTTTTGACAGGATCAACACGATGAACAGGATAAAACAGGACAATTACACAGAGAACGCTGAGAAGACACAGAGCAACACTGAGATATTGAAAAGCAGTTTTTATTTAACCCTAAATTGAGCGATTCAGTCAGAAATTGATCAACTAATAGGTGTTATATTGGGTATTCACGCTTTAGCGTGCCCCATCCCCCAAGCAAGCTAAAGCTTGAACTCCGAACCCCACCTGATAAAAAAACCGCTCAGTTTAGGTTTACGTAAAAGACGTTTTTTTGTTATTTCTCTGTGAATCTCTGCGAAATCTCCGGGAACTCTGTGTCCCCCCAAAAAGTGTCCGGTAATGAAGACAGAACCAAAAAGCTGATCCTGTAAGAAAATTACATGCTAACAGACCATGAAATAAAAGAAATTGACCGAGAGCTCGAGCACTATGAGCAAAAGCGGGCCGCTTGCGTCGAAGCGTTAAAAATTATTCAGCAGCATCGCGGCTGGGTATCTGACGAAAGCATCCGGGACATCGCCAAGCATTTGGATATGAGTCCCGATGAGCTGGATAATGTGGCGACCTTTTACAATCTCATATTTCGCAAGCCGGTTGGCAAACACATTATCTTGATTTGCGACAGCATTTCCTGCTGGATTATGGGTTATGATGACATCCGCGACCATTTATTCAATCGCCTGGGCATAAACAGCCTGGGCCAGACCAGCTCCGATGGCCGGTTCACCTTATTGCCCATACCGTGTTTGGGCACCTGCGACCATGCGCCGGCTATGATGATCGATGCCGAGCTTTACAGGGATTTGGATCCGGAAAAGATCGATGCGATTCTCAAGACCTACAAGTAGGAAGAACAGTTGATGGAGCGACCGCTCACCAGGAATATCCGGCCAGGCGAAGAGCCTTTGAACCTGTCTGACTATGAAAAGGCGGGTGGTTACCAGGCCTTGCGCAAA
>METF01000223.1:0-4270 GCA_001771235.1 Candidatus Zhuqueibacterota bacterium RBG_16_48_16
ACCTCCCTGTTGGCGTATGAACGCTGACAATACCAGCGCCTTGACAACATACCACAAGCCGGCATGGCCGCTGTTCGGTATGTGAACGCCCCGGGGGGTGAGCGCGCGCCGACAATCGGATAAGGACCGGTTCCCCACATTATCGAGGATGAGATCGTAACGCCGACCGGTTTTTGTAAAATCCTCCTGCGTGTAATCGATGATATAATCTGCACCGATCGATCTCACCATGTCCACGTTCCTCGTACTGCAAACGCCCGTTACCTCGGCACCCAACCACTTGGCGATCTGCACAGCGAACGAACCGACGCCTCCGGACGCTCCGTTGATCAGGACTTTTTGCCCCGGCTGCACTTTTCCCGCATCGCGAAGACCGTGCAATGCCGCGAGCGCCGAGACAGGGACGGCCGCGGCCTGCTCAAATGTGAGGTCGGCCGGTTTTAACACAACGTTGTCTTCTACCGCGCAGGCGTACTCGGCGCAGGCGCCCTCGCATGACCCGAACACCTGATCGCCGGGTTGAAATCGCGTCACGTTCTTGCCAATCGCCTCCACATGTCCCGCTACATCGAATCCCGGAATATAGTTTTTTGGCTTGGGGAACCCGACGACAAAACGCACGGGGTACGGCGCGCCTCTCATACAAAAATAATCGCCTGCGTGAACGCCTGCCGCATGAACGCGCACCAGCACGTCGTTATCTTTGACCACCGGCCTGTCGATTTCCCTGAGCTCAAGGACAGCCGGCGAGCCGTAGTTGTTTTGAACGATTGCTTTCATAAATATTTCTCCAAGATTAATTCAATTCGCATATCTCTGTTACTTCGAGGGACTCCCGCTTTATACCGAATTTACTACAAATGATCTGAATCCTTTAACCAAAAGCAGGTAAAATTCGTTAATGCATCCATTAAGGAATCATTCGTATTTCTCTGAATGTGCTCATGCTGGCTTGGACTGCTGAAAAGTTCAGTCGATTCGGGTTCAGGACACCGGGTGGAATTCAAATAATTACCCAACCTGGACAAGCCAGAACCAAAAAGTTGAATCGTAATTTATGCCACTGCAACTTTATGATATTCGAAACCTACTTTCAGCACTTAAATATTTTGCCAGAAATGAGCAAAATTTTTCTCCTCAGTTACTGACGCTTAAAGTTTGCTATTTTCAGTGAGATTAAATATATTTGGCTCGTATGTCACCTATACTTAAAATAAATTCAGAGAACCCTGATAAAGAGCTGGATTTTGAACTGGAATATCAACTTTCCCTTTCAGTACAGCAGCGTTTTGAAATGATGTTTGAAAAATCCAGGCAAATAGCCCAAATACTGATCGACAATGGACATAGAAAAACTCCTGCAATTATTAAACGAAAATAATGTCCGATATGTAATTATCGGTGCAACAGCGTTCCCGGTGTTTGGTTATGCCAGGGCGACATTAGATTTGGATATTTTCATTGCGAATGATGTGCAAAATATCAAAAAAACGCTCCATGTTTTGCAGGAATTTGGCTACGATGTTTCCGATCTTACAGAAAAAGATTTAAAGGAAAATAAGATACTGATAAGGCAATATATTTTAGAGACAGATATCCACCCATTTGTAAAAGGCGTTACTTTTGAAAAAGTGTGGCAGAATAAGGTCACTAGCAAAATTGGGTCAACGAACGCCTATTTTGCCAGCCTGGATGACTTGATCAAGATGAAAACCGCAGCGGGACGGCCTAAAGATTTGGAAGATCTTAAGGTTTTAAAAAAACTGGCAAAAAATCCTAAAGGATACCCGAACTAACACACGAGTTCGTTGGGTGGGGCCATCTATAGGCCAATTGAGCTTTTGTCAAATAATTGTATTCACTCAGTGCCATCATTCACCAAATTCTTCTGCTATAGTAAACGCCCCTGCATCATTTTCTTCCCGACCGTAAGGATAATATCCTTTCCCCCTGTACCTGTGAAAGCCAGGCCATTTCCATTCGCATACATTTTTCACAAGAAAAATGCGCCGCCAGGAGCTGTCACCCGGCAATAATCAGGCATGGGCTAATCGTTCTCACCAAGACTATTTTGACATGCGGAAAAATTCAATCGGCACGCCATTTTCGATCTCATGCAAATCGGTGAATTATGCGCCATCAGGAATGTGTGATAGAATCTCTACCCTGCAAGCCATTTGCCCACGTTTTTCCATCGCAAACCATCCTCTTTCACCGTTATCTTTTTCAGGCGACGCCGTTTTTTCTTTAAAGATGCAGCATCCAAATGGCTTCAACACCCTTATCGGTTTGCAAAGAGCCAGCGTAAATGCCCGTTGGCAAATTGGAAGCATTGAACACGACAAAGTGCTCGCCCGCATCAAGATGTGCATCGACAAGAACCTGCACCAGCCTTCCGCACATATCAAAGACGCGCAACAAAGCATGCCCAGGGCTTTCCAAAAGAAAACAGATTTTCGTTTCGTTTGTGAAAGGATTGGGGAAATTCTGAAACAACCTTTCGGAGGACATCTTGCCTTCAATGCGGCTGTTGGAATTCTTCATGATCATGCCGCCGCTTCCGGCAATCCAGCCGGTATTTTCATCTTTAAAATAAATATCCCAGATAACTTCCTGTATTGCAACGGATTCAGGCCGCCAGGTTATGCCGCCGTCGACCGTCTTTAACAGAGCGCTAAATGGCCCGCTAGCATAGCCGCGCAAGGCATCAATAAAATGGATCGCATAAAGCGGGCCAAAATTATCTATAGAACGAATGATCCAGTTTTTGCCGCCATCCATGGTTTTTGCCATGTTGTGCTCTTCCTGGAAACCGCCGCCGACAACCCATCCGGTTTTGGCATCGATGAAAAATGCGTCTCGCAAGCCGCTTTTCATTGGACAGTCCTGCCGGATCCAGTTGACGCCGCCGTCAGAGGTGTGCAAGACAACAGCGTTATCCCAATCGCCGCCGACAATCCACCCATTGTTTTTATCGGTAAATAATATCTTGTTCAAATCGCCGGCCACAGGCAGATGGTGCTGGCGCCAGTTGTCGCCCCCATCATCCGTGTGTATGAGAAATCCATTTGAACCGGCAATCCACACCTGATGCGGCGCTGCAAACGCCACACTCGATAAATGACACTCTGTTTCGAATGATCTGTTTATCCAGTCGGCGCCTCCATTTTTGGTTTGCAGTAATGTTCCGTAATTTCCCGCCGCCCAGCCATTGTCTTTGTCGGCAAACTCGATGGCCTTGAGCTCGCGCGATGTCGTACTGTTTTGAGCTTCCCATTGTGCGCCGCCGTTGTTCGTATACAGGATGACTCCATCCGCCCCGGCGGCCCAGCCGTAGGGGTCAAGCATGCATATATCTAATAATCCCGTAATGCGCGGGGATCTCATTTCTATCCATTCGCGACTGGCATGATCGACAAGAAAAATAGCCCCACTATCGCCTACCGCCCATCCAAAATGATCGTTAAAGAAAAAACAGGAATTTAAAGAAATGTCATTCGTTAAGGAACCATTTTCCCAGCTCGCGCCTCCGTTATCCGTATAATAGACAGCGCCAGCTTCTCCGATAGCCATGCCTTTTTGGGCGGATATGAAAAAAATGCTGCTCAAATGTGATAGAGTTCCGACATTATTTTCTGACCAGCTCACTGCGCCATCGGTCGTAACCAGAATAACGCCGCCTTTGCCCGAGACCGCCCATCCTTTCGTGTCACTGACAAAACAAATATCATTTATTGTCAAACCGTAACGGTCCTCTGAAAGCAGCGTCCAATTTTCGCCACCGTCAATCGTTTTTAATACGGTCTGGCGCTCTCCGGCCGCCCAGCCTGTTTGAGGATTAATGAAACTCACAGAATGCAAATCCCCGTACGCAACTGCGCGTGAAGACCATGTTATTCCGCTATCGGTTGTCAACAATATCCTGCCATGGTTTCCAACAGCGACCGCCCGATTCTTATCAATAAAGGTTACATCACGCAGCTCAGACGCACCTTTAGCTTTAATCTCAATCCAGTCCTTCCCGCCATTTTCTGTTTTTAGTATAAGGCTTTCATATATATAGCCGCCAACAATGATTCCATGATCTTCATCCTGAAAAGAAACGCCATATAAAGCTAAATTAGAAGGACAAATCTGAGATTCCCAGCTTTTACCGCCGTCAATTGTCTTGATAATCGCCCCCACGTCGCCAATCGCCCATCCCGTGTTTTTATCGATGAAAAACACATCATTCAAGTAGTTTGTACCCGGGAGAGGATTTTGCCACACC
>METF01000223.1:4276-5375 GCA_001771235.1 Candidatus Zhuqueibacterota bacterium RBG_16_48_16
CCGTTGGCGTTAGCTATTACAAATGTGAAAAGAATAACAACACATCCTTTTATCAGCTTGGCCAAATCCATTTTTCGTTCATTGCCCTTTGACTATCTTATTTCCACTTCATAATAAATGCTGTAAACGATTTTTTGATTATCCGGAGAAACGGCGTAAAAATCTATGTGTTTGTAAACGTCCCCTGAAAGCGGCTCTTTGCAAACTTTATAATTGCCGCCATCGGCGTCAATCATAACCATTTGCCTTTTACTATCTAAAAAAACCTCTTTGCTTCCGTCAGGAGAATAAGCTGGCATGCCAGCGTTATCGACGATTTTAGTTGTTTCGTATGTATTTAAATCCATCGCCTGGAGGCCGCGTTGATAAAAAAGCAGCTCATCGCGTGTCGGGCAAACGGCGAAATCGCCTTGCCCGGCAAGCTCAATTGTTTTTTCGATCGTACCGGCGCTGACGCTAATGATAAGGATATCCAGGCTTGGATGAAAACGGCAAATAATTTTGTCATTAGAGAAGTTTAGCTGAGCGTCGCTAAATGAAGAAGCCGTTGTGCTTCTATCCATGATCTGTGAAATTTCCTTGCTTCTCAGGTCCATTTTGCAAATTGATGAGTTTTGCTCAAAAACGATTTGCGAGCCGTCAGGAGAAAAACGTGCACTGGCCTCTGTATCAAAAGCCGTATTGCATAGATTGATGAATCCCTGGCCGTCAGCCTGCATCAAAAAAATGTCGCTGGAATTGTTGGCAAGCGAGGCGCCATGAAAAACAATCCGATCCGTAGGCGTATGAATGTCGTAACTCCAAAGGTAATCGAATCGAGGGCTTATAGGGGAAGGCTTTGCGCCATCAATCCCCATACGCCAGATAAAATCATCTCTGCAAAACAGAATATCCTGGCTGTTAGAAGTAAAAAATGGACATACTCCCAAAGTCAGAAAAGTGTCGGTCTTTTTTTCAAGATCAATTACCCAGATTTCCTGAACTGTGCGAGTGGCATAGTAAGGTTCCTCTTCGGGCTCGAAAATATCGCAAGCGAAAAATGCGGCCGCCGTTAACGCGAAAGCAATTTCGACGCTTTTCTTTATCATATGGGATGAAA
>METF01000223.1:5401-5815 GCA_001771235.1 Candidatus Zhuqueibacterota bacterium RBG_16_48_16
ATATCAACGTTCCAGTGTTCCGTGATGGCCTTTAGCTCGTTCAGGGTCAGATAGGTCACTGCGCCGTGCTTGGGCCGTGAGAAGTTGGTTCCCTTCATCACGCCTTCGTTAAAGTGACCGATATCCGTATAAGTCAGAAAGTCCGTGGTTTCACTGAATCCCATGTTGTTGGGTCGACCGCCGTAGACGTCATACATCAGCACGTATGTATCCGTCCCCAGGCGTTTGAACACATTGGGCGCTTCTGTGGGTTTGGTCTCGGGATCGATGCGTTGTGGCTCGGATTGGTAGTCCCGATTGATCCGGTCGGAAACGGCATGCAACACCTTGGCGTCAGATACATAATACAGATGAAACTTGTCTCCTACCTGGGTGATGTCGCCGTCGATGCCGCCGATAGCGGGGATCATTGTC
>METF01000224.1:0-230 GCA_001771235.1 Candidatus Zhuqueibacterota bacterium RBG_16_48_16
TTCATCTCTACGTCATTCGCTGTCCGCATCGGGATCACCTGAGAGAGTATTTACGGCAGAACGGCGTCGGCACGCAGATTCATTATCCCATACCGTGCCATTTACAGCAGGCCTACACAGATTTGAACGTAGAAAAAGGCAGCTATCCCGTAGCCGAACGATATGCCGAGGAGATTCTCTCCCTGCCGATGTATCCCGAGCTGTCCGATGAAGAGATCGGCTACATTATC
>METF01000224.1:308-1616 GCA_001771235.1 Candidatus Zhuqueibacterota bacterium RBG_16_48_16
CATCAGGCAGAACCTGCCGATCTATGCCGTTCTGGCAATTGGCTTCCTGGTCCGGCTGGCGCTCATGCATCTTCGCTGGATCAACCCCGATGAAGGCGCGCACCTGATGGACGCAAAATTGCTTTTGCAAGGCTCGATGCCGGTGGCGGATTTTGGCTCCAGACAGCCGTTCTATGTTTTGCTGCTCGCTGTTCTGTTAAAGTGCTTTGGCAGCTCACTCCTGGTGGGCAGAATGTTGCCGTTGATCAGCTCCCTGGCGGCAGGGTGGATGATTTTTTTGATTGGGAAAAAACTGTTTGATTATCAGACAGGTTTGATCGCGATGAGCATTTACCTGTTTCTCCCTTTGACGCTGATTTGGTCGGTCATCGTAAAAACGGAACAACCAACGATATTTCTTGCGTGCGCCAGCGTCTATTTTCTTTTGCTCTCGCGCAGCGGTCACATTCGAAAGTCCGGATGGATCATTTTATCCGGTATCTTTTCTGCACTTGCTTTTTATGTCCGCCAGCCCGCATTATATATGCCGCTGGCCATTGTGCTTTTTTTGTCGTTCAAAAAACAGGAATCGGTTCTGGAACGAGTGCGCCTGATCGGGCTATTTGTTCTCGGCTATTTTAGCATCGTGCTATTGTGTTTCGCGCTTTTGTCCGTGAGAATGAGCTGGCAGGAGATCTTTTTCTCCCAGCTTAATCCGCTGCATCTGGTCTGGAACCGGCTGGCCTCTGTTTTCGGCATGCTGCCGCCGTCCCAGGCCGTGGTCGACACACCCGGCTTTCGCCTTCTCGATCAACCCATGGAATACACGCTGACGGCATGGCAACAGTCATTTTTGTTTTGCCTGTTCATCATCGCCGCAGCCGTTTTTCGGATTGCTTTGAGAAAAGAAGGCGATGACAAACGGGCGACCGGCTCGGAGAATTTCATCCTGCTTTTCATTTTCTGGGCGTGTTCCGTTTTGGCTCTCTATCTCTTTCAAACAGCCAACAGGGGCTTTTACACCCAGTATTTTACCGAAGCGCTGCCGCCGCTCGTGCTATTGGCCTCGGCATTTTTTAACAAGATCTACGGCCGACATGTGAGTCTTACCAAAATGGTATTTCCCCTGGTGCTCTTTTTTTTCATTTTCGTGACCCAGCGTCTTTTTTGGCATATCTCCCCGGGCATGGTTTTTTACCTGGCTTTTGCACTCGTCGGAGCGGGCACTCTGACCTCCGTCCGTTTCAAGCTATCGTTACGCGAAAAAATCTTCGGCGCGGCCATCCTCCCTTTGGCGTTAACCGTCGTTTTCTATCCCCTGGAACTGTT
>METF01000224.1:1749-2021 GCA_001771235.1 Candidatus Zhuqueibacterota bacterium RBG_16_48_16
CATGATCGCGGCTTTTTTAATAAGCGCGGCCTTTTCCGGCCATGTCATCGGGCCTCGTTACGAAGCGATCTGGTCGCAAAAGACTCTGAAGCAGGTGGCCGGCACATTGGCCAGACTGTCCGATAACAATTCGGAGGTACTGAGCGGCGGCACGATATGGGCGTTTCAGGCCGGTCTGGATCCGTTCCTCAAGGTGCCTCATCCAACCGAATTCTTTAAGAAACTGGACAGCAATTTTCAAATGCAATTCCGGAACAACCGCCCGGATTTTA
>METF01000224.1:2069-2520 GCA_001771235.1 Candidatus Zhuqueibacterota bacterium RBG_16_48_16
TCATTAGGGAGGAAATTGAACGATATTATCAGCTCATCGAGACCGTACCGGGTTCAAACTACCCGGTTAAAATATTCCGGGAGAGATCATGAAAATTGCCATAATGGGCATTCGCGGCATTCCCGCAAATTATGGCGGCTTTGAGACGTTTATCGAAGAAATGGCGCCGCGCCTGGTGGAAAAAGGGCACGATGTCACGGTATACGGCCGTGCCAATATGATCCAGTGCGCCGATGAATTCTACAAAGGCGTGCGCATCAGGATATTGCCGACGATCAGCCACAAGTACCTGGATACCGTAGCGCATACATGTGTGTGTGTCCTGTACAGCTTTTTTCACCGTTATGATGTGGTTTTTATTTGTAACAGCGCCAACGCCATATTTACGATTGTGCCGAGAATAATGGGCAAGCCCACCGTGTTGAACGTCGATGGCCTCGAATGGAAACGG
>METF01000224.1:2588-11310 GCA_001771235.1 Candidatus Zhuqueibacterota bacterium RBG_16_48_16
GGCCATAGTGACCGATGCACGAGAGGTGGAAAAATATTACCTGAAAAAATTCGGCGCGTCCTCCACCTTTATTCCTTACGGCGCGCCGGAGCAGCCGGTGACGACCAGGGACGCTTTGGACCAACTGGGTTTGTCGCCGGGAGAATACATCCTTTATGTGAGCCGCATGGAGCCGGAAAACAATGCCCACCGAGTGGTCGAGGCATTTGAGCAAGTAAGAACCGACAGAAAGTTGGTCATGGTGGGCGATGCGCCCTACAGCACGGAATATATCAAACGGCTCAGGTCGACGAAGGACGAGCGCATCATCTTTACCGGCTATGTTTTTGGCAACGCCTACCGCGAGCTGCAAAGCCACGCTTACTTTTACGTCCAGGCCACGGAAGTGGGGGGGACGCATCCGGCGCTTTTGGAAGGCATGGGTTACGGCAACTGCATCCTGGCCAACGATGTGCCGGAGCACAGGGAGGTGCTTGGCTCAGCCGGGATCCTCTTTTCATCGACGGATAATGGCGATCTGGCAAAAAAGATGCAGCGACTGTGCGATGATCCGGGGGAGGTGGAAAAATATCGTAAGCGAATTGAGCGGACTGTACGTAAGAAATATAGCTGGCAAAGCGTAACGGATGAGTATGAAAAATTGTTCAGGAGAGTGTCAAGATCCTGATCATAGTCAATATGCAAGGTGATTGTTTAACGAAAGGAAGGAATGCTCATACTAGGACTACAGCGAAACTTTTTATGTCAATCCCTTAACGAATGACTTATGATGTGTCGGATGCTTCGTCGCGGTAGACCGAATACCGTTTGCCGAGTCCGAAATTCAGCGTGACTGTCATTCTCTTGAGAATCTTTGTATTTGTGTCATCGTACCCGCCGTAAACGCCTTTTTTAGGAGGACCTCCCATATCAGTCTGCGTCTTTTTCAATTTGTGCACTCTTGACAAAGATTCTTAAAAGAATGACATCCTCTTTTTTAGTAAGAGGAATTGATAGATCAATATTCCACTTTAAACTTTCGCTGTAGTTTTAGTAGTTGTGAGCTGATATGAAATGTCAAAATTCAAGGGTAGCAATGTAGCATGTCAACAACTCATAGAAAACTGATCGTCATCATCCCGGCTTTTAATGAAGCAGCGAATGTGGCGCGGGTGATAAAAGGCATCGAGGACGTCTCTGCGGCCATAAGCTCCTTCGGCTGGCTGGTCGATGTGTTGGTGGTGAATGACGGCTCGGTCGACGGGACGGCAGAAGCGGTAAAAGCCGCTGGCGCCCGGGTCATCACCCATCCGGTCAACCTGGGTTATGGCGCTTCACTGCAAACGGGTTTCAGATATGCGAAGGAGAAAAACTACCATGCCGCCATCACCCTCGACGCCGACGGACAACATCGGCCGCAGGATATTCTCCGCCTGGTCGAAACGTTCAATGGCGGCAAATACGACGTCATCTTGGGTTCGAGATTCGTAGTCAGCACGGGCTACAAGACCTCGCTGTCGCGAAAGATCGGCATCTCTTTATTCAGCCTTGTTTTTTGGCTGCTATCGGGGAAAAAGATCAAAGATGTGCTCACCGGCTTTCAAATGGTCAGCAGGCAGGTGATCAACTTGTTCGCCGACGAATATCCCAACGATTACCCGGATACGCAGGTTCTGCTTCTGTTGTCTCGTGTCGGATTTAAAATCAAAGAAGTGCCCGTTCAGGTCGAACAACGGCTGAATGGCAAGTCCATGCACTCCTCGGTCAAGTCTTTAATCTATCCCGTGAGAAATTTGTTGGCCATCTCCATCGTCCTTCTCAAAATCGCGCAGATTCGGAGACAATTCACCCCGGCTCGGATCGATGTTGAATAATCAAAGAAACGTCACTGAAAACAGGTCGGCTGTCGCCTTATTTTTTATCATCGCTGTGGTGAGTATTTTTCTGAGGTTTTACGGCCTCAAGTTCGGCGAGCCGCATCTCTATCACCCGGACGAGATCAAGCTCGTCGCCCAGGCCGGACGCTTGCTGGAAACCAGGTTCCTGGACAGGGAGACTTATTTCGGCATCGGTGTCTATCCGCCGTTTTACACCTATCTGTTCGCATTCGTGCTGGCGGGTTATATTTTTATCTCTCTGCTCACCGGCAGGTTCGAATCCCTCGATCACGTTCAGCGCCTCTATTCCTGCGATCCGTTTCAATTTTTTTTACTGGGCCGTGTCTTGACGGCTCTGCTTGGGGTTTTGTCCGTTTGGCTATTGTTTAAAATAGTCCGGCTGCTCTACTCTAAAAGGGTTGCCTGGTTTTCCGCCGCCTTTTTCGCTGTCGATTTCACTCATGTCCGCCACTCGCATTTTTTTACCGTCGACGCGCCGGCGACGTTCTTTGTGCTCTGCGCATTTTACTTTATTTCGCGCTCGCTGTTCGGGCAAAAGCCGCGCGACTATCTCTTCGCGGCGGTCTTTAGCGCCCTGGCCGTGGCGACCAAGTTCAGCACCTTTTTTATCGGCCTGCCGTTTCTGTACGCCCATTTTACCGCCCGTCGCAAAAATGGCACTTCTCCGGGCGTTGGTTATTTTAACAAAAATTTTTGGCTCTATCTGGTTGTCGGCCTGCTTGTCCTTTTGCTCGCCTGTCCGCTGTTCGTTCTCGATTTCGGCGAAACCATCGGGGGTCTGATCGGCACGCATAATTTCGAAAAAGTCGGCAAATTGGGAACCGGCGGCGGCCTGCTTTCCTATTGGACGGGCGACCAGTCGCCGGGCTTTGGCGTGTTCTACCCCAACTCGATCCCCGCGGCGGATGGGATCGTCCTGACCCTGCTGGCGGCACTCGGCCTTTTGGTTCAGATATTGCGACATCGCAAGGCGGATGTGCTGTTGATCCTTTTTCCCATATTCACTTACCTGTTTTTTGAGCGCATGTCATACAAAGCCATCAGGCACATCCTTCCGGTTTTGCCTTTTTTAGCCGTAGCGCGCGCCGTTGCCATGGACTTTTTGACGGAAAAGATTTCCAACACCATAAAAATCAAACATAAAATTGCTGCGTTTCTGGTCGTTCTGCTGGTCGGTTTTGCGGCGACAAGAGACGTTGCTTCTCTTTCCGAACTCTCGAAGACAGATCCCAGAACCGATGCGGTTGCCTGGATGAATGATCACCTGCCGGAGCTGTCGCGGCTTTGTACGGAATCGTTCCCGCCTGAGATAGGCAATGTCTCTGATAAAGACAGTTGCGAAGAGATTGTTTCGCAAAAAAAGAAAAAATTTCATCTCTTTCCACTCCAGCTCACCACGCGGGAAGATTCGTTATTCATGAAGCTTGAACAGTATATTATAAAGAACCGGATAGAATATTATATAGCGGACAGTTTCACCAGGGATATTTTTGCATGGAAATACACCAGGGTGAAATACCCGAATGTCGTTCAGGATCGCGAGAAATTCTTTCAATGGCTGGAAAGCCACAGCATTCGTCTCATCACTTTTCCTTCGACGTCGGGGAAACAACATCCGTCGATTTCCATCTATAAATTGAATGCCGAATCTTATGATGCATCGAATTGAAAAGTGCCTTCCCCCCATCGCCGACAAGAAGATGATTCTCTATGTCCTGGCAGCGGCCATCGCCGTCAGGATTCTTTTTGGCCTCGTCCTGGGGGGAAAACTGAATTTCTATGACACCGTCCATTATGACACGGCGGCACAAAGCATTCTGAAAGGAGAGGGCTTTGGCAAGAGTCTGTATTTTTACGACAAATTCGATCACTATTGCCTGGAACCGGCCTATCCGATTTTTCTCAGCATCATCTATTTTATCTTCGGACACTCTTTCGCGGCGGTCAAGCTCGTTCAAATCCTCCTGAGCGTAGCGCATATTTATCTTATATTTCTGATCGCCAGGAATATTTTTAATGACCGGGTCGCTCTCATCGTTCTTTTCTTCAGCGCCGTTTATCCTTTTTTTGTGTTCATTGCCAACATTGTCTATTCGACGCAACTGTTCAGTTTTTTCCTCACGCTGGTGATTTATTGCCTGGTTCTTTTTCACAGGAATCAAAAGCCGGGCTGGCTGCTGGCGTCCGCCATTTTTTTGGGATTGGCCATTTTGACGATTCCGGTTCTGCTGCCCGGCGTACCGCTGTTCATTGTTTGGCTCTATGTTGCCACAAAAGGCAGGTCTGTAAAAAAAGTCCTTTACGCCGGACTTTACGGCTGTGTCGTGATCCTGACTCTCCTGCCCTGGACGATCCGCAATTACGTTGCTTTTCGCCAGCTTTCGCCCGGTCGCGCCTGCAATGAAGCGGCCAATTTGTTGAATTACAGGGTCTATCTCGATGAACGGGAAAAATCTTTGGCGGCCGATTTTTTTAACGGGCGCACGTTCGCCATTTATTGTGTGGACAATGATTCAACGGTCGCTATCGACTGCTTCCTGGACGATCGCTATCTCGTCACGGTGGTCATCGGCAAGGACCGAAAGGATGAAAAAAATGCCGGCTATTTTGGGCTGGCGTTGAAAGGCGGCGGCGGCCAAAAGATCGACAGGTACCGGGCCATCTCGCGCCGTATCGCTCAGAATGATACCGCAGATGTTGTGCTTGTCGATACCGCTGAAGAACTGCCGGATTTCATTGCCGACGGGGAAGTGATGGAAGATCGAACACTTTTATTCACCGGCGGGCATGCTGAGCGGTGGTTCCCGGCCGTATTCGATGCCAGAGAAGGGGCGAATTATTTTGAGATGAGCTATGCGCAGCCGATCTCGCCGCAAGACATACGCCAGTGTTGTTTTTTGATCGATATGGATGAATACGATCCCGCGGCATCCGGCTATATGGTTTGGCTGAATCCCTGGAAAGAGGTCGATGTCAGAAAGATCGAGTCCGGCGAGCCAAAGCAGTCGGTGACCCTGTCCAATCAAATTCGCTACGGCAACAGCAATTATTTGGCCGCTACGATGAAATTGATTTTGCATGACCCGGTTTTTTTCTTTGTGAAACATTTTGTCCCGGAATTTGCGCATTTTTGGTCGCCGTTTGTCAGCAGAATATCCAATCAATCGTTCCGGGCATCCGAGCTGATCCAGTGGGTATCCGTCGTTTTTTTTCTGCCGCTCCTGCTGTTGTTCCCCATTGGTCTGTATGCACTGCGCAAATCGGTTGTGGAAATGGCCTTGCTGCTCATCCCTGTTCTGACCATAAGCACCGGGTATTCCATTTTTTTCGCCGAGATTCGATTCCGCATACCCATCGATCCGGTTATGATTATAGTGGCCATGGCCGGGCTGGATTGGCTGTGGCGTTTTTTCACCGGGAAAAACAAGCCCTGATTAATTCATAAATTATGGCCACGAAGACACCAAGTCACGAAGAATTTCAAAGATTAAAAAAGTTCGATATGTAAATAGAGTTTCTTTCGCTTAATCTGCAAACCTATGTTTTGACATTCATTCTATCAATACTTTGTGTCTTGGTGTCTTTGTGGCGGATGAATTATGCAGGAAACATAAATTTGGATGGGAAGAATTGTGAATCTAGCCGTAGAAATGTCGCTGCGGGGACGTTTGATCCTGATCTCCATCGGGATTGTTTTTATTGTGTTGATCTTTCAGTTGATGAGGCGCAAGCAGGTCAGCGAAAGTTTGGGATTGTTGTGGCTCATACTCGCCGTTGGCATGATTGTGGTGATTTCCAGCAATGCCCTTCTCATGAGGATGACTCATCTGCTCGGCGCCCAGTACCCGACATCGACCTTGACCCTGATCGGCCTGGTGTTCATCGTATCGCTCTTGCTTTTTTTTACGCTAAAAATAACATTTCTCATTAACAAGACCCAGTCTTTATCACAACATATCGCCCTCAAAGAGTTCGAGCACGAAACCAAAGTGCGAGAGCTGGAAAAAGAGATTGCGGATTTGAAACAAAAGCCCGTACGCCTGAACGAAAAAGATGAAAAGCAATAAACGGATTTTATTCGTCCTCGATTGGCTGGCTGAAGAGGACTGGATTTACCTCGCCAGGCTGCGGCAACGGTTCGAGACGGTGACGCTTTTTGGCTGGGAGACGCCGAGAGGCCATGACAACAATTTTGAAAAGCTCGCCAGGCTGTGGAAAAGTTATCTCGTTCAGACGATAAAAGTGTTCAAGCTCCGCAGGAGATACGATATTCTGTTAGCATGGCAACCGGTCATTGGGTTGCTTTTCGCTTTTTGGGCCCGATTGCTGGGATCACGTACAAGCATCGTCATTCATAACCTGATCGTTCCTCAGCGGCACGGCCTGAACGGTTTTTTGCGCCATTTGTTTATAAGATTTTGTTTGAAAAAGGTGGAGCTGGTGACGGTCTCCTCGGCTGCCGAAACCAGCGCCTATCGCAAACGGTTTGCCAACAATCGTACCCGGTTTCACTTTATACCGTTCGGCATCGACGTGCCGCACGTGTCCTCGATGGTCGATGGTGATTATCTATTCAGCGGCGGAAGGAGCAACAGAGATTACCGGACGCTTTTTCAGGCCGTTGACGGATTGCCCGTTCGGGTCAGGGTGATTGCGCAAAAACATAATGTCGCCAATCTTGACATACCGGCGAATGTCGATATCACCTATAGCGATTTTAACACGTTTGATGAAAATATGCGGAACGCACAATTCGTAGTCGTGCCGCTGGACCGGCCCGGCGAATCGTCGGGCCAACTGGTTCTGCTCAGGGCCATGGCTTTTGGCAAGGCGGTTATCGTGACTCAAAACGACGGCCTTGCCGATTATGTCGAGCATGAAAAAAATGCTATTCTTGTCAAGCCCCACGAATCCGGCGAGCTGCGCCAGGCTATTTTACGCCTTACTGCCGATGTCGAAACGCGGCGACGCATCGGTGCCCAAGCCAGGCACGATGTACTGGAAAAGTTCACCACAGCCCGGTCGGGAGCGCTGATGGCCGAAGCTATTGAATCGTTTGTTATAACATGAGCCGAACAAGCACGAATGAAATTCAATATTCGAAATATACTCTTTTTATGTTTTGGCGCCTTTTCCTCCATAAACCAGGGTTTTACTATGGTGCTGGGAATGTGGGACGGCTCGCCCTATGGCGCCGAGGTGATCATCCTGTCCGATCTCCCCATGTATCTTTTATTCTTTTTGGTGCCATCCAAAAGAGCAAAAAAACATGCGCTTTTTATATCCATGATAAAGGTGCTGACACTTGTCTTTTTCCTGTGGGCGCAGACGAGCTGGCTCATTGCCGAAAAGGCCGTGGTATTGGGCTTTGGCATGGTTCATCTCACCCGCGCCATGATCGTTTTCTATTTTCTGGCTACACGGCTGGTCAAAGTCGAGTATGTGCAAAATCTGGTCAACGGACTGGTTTTCGGTCTGTGTTTCCAGGCCCTCATCGGCGTCTGGCAATGGCAGATCGGACCGGTAGTCCTGCCGTTTTTTAACATAGTCAACACCGGCTGGCGCTCCACAGGCACGATGGTGGACCCCAATGTTTTTGGCGTCTATTTGCTGACCATGCTGCCTTTTGTCTGGCGCACTTTTGTTTTCTGGAAGCTCAAGCCCAAAATGGTGTATCTCGGAATTACTATTGTTGGCGGAGCCTCGCTCTTTGCCTCGTACAGCCGCGGCGCATGGCTTTCCTTTCTTGTGGCGACCCTGGTGTTTCTCCTGGTCGATTACAATAAAGGCCGGTTGAAAAGAAGGCACCTCACTATTTTTGCAATAGCCGCAACAGTGATTTTTGTTTTGATGAGCACAAAATATAAAAATGTCATTTCCAATCGCATGTCCAATATCGGAGATGCCATTGCCGGCCAAAGATCGTCCAGCAGCCGCATGTTCCTGGCCAGGGATGCGATGAGAATCATCAACGAGCATAAAATCATGGGCGTAGGTCTCAATCAGTATCGCTTCTACGCAACAGAGACAACCCAGGGTTTAAAAATGGTGCACAACGCCTATTTGCTGGTTGCCGCCGAGCAGGGTATTCTCGGTGCACTTTTGCTCGTCATAATTTTTGCCTGGTCTTTTACCTATGGATCAAAGCTGCTGCGGTCGAAAAATATTTACATCTACGATACCGCCTCAGCCGCACTGAATGGCATCCTGGCGTTTATGATCTACAATATGGGCGCGCCGGACTATCACGTCCCGGAGATAACCTGGCACAGTTGGAAATTGGTGGGAATGGTCTGTGGCATGCTGGTTTGCGCCGAACAAATTTCCATCCATAAAACAGCCGAAAGAGAGAAAATGGCCGTCCCGGAAGAAAAGAGGCCGGCCGATACCAGTAAAATTTCACAAGCTAATTTTAATGTTCGATAATCTATTTATGCGCTAAGGCGCAAGTGAAACGTCAAACGTGAAAAGTGAAACGAGAAAAACTGTTTTCGATGTTTTTCGTTTCACGTTTGATTTTTCACGTTTCACCAAAATTAGTGTGGGTGGACGTGCAAGAGTTTTGTTAAAAAAGCAAAGTTCTCAGAGGTAGTAGAATAAAGTCACATGAGTCGAATTCTAAAAAACGTCAGCTTTACCACAATCGGGCAATTTTCCAACACCCTTTTGGCTTTTGTTCTTTTGCCTTTTGCCGCCCATTACCTGGACAACGACGAATTCGGCAAATACAGCCTGGGCAGCACCTTGATGTTCTTTGTCAACCTGGTTTGCGATCTGGGCCTGGAGACGCTGCTCACGCGAGAAATTGCCGGAAAAAAACGGCTTTCTGCCAGGCTGCTATCCAT
>METF01000224.1:11411-15946 GCA_001771235.1 Candidatus Zhuqueibacterota bacterium RBG_16_48_16
TCGTCGGAATTGTGGGCTCCTTTAGCCTGACTCTCTCCACCGTATACAGAAGCCATGAGCTGATGCAATATGAAACTCTGGGCAACGTGCTGGAAAAGATCGTCATCGTCGGTCTGGCTGTTTTATTATTGGTCAAAGGCTATGGTGTCATCGTTTTTTCAACAGTCTTTCTGATTGCCGTTTTCATCAAGCTGGCCTATAATATCTATGTGCTGAATGCCAGATTTTTCCCGGTGCATGTTGACTTTGATTATTTCAAGTCCAGGATGCTTTTAAAATCATCTTTTTTCCTCGGCCTTTCCGTGTTTCTTTCGATGGTCTATAATAAAATCGATATCGTTATGCTCTCCATGATGCAAAGCATGGATGATGTTTCCTGGTATTCGGCCAGCTACAGGCTGTTGACTTTTACCAGCATCATTCCCACTATTCTTGTTATTTCCTTCCTGCCACAGTTATCGTCAAGCGCGCGGGATAAGCAAGCCCTTTCGAGGTTATTTTTCAAAGGCATCAAGTACCTGTTAGTGATTGTTATTCCGATGATTCCCTACATTTATTTCCTGGCCGAGGATATCATCACTATTATCTTTGGCATCAAATATGCTAATTCGGTAATTGCCTTAAAATATCTTGTTTTCGCTACATTCGCGCAAATGTTCAATATATTTTTTGTAAGCATATATGTTGCGACGAACAGGCAAAACAGGATCGTTTTTATACAGGTCATTGCGCTGGTCACAAATGTCATTTTAAATCTTGTGTTGATTCCACGCCTGTCTTATGTTGGAGCGAGCATAGCCACCATTGTTACCGAAGGGATTATCCTCTTGTATATTACATCCTATGCGTTGAAAAACATTATTGTATTTCCAAGACGGGCGCATCTGTATATCGGCAAGATTTCGCTTGCCACACTGATCGGATTAGCCATTTATGGATTGCTATCCCCGTTGAAAATAGACCAGATTGCTTTGGCTGTTGGGACAATTATTTTTTATTTTGTCATTCTACTAAAATTTCGCTGGATCGAAAAACCGGAATTTTAGGAACTCTTCAGCCCACTAAATACACAAAATAAGCGAAAGGAATCAACATGGCTGAACTTCTTTAGTCTGATGAAAGTTATGCGATTGTCGGTGCATGTTTCGAGGTGTATAAAAGATTAAGGATGTGGTTTTTTGGAGGCCGCATATCAGAGATATTTAGAGATTGAATTCAAATATCGATACATTCCTTTCCCTTCGCGGCAAGAGCTTAGATCAAGTTGTAGGGAACTGGAGCTGATGCATGGATTCAAGTACAATTATTTTTCATTCATTTCGTTTGTTTTGTGTGTTTCGTGGGCTGGACAGCCACAAGCTTTGCAAGGCAATGTTAAAATGTTTGCATGGATTTCAGATAAATCTTGGTGGAGGTGAGTGTATTATGAGGCGTTTAAACAAGCATCGAGGATGCCAGCGGAATGGATTGAAACGCTCCGTTTGCTGGCTGGTTGAACTGACAGCGATCCTATGGATCACCACCGTCGCATTCTCGCAGGAATACGATCGATTTAATCCCCCTTATCCACGAGTGGCGCTCTACTCCGCTGCCCAGGATAATGCGGGATGGCCGTTCTGGTCGATTGGCAACCGCCTGCACCATTGGGCGCAATACGATATGGTCTACATCTACGGCTCGGACGATGAAAACGGCCCGGTCATCACCGCGGCATTGCGCGAGATGAATCCCAACCAGGTCATCATCGGCATGGGCAACAACGGCCTGTCTTTATACGACCCGCCGGAGTTTTTTGCCTATAGAAGCTACCTGGGCCACACGGTTGGGACGCTCGATCCCGGCGCGACCAGCATCACGGTGGACAATGCCAGCGGCGTCAACTCGGGCGGCGGGCCAAAGTACGTGGTGATCAATAACGATGTCATTGCGTTCACTGGAATTAGTGGCAATACGCTGACCGGTGTACCGGCCAGCGGTTTTGAAGCCATCGAACAAACTCACCCGGAGAATTCCGTGGTGAGGAGTCCGCTGCGGCTTTACGGCCCTGGGGTCATACCCAATTTCAGTGAATACTGTCCGGTTGTGGATGGGGTGCAGGCCTGGGACTATCTGGCGACAAAAAACCTCACTAGTAAGATGGATTGGTCCGAGCGAATCTATGATGGATTTTTTCACGACTTTTTCGCCTATAACCTTTACCTGGAAAATCATACGCTTGACTTTGATTTGACCGGGAAGAACGATTACACGGAACACAGTTTTTACTGGGTAAATACTAGCCAGTGGCAGCCTGGTGTGCGAAAATGGATCGAAAAAGAAAAACAATTGATGGAGACTCTGGCACCCGATATGCCCAATCTTTTTGGCGTCAACGGGGGGTGGATACTTCCGGATTATTACAATATTCTTAACGGCCATGTTTTTGAGGGATTCCAGCGTTGGGGCGGCCCGTGGGAGCACCTTAAAGACGATTGTCTGCAATGGGCGCAAAACGGCCAAAAGCCCAGCATGATGTTCATCGAGGATTATATTCCGGAAAAGTGGACTTATAACGGCAAGGACAGATTTGAGAAAATGCGGCACGGCCTCGCCACCGCCATGCTTTTCGATTGCTACTACGGCATGACCTACGGCGACTGGTACTTTATCATGTTCTGGTATGATGAATTTGAAACCGATATGGGCTATCCAACCGGGCCGGCACAGCAATTGGGTAACGGATTATGGGTGCGCTATTTTGATAATGGCTGCGTCGTCGATAATCCGACCGGTGCCTACCAAACGCTGAATGCCTCTTCCCTGACAGGTGGTCCGTATTACCGGCTGCGCGGCGGCCAGGATCCCGATTTCAACAATGGCGAGCTTTTCACCGGCTCCGTGCAATTGTATGGAGAGTGGTACGGCACCAATCCAAGAGATAAGCGCGGCGACGGCATACTTTTATTCAACGAGCCTACCACAGCCATCAGCGATATTGTCGTCGATAATTTCTATTGCAACGATTCCTCGCCTGCACAAGATACTGTCGAAGTAGTCGGAAACTGGCTGCGTAAAGTGGCGCATGGCAACCTCGATTTCGACCTTGAGAATCCCTATTACAGCCAATTTGGCAACAGGTGGAAAAATCCCCCGAATTATGAGTTTGATGACGCCTGGGGCTATCAGGCCGTGGCGCCGGGAGCCGGCGAAGCCACCGCCATCTGGAGGCCCAACATCGGCGTGGCCGGCTATTATGAAATTTCCGAATGGCATGGCTGGCATGGCGATTCACCATCCACTTCGGTCGAGGCGGATAACGTGCCGTTCGAAATCTTTGTCGACGGTGTATCAAGGCTTAGAGGAGTCTATACGCAGCGCGCCAATTACGGCCAATGGAACCGACTGGGCATTTTTTACCTTCCGGCGGGCAGTGCCAGCTATGTGAAAATCAACAACAACGCCAACGGCATCGTTATCGCCGATGCCATGCGCTTCAAATGGCTGGGCGATGATGTGGTGCCGGACGAGACGCCGCCCAATGCGCCGACCGGTGTGCGAATCATCCAATGAAGCTGCTTTATTTTAACTACATGGCCGACTTGTACGGCCGTTCTATTGGCTCGACCATTAAAGCGAAAAAACTGCTCTCTAATCTGGAACGGGCCGGCCATAAAGTAGACTATTATTGGCGTTTCGGCGGCGCCCGGAAGCGTCCCGAAACGCCTTCACCGGCACGGCCACCTTCTCCTTTTCGGCATTTTATTCGAAAACTTTTCTACACTCCCAAAACCATCCTGCAAAATAACTTTGAAATTATCGCCGAATTCGTTTACATTCAAAAAGCCAAACCGGAGCTGATCATCGTCAGACTGGATGCTTTTCGCATATCGGCGGTCATCCTGGCAAGATTGATGAATGTCCCCGTTTTGCTGGAAGCGGATGGCGCCATGTCCTACGAGTGGCTGCACTACCATAATGACGGCGCACTATGGAAAAGCTTTCTGCTGTTTTTCGAGCGCGTCGATCTGCGTTTGGCTGAAAAGATATTCGTTCAGTCCAATGTCACCAAACAGTACTATGTCACAACGCAGGCCGTGCGCCGGGAAAAAATTACGGTCATTACCAATGCCGCCGATATTCCGCTGCGGCGGAAGAAAATGCCGCCCGAGGTAAAAGAGAAAATCAATTTCCCCTCCGGCGCCAGGGTCATCGGATTTATCGGCTCACTCCACCTTTGGCATGGTGTGGACAATCTGCACCGGCTGATGGCGAGCCTGATTCCGAAATATGCCGATCTCTATTTTTTATTCGTCGGCAGTGGCGGCCCAATGACGGTAAAACTAAGAAGCCAATGCCAAAAAGGCGAGTGGCAGCACCGGGTCGTTTTCATCGACTATCTGGACCACGAGCTGATCCCTTTCTGCCTCGAGGTGATGGACATCGCGCTGGCGCCCTACCCGGACAGTGGATTGTTCTACTACTCTCCGGTGAAGATTTTTGAGTACATGGCCGGCGGCAAGGTCGTGGTCACCACTAAAGTCGGCCAGATCGCCGAA
>METF01000225.1:0-277 GCA_001771235.1 Candidatus Zhuqueibacterota bacterium RBG_16_48_16
GACCTGGCGCAATCGGCTCCGAACAGTCGGGTGAAAATTGATTTAAAAACACAAACCCTGACACTGCCTTCGGGCAAAAAGGTTGAATTCCCAATTGACGGATTCAGCAAAACCTGTCTGTTGCAGGGCGTCGATCAATTGGGGTATTTACAAAAGCATCTGTCAAAAATCGAGGAGTATGAGGTGGGGCATGCGACGAGGGTGAATACGGTGGGGTGATGTTGAGGAAGTAAAACGTCGAATCGCTTCAATGTTGATCTATTGATCAATTGCATCG
>METF01000225.1:323-9351 GCA_001771235.1 Candidatus Zhuqueibacterota bacterium RBG_16_48_16
GAAATGATTATTTTATATGCCTTGATAAGAAGATTTTTGGAGAGGTATCCAGCAATGAAACTGGCTAAAATTGAAAAGGCAAAATTCTTAAACGTCAAAATTCGACTTCTTTTTTTCGCCCATTCAATAGCAGGGTGCAAATAAAAATCCTGTTCCAGCCGAATGCATTTCTGATAAACAGGTTCCCAATAATCGAACGCCAAAACTTTGTCATTTGTATCATATCTTTGATCCCCCTCATTTCTTCTCGCTTCTCTGGCCTCATATTTAATCTCATGATAAAGTTTTATCAATTCTCTATCAAACTTTCCATTGTCAATAACAGATGTATCAATCTTTCGTAATTCTTTGTAGTAATTAGAGGCCTGTCTGACTTGCAATTAAATATATCCAAACACGCACGCTTCAGGTGCGAATATGCTTTATCAACAACCTCTTCACTTTCACCGAAACACCATTTTCAAGAAATATGATCAAAAGCAGCATTCAACTCAAATGGCACTTCCACTGGTAAGACATTATTTATCTGAATGCTGCTATATAGAACTTTAACAAAATCGTTGTAGAATTCGAAAAGACTTTCAAAATTTCGAGGAGTCATGAATTATCTAATACTTTCGTCAACCGTCTTATTAACATCTTCATGACTGATGAATTTTCGCAAAATATTTCCCCGCCCAATAAATGGAAAAGCCGAATAAAACTTTGTTCTTATTCCTTTCTCTTCGAGCTCTTTACGATTTTCATCAATTGTTTTAGATCGTAATTCGTCAGCTTTTCTGCCCGTTATTTTCTCTACGGCTTCTTCCAACTTTTTTAAAGTGGTTGACATAATGCACCTTTTTAAAATTTTCACCCGGATTAAAAGAACTTATTCCCCAATTTAACAAGTTATGCTTTTCCACCTGGTTTTCAATATTACTGAGGCATTAAAAATAACCAATTCTTCGTTTAATACTCTCAATTATTGCTGAAAGATAAGGAATATTTATCCAAATTCAAGCAAAAATTATATTCATCCGCTTCAGGAAACCAAACGAGAAACAGATTCATCAACTCCCCATCAAATACTTATCCACTCCTGCTGCCGCCTCGCGCCCCTGGTAAAGAGCCCGCACCACAAGAGACGCCCCCAGAACGGCATCGCCCGCGGCAAAAACTCCGGGCTTGGTGGTCATCAGATGCGCATCCACAAGAACGTTGCCGCGCGCATCTAAATCAAGCCCCAGTTCGCTCACCAGCGGCCCGTGGTCGAGGTGCACAAATCCCGCTGCCAGCAGCACCAAATCCGCTTTTAGCTCGAATTCCGAACCCGGGATTTCCTTAAAAGTGTATCTGCCGTTTTCTTCCGCTTCGGACCATTCCAGCCTCACCGCTTTGATCTTTTTCACCGCCCCGTTTTCGCTCATAAATTCTTTGGTCGAAATCCCCCAATCGCGGTCACAGCCTTCTTCATGGGAGCTGGAGGTATAGAGAATCCGCGGCCATGTGGGCCAGGGGTTGCTTGCAACTCTTTGCGAGGGTGGTTTCGGCAGAATTTCAATTTGGGTAATCGACCTGGCGCCTTGCCGCCTGCTGGTTCCCACGCAGTCCGATCCGGTATCGCCGCCGCCAATGACCACAACATCTCTGCCTTCGGCGCTGATGCGGTCGTTTTGGTCAATACATTCCCCTGCATTGATTTTATTTTGCTGGGTCAAAAACTCCATGGCAAAGTGAATGCCCTTGGCCTCACGGCCGGGGACTTGCACATCGCGAGGCACGGTGGCTCCCGCTGCGATGAGGATGGCGTCAAACGACCTCTGCAAATAGTGGGCGGATACATCCTTGCCCACGTGCACTTGGGTCTCGAAAATGACGCCTTCCTGCTGCATCTGCTCCAGCCTCCGGTCGATGACCCATTTTTCCAGCTTAAAATCAGGAATGCCGTATCGCAACAGACCGCCGATACGATCGTCGCGTTCAAACACAACCACTTCATGGCCGAGGCGAGCCAACTGCTGCGCCGCCGCCAGTCCCGAGGGGCCGGAGCCTACCACAGCGACCCGCTTGTTCGTTTTAAAAGAGGGCGGCTCCGGTTTGACCCAACCTTGCTGCCAGGCTCTTTCGATGATTTGCAGCTCGATCTGGCGGATCGTGACCGCCGGACTGTTTATGGCAAGCGTACAAGCGGCTTCGCACGGAGCGGGACAGACCCTGCCGGTAAATTCCGGGAAATTGTCGGTGGAAAGCAGGTTATCCAGAGCGCGTTTCCACTGGCCTTTGTAAACCAGATCATTCCAATCCGGGATTCTGTTCTGTGTAGGACATCCAAAAGTGTGGCAATGAGGCACGCCACAATCCATACATCGCGCTGCCTGATTTTTTAAACGGTCCGGCGAAATTGGCTCCTCGAACTCACGAAAATTACGGACGCGCAGTTTTACGGCGCGTTTGCAGGCGTCCTCCCGGCTGTATTCCATAAATCCGGTATGTTTAGCCATGGTAAACCTCCTCCGTCACCGCCACCGTTTCTTTATCCACTTCCTCCTCAAGCGTAAATCTCTCCAGCACGCGACGATAATCGATGGGAATGACTTTGACAAAAAGAGGCAGATAGGCTTCCCAATTTTCAAGGATCATTTTGGCTCTTTGGCTTTGGGTGTATTTGTAATGGTTTTGAATCATTCCCTTGAGCTCTGCCGCATCTTTTTGATCCCACACCGTTTCCAAATCCACCATATCCAAATTGCACCGTGTATCAAAAAGCTCGCTTTCGTCAAAAACATAAGCGATGCCGCCGCTCATTCCGGCCGCGAAATTATTGCCCGTCCCGCCGATGACGACGACCACACCGCCGGTCATGTATTCACAACCATGATCACCGACGCCTTCGACGACCGCCAGGGCGCCGCTGTTTCGCACGGCAAAGCGCTCACCGGCCACGCCGTTGATATAGGCTTCCCCGGCGGTGGCGCCGTAGAGCACCACGTTGCCGACGATGATGTTTTCATGTGACATAAATTTCGCTCCCTTGGGCGGCACCAGGATGATTCGTCCACCGGACATGGATTTCCCCAAATAATCGTTGGCATCTCCATACACTTTGAAAGTGATGCCGGGCGCCAGAAAGGCACCAAAACTCTGGCCGGCGGAACCTTCAAAATCGACCTTTACGGTATCATCCGGCAGGCCTTTGGCGCCATAGCGTCTGACGACCTCACCGCTCAGCGTAGCGCCGACGGCTCGATGTGTATTTCGAATGCGCATCGCCCATTTCACCTGCTCTTTATTTTTTAGCGCCGGGTGAGCTCTGTCGATGATGTCATAATCAAGAGAATCGCGATGATTGCTTTCCTGCCCTTTAGTGCAGCGCAAGTGGACTTTTTTGCCATTTCTTCCAGGCATAAGAATCGGGGTCAGATCGAGATTTTTTGCCTTCCAATGATCAATGGCAGGCGCAACCTCCAACATATCCACCCGGCCGATCATTTCATCCACTGTTCTAAAGCCCAGTTGCGACATATATTCGCGCATTTCCCGGGCAATGAATCGCAGGAATCTTTCCGCATATTCCGGCTTGCCGGTAAATTTTTTACGCAGACCTGGATCCTGGGTGGCCACGCCAACGGGACAGGTGTTCAGGTGGCATTTGCGCATCATAATGCACCCCATGGTGATCAACACAGAGGTGCCAAAGCCATACTCTTCGGCGCCGAGTAGAGCGGCGATAACCACGTCCCTGCCGGACTTTAGCTGTCCGTCGGTTTGCACGCGAATCTTATCCCGCAAATGGTTGGCGATGAGCGCCTGTTGGGTCTCGGCCAGGCCAAGCTCCCAGGGCAATCCGCAGTGTTTGATCGAGCTGAGCGGCGAAGCTCCCGTACCTCCGTCATGGCCGGCAATGAGCACCGTGTCGGATTTTGCTTTGGCCACCCCCGTGGCAACGGTGCCGACGCCAACCTCGGCAACGAGCTTGACCGAAACCCTGGCGCGGGGATTGACCGCCTTTAAATCATAGATCAGTTGCGCGATGTCTTCAATGGAATAGATGTCATGATGCGGCGGTGGTGAAATAAGAGTCACGCCGGGTGTCGTATGGCGGACGCGGGCAATGTCTGCGCTCACTTTGTGTCCGGGCAGCTGCCCGCCCTCGCCCGGCTTGGCGCCCTGGGCGATTTTTATTTGCAGCTCGTCCGCATTGATGGCATATTCGGTCGTTACGCCAAAACGACCCGAAGCGATCTGTTTGATAGCCGAGCGCTTGCTGTCACCATTGGGCAGCGGAATATATCTCTCCGGATCTTCTCCCCCTTCACCGGAGTTGCTTCTTCCCCCAAGTCGGTTCAAGGCAATGGCAATGGATTCATGCGCCTCTTTGCTGATGGAGCCAAAAGACATGGCGGCCGTGACAAACCGTTTGGTGATTTTCTCGACCGGCTCGACCTCTTCAATGGGAATCGGCTGCCCTGTTTTAAACCGAAGCAGGCTGCGGATCGTAGCCATGCTTTTCGATTGGTCGTCGACCAGCCTGGTATATTCCTTAAAGGCCCGGTAATCATTCGTTCTCGTCGCATGCTGCAGTTTGTAAATGGCTTCGGATGTCCATAGATGAGTCTCGCCATTGGTACGGATGTGATAGACACCACCCTCTTCCAGTAATTTTTCGGGTCTTCCCCTTAGGGGAAATCCCTTTCTGTGTCGAACACAGGCTTCTTTGGCGATAGCCTCCAGGCCGATACCTCCGATCCTCGAAGCTGTTCCGGTAAAATATTTATCGATGACTTCTTTGCCAAGACCCACTGCTTCGAAGATTTGCGATCCAAAAAAGCTGTGAATTGTCGAAATGCCCATTCGGCTGATCGTTTTTAGCAAGCCCTTTTTCACCGCCGTGATATAGGAATCCATAGCCACTTCCGGTGTTTTCGCCACTTCCAGCATGTCTGACGAGGCCAGATCGTGAATAGTCGTGAACGCCAAATATGGGCATATCGCATCGACGCCATAGCCGACCAGCAGCGAAAAGTGCATCACTTCGCGCACTTCGCCGGATTCGACAATGATGCCGGCATGCGTTCTCTTTCCCACCCGAATCAAATGATGGTGCAACGCGGCCGCGGCCAGCAATGCCGGTATGGGTGCCTTATCCTGATCGATGTTCTTATCGCTCAAGATTAAAAGAGTCGCACCCGCATCGATAAACTCCTCCGCTTTTCTAAAAAGGTCTTCCAAAGCATTTTCAAGGGCTTTATCATCGCCGTCGGCAGGGAAGAGCATGTCGATGTCTGCCGCCCGCACTTCCGGTATCTTGCTCTCGCGGATTCGGTTCATATCCTCCAATGTGAGAATCGGATGTCGCAGCTTGAGTCCGCGGAAGTGCTGGGGCGTTTCGTCGAGAAAATTAGTTTCCCGACCGACAAAGCTCTCCAGGGACATAACCAGCTCCTCGCGCAATGGGTCGATTGGCGGGTTGGTGACCTGGGCGAATAGTTGTTTAAAATATCCATACAGCAGTTGCGGCTTGTTTGACAGAACGGCTAGCGCGGCGTCGTTGCCCATAGAGCCAACAGGCTCCTGACCGCGCGAGGCCATGGGAGCGATGATCATTTTCAGCTCCTCATCGGTGTAGCCGAAGGCGTGTTGTTGCCGGAGAAGCTGATCGTAATCCGTGGGCGCCGGACTGCTTGCCGGCGTGAACAAGCCGCGCAGCTCGATGAGGTTGTCTATTATCCACCGGCGATAGGGTCTCCGCCGCGCGATCTTGGACTTGATCTCGTTATCCGGCACGATCCGATTCTGCTCAAGGTCGACCACAAACATTTTCCCCGGTCTCAGGCGATCGCGCTTTAACAGTTTTTCGGCGGGAAAATCGATGACGCCGGTCTCGGAAGCCATGACGATCACACCATCGGTCGTCACCGTGTAGCGCGCCGGGCGCAGGCCGTTACGGTCCAACGTGGCGCCGATATAGCGCCCGTCGGTGTAGGCGAGCGCAGCGGGGCCATCCCAGGGTTCCATAAGGGCCGAATGATATTCGTAAAATGCCAGTTTCGCTTCGCTCATCTTGATCTTTGGTCCATACGCCTCCGGGACCATCATCATCATCGCATGCGGAAGAGACCTGCCGGCGAGGACGATCAGCTCAAGCGCATTATCCAATATAGCGGAGTCGCTGCCTGTCGTTATCAAAACAGGCTTGATCTTTTCAATATCATCGCCAAACAACGCCGAGCGGATAATCGCCTCGCGCCCGCGCATTCTATTGATATTGCCGCGCAAGGTATTTATCTCTCCATTGTGCGCCAGGTAGCGAAACGGTTGCGCCAGGTTCCACGTGGGCAGAGTGTTGGTGCTGTACCGTTGATGCACCAGTGAGAAACAGGAGGCAAAATCTTCCTGCGACAAATCGAGATAATACGGCTGAATCTGGCTGCCGGTGAACAGGCCTTTATAGACGATGGTTTTGCATGAAAAGCTTGGAACATAAAACTGGCTGGCATCGACATCTCGCCAACCGCCAACCTCTTTTTCGATCAAACGGCGAATGACATAGAGCTTTCTTTCAAAAGCCTCCCTGGGCCATCTGCCGCGTCCGACAAACAGTTGGGCGACTGCCGGCTCCGTGGAGAGGGCAAGACGTCCAAGACCTCTGTTCGATGTCGGCACCGACCGCCAGCCCAGGACTTCACAGCCCTCATTCTCGACTGTTTCTTCAAACGCCTCTTTGCACCTTTCTGCCAGGGCGGCATTTGTCGGAAGAAAGGTCATGGCAACGGCATAATCGCCCGGTTCGGGCAATGCAAAATCGAGCCCTATCGTTCTAAAGAATCCATCCGGCAATTGAAGCAGCAAGCCCGCGCCGTCACCGGTCGATTTGTCACCTCCGACCGCGCCGCGGTGTTCGAGATTGACCAATATCCGAATGGCATCGATGACCAGGGAATGTTGGGGCATGGCATCCGTTCTGGCGATAAATCCCACACCACAGCTATCGTGATCGAATGCGGGATCATAAAGACCCAGCGGTTTGCCATAGCCGGCGGCATTATAGCGAGGTTGTGTCGAGTCGGACATGGGTTGGTTCCTTGTTATTTTATCAGATAACTGAACGCTGCTGTTTTCTCTTTGACATTCCATAGTCATTTTTAAGAAACTCCTCTCCTCACAATTCTAAGGCACGAATTGACCTGTTTATTCCGTGTATGTTGATCGGGTGAGAGTCGCGTCCGCCGGGACGCGATGGTGGTAAGCTAACGTAGGATAACAGCTTTGAAGGATCGCATCGGGCAACGCCTGGGTCTCTTCTTTGTCCCCATTGATGCAAGTGACGCTCGGCTTACTGCTGTTGCCAAAGAAAATCGATGAATACATGCATACATTTCGGATTCGAAGAGCATTCTTATTTAATAAGGTTATTGTGCTATGTTAATTAAATAATTTAAACAAAGATAGAAAAACATTATAATAAATCAAGATATTTATTGAATTGTTTGAAATAAATATATCATTTATTCAGCAACCTCCAAATGTTTTTCGAACCGCATACAATCCAATGCAGCAAAAAAACCGATTGTATCTTTCTAGCCACAAAACCCGGAAGCTACAAGATATCATCAAGGTTACTGCAATGAAAGAGTTACCTGTTACATGGCGGTATTCGCCGCGCTCATTGCGATAAAGCCGATCTGCCAAACGTTGCTGCGGCAGGCGTAAAAAGGCTGCCGGCTATTTCAGCTTTTTCAAAACATCCTTCATTCTCTCCGCCGCGGTCGCTTTGTGATCCTGATCGTCGGACTCAGTGCCGGGCAGTTCGGCGACTTTTTCATACTCCTGTTTTGCCTGTTCCCACTCTTTCATATCTTCATAAGTAATTCCAAGCTCCAGGTGATGATTGATATAGTCGGGCTTGATCTCTATGGCTTTACTAAAATATTGCACCGCTTTTTCGAGGCTGGCATCGGGCAGACCGCCGTATAAAATCTTGGCAAAGGCTTTGAGAATTCCGCTCAGCGTCGCCACCTCGCGATGCCACCGGCCCAATACGTGATAAGCGAGGTCGTTGCTCGCGTCGAGTTCCAGCGTTTTCTCCGCCTCGGTTTTTACCTCCTTTGAAAGCTCTACCTTTTTCTTGCCGCCTTCCATCAAAGCCACACGGCCAACGGCGATGGAGAGAGCTAAATGGGCGTCGGCAACGGTTTCACATTGGGCGACGGCTTGCCGGGCGATTTTTTCCGCCATGTAATAATGCTGTCTCTGCAAGTCTTTATCCGCCTTTTCACCGATATCCACATGCGCCCTGGACATTTTCCATAACGCTTCACAATTGGCTGGATCGAGCTGGTGCGCTTTTTGAAAAAACTTTAAAGCCGATTGATGATCGAATGCCTTGTTTGCCGCATCTCCGCTGGCAATGAATTCCTCTACCGTTTCCGCTGTGGCCATTTGAGCAAAGAAGAATAAGGAAATAATCAGCAAACAACAGGTTGTTAGCTTTTGCATGCTTCCCTCCAAAATTTAAGCGAATGTGTTTGACGCAGACTCGGAAACGAGCCGGAAATTTCCGCTCCAAGACATATTCCGAGAGCGCAGCCGATAAATGGCGGATCAGCCTTGCACCTGTCCGCTCAATCGACACTGAATTGTGAAATTCTAACACTTTTTATCCACATAGTCAATTGATTTTTATATTTTTTCTCTCGCCAAATCTTTTGCTTTAATAACGGCTAGATTTTTTATATATTGGCCTTTCAGAAAATCAGCAAGATGCCATCGTCTTTATGTAACCGATCATAGAGTAATCTAAGCATGTTATGTAACAGCATTTTAAGATGCAGGATCAAAATCAAATATAATAATGACGGAGCAAAATGCAAAATTATCATCTTTGGATTTTGATTTGTCATTTTGCACCTTAATATTTGATCTTTGATTTGAAAATTGTCTGTCCGAAATCCTACGAGTCATTAAACACCCTGTGATTGGATACGTCTTTACTGTCCAATAAGAGCCATGCCTGAAAAAGATAAAATAATCATCAAAGGGGCGCGCG
>METF01000226.1:0-76 GCA_001771235.1 Candidatus Zhuqueibacterota bacterium RBG_16_48_16
TATTGCTTCCACTACGATCCCGATGCCAAAGGCTATGTTATTGTCGCGGAAAATATCATGAAAATCGGCGGCGCAC
>METF01000226.1:115-221 GCA_001771235.1 Candidatus Zhuqueibacterota bacterium RBG_16_48_16
GGATAAGGAACAGGACGAGACGATCCTGATGTGCAACAGTTTTGAAGGAAAATTGCTTTAGATGAACCCGGATTCAACAGCGACGATATTTTTACCACCGCAAGGC
>METF01000226.1:321-860 GCA_001771235.1 Candidatus Zhuqueibacterota bacterium RBG_16_48_16
TCCGTTATCGCAAAAGAGCCGGCATGGCTGTGGCGGAAGCGCCGTCCCATAATCTCAAGCTGGAAATTTTATGGACGGTCATTCCCACCATCCTGGTTTTCATCGCTTTCTTTCTCGGCTTTCGCACGTTCATCAAAATGCACATCGTCCCCAAGGATGCGCTGCAGGTGAAGGTTACCAGCCAGAAATGGTTTTGGACATTCGATTACACCGTTGAAGGGGTGAACAGTCTCAATGAGCTGGTGGTGCCGGTCGGCAAGCCGGTGCAGTTGACCATGTCCTCGAAGGACGTCATTCACAGTTTTTACGTGCCCGGCTTTCGCATTAAAATGGACGTGCTGCCCAACCGTTATACGGTGACCTGGTTCGAAGCGACTCGGAGAGGCGAATTCGAGCTTTTTTGTGCGGAATATTGCGGCACCGGCCATTCCGAAATGATCGGCAAAGTCAGGGCGGTTTCCGAGCGCGAATTCAAGGATTGGATCGGCGCAGGCTCTGCGGTCGAGGAAGGTCTTTCCCTGGTCGATCTCGGGGCGAAA
>METF01000226.1:872-4491 GCA_001771235.1 Candidatus Zhuqueibacterota bacterium RBG_16_48_16
AAAGCGTGCATAACCTGCCACAGCATCGATGGCGCCCCTGGCATTGCGCCGAGTTTTAAGGGAAGATTCGGAATACAAATTCAGTTAGAAGGGGGGAAGCAGACCATCAGTGACGAAAATTACCTTCGCGAATCGATCCTGAAGCCCATGGCAAAAATCGCCTACGGTTTCCAGCCGGTCATGCCGGCCTACCAGGGCATTCTCAAGGACAGGGAGATTGATGCGCTGGTGGAATATATCAAATCTTTGCAGAAATAAACGAGGCAACTGAATGAGCGAAGACCAGGCAAGTTTTCTCAATTATCCGCGCGGTATCAAGTCATGGCTGTTTACCCTGGATCATAAACGAATCGGCTTGATGTATTTGATTGCCATTATGTTTTTCTTTTTTGTCGGCGGCGTTCTGGCGATGTTGATTCGGCTGGAGCTTTTTAGCCCGGGCAAGACGATCATGGAGGCCCACACCTACAACCAGATGTTCACCCTGCACGGCGCCATCATGATTTTTCTCTTTATCATTCCGGTCATCCCGGCTGCGTTGGGGAATTTCGTCCTGCCGCTGATGCTGGGCGCCAAAGACGTCGCTTTCCCACGTTTAAACCTGCTGTCTTTTTACATCTATATATTCGGCGCCCTCTTTGCCCTGTATTCCATTATCACCGGCGCGGTGGATACCGGTTGGACGTTCTACACGCCCTATAGCACAGAGTCCACGACCTCGGTGATCTCAATGACCTTCGGCGTTTTTATCCTGGGCTTTTCCTCCATATTGACCGGACTCAATTTCATCGTCACCATTCATAAGCTGAGGGCGCCGGGACTCACGTGGTTCAACCAGCCGCTTTTTATCTGGGGATTGTATGCAACCGCCATCATCCAGGTTTTGGCCACACCGGTGTTGAGCATTACCCTGGTGCTGTTGATTTTGGAAAAGGCATTTGGCATCGGCATTTTCGACCCGGCCATGGGCGGCGACCCGGTCCTCTACCAGCACTTTTTTTGGTTCTATTCCCATCCGGCGGTGTACATCATGATCCTGCCGGGAATGGGCATCATCAGCGAAACGATTACGGTTTTTTCCCGCAAAAAAATATTCGGCTACAAGGCCATCGCCTTTTCAAGCCTGGCCATCGCTTTCGTCAGCTTTTTGGTCTGGGGACATCACATGTTCACCAGCGGCCAGTCCGAAATAGCGGCGATGATTTTTTCCTTTTTGACCTTCCTGGTCGGCATTCCGTCAGGGATTAAAATATTCAACTGGCTGGCCACGCTTTACAGGGGACAGATCTCCTTCGAAGCGCCCATGCTGTACACGCTGTCCTTCTTATTTCTTTTCACCATCGGCGGGCTGACGGGCATTTTTCTCGGCACCCTGGCTTTGGATGTCCATCTGCACGACACCTATTTTGTGGTTGCCCATTTTCATTATGTCATGATGGGCGGAACGGTCATGGCCTTCCTGGCGGGTCTGCACTACTGGTGGCCAAAGATATTTGGCCGACTATACAACGAGACCCTGGCCAAGATCGCTGCCCTGTTTATCTTTGTGGGCTTTAATGCGACCTTTTTCGTGCAGTTCATCCTCGGCAGCAGGGGAATGCCGAGAAGATATTACAACTATCTCGACCAGTTTCAGCCTCTGCACGCTTTTTCATCCGTCGGCTCCTGGATTATGGCAGTCGGTTTTCTCATCATGGGCTTTTATTTGATATCATCCCTTTTCAATGGAAAGCGGGCGGGAAAAAATCCCTGGGGCGCTCTCGGCCTCGAATGGACGATTTCATCCCCGCCGCCGCATGATAACTTTGCGGTAACGCCCCAGGTGTCGCATGGCCCTTATGACTATGACAAGATCGCCGTCGAAAGAGACTAAGGGGGTGTGAAAATAAAAAAGTCGGTAAACTTGAATAGTCAGTTTTTTCCTAACGCATAACTGCAAGTAAATTTCAAATTATTTATTCACACCCCCTAAATCGAGAAATATGGCATGTCTTTAGCGCACAATCACCCGGCTTATTTGGCCCACCATTTCAGTGACATGGAGCAACAAAAGGCTTCCGCCAAGCTCGGAATGTGGATTTTCCTGCTGACCGAGATTCTGCTCTTTGGCGGACTCTTTTGCGCCTACGCCGTTTTCAGGTCGTGGAATCCGCAGATGTTTCTCAACGCCCACAAGCACCTGAACGTAATCCTGGGAACGGTCAACACCGCCGTGCTCATTTCAAGCTCCCTGACCATGGCGCTGGCGATTCGCAGCTTGCAGGTGGACAAGAAGCGCCCTGCGATCATTTTTCTACTGCTGACATTGGCGTTTGCCGCAACTTTTCTGGTCATCAAATATTTCGAATACGCCCACAAGATCCACCTGGGACAATTGCCGGGCAAGTTCTACACCTACACCGGCATCGAAGGAACGAATCCGCATATCTTTTTCAGCATCTATTTTGCCATGACCGGCTTGCACGGATTGCATATTCTCGTCGGCATGATCGTCATTTCCTGGGTTCTGGTGAACACCGTCAAAGATAAATATTCCAGCGAATATTATACGCCGGTCGAAAACGCCGGGCTGTACTGGCACCTGGTCGACCTGATCTGGATATATCTTTTCCCGTTATTATACCTGATAGGATGATTAAATGAGTCAAGAGCGAACGCATACGGATCATATTTTACCAAACAAAACCTATCTTCTGGTCGCTGCCGCATTGCTGGTCTTTACGGCCATAACCGTCCGAGTTTCCTTTATTGACCTCGGCGGATATAACGCCATCGCCGCCATAGCCATTGCCACTTTCAAGGCGTTATTGGTTTCCTTTTTTTTCATGCACCTGCTCTACGATAAAAAAATCTATCTGTTTGTTTTTTCGATAGGACTGTTGTTCGTCGGCGTTTTTATTGCGCTGACCATGTTCGATACCCTGCGACGCGCGGATATCTACGATGTCACGGCAGAGCCGATCCAAAAAGACGCCGTGATTTACCAAGAGAATCCTGCCGATTCGACCCGGGCAGATGAGCGTTCCGGCCAACATTAGCCACCGTTGAATGAATATTGGCAGCCCGACTTGTCGGATTCCCAAGAACGACATGGTTTTGACTTTAATCATTTTGACTATGACCTAAAAGATGCGTTCAGCAATCCGCTCTCAGCGGTCAGCTCAAGAATAAACACTCTATTTTAAAGACCACCTGAATATTCCCATTGGGTAACAATGCACAATGACTGCAAGTTTTCATGCTTAAAAAGCTGATCGCTGATCGCTGATAGCTGAAAGCTAATCGCTCAATTTAGGTTTAATTTTCATTTCGTGGGTTTCGTGGGCCAAGCAGATACTAAAAACTTCATCATGGGAGGTACCTTGAAGGCTTTCAAACGATTTTCACTGGCATCGATCATCGCCACCTATTTTTTGATTTTTGTCGGGGGAATGGTGCGCGTCTCCGGCTCCGGCCTCGGCTGTCCGGATTGGCCAAAGTGTTTTGGCCGATGGATTCCGCCCACCAGCATCCGGCAACTGCCGCCGGATATCGATCCCGGTCTGTTCAACCTGACCCTGGCCTGGATCGAATACGTCAACCGCCTGATCGGCATGATCGTCGGCCTGTTGATACTCAT
>METF01000227.1:0-311 GCA_001771235.1 Candidatus Zhuqueibacterota bacterium RBG_16_48_16
GGGCCGTTCAGGACGATCCTGCAATCGACACTATCCACCTGGCTGACGCGGTTTGCTTTATCTTCATGCCACATACCCACAGTGCCGATGCCGAGCGACTCGCCGACTTTCAGGACGTCCATGCCCCAGTCGGCCATGTTGTGATAGGATTCAAATCCATCCTGCCCGACATTTTGCAGCACCATATCCGGCACTTTCTTGCCGTAGATATCGATAGCATTCCGCCAGTCCAGGTAAAAGCGATAGCCGATCTTGTCCGATTCCCAGCCCGGCCCTTCGTAGCGGATGAATTCCGAATGATCGGTGTGCTC
>METF01000227.1:323-1029 GCA_001771235.1 Candidatus Zhuqueibacterota bacterium RBG_16_48_16
CAGATATTCTATATTTTGAAACGTCCCGCCCTGGTACTTGCGGTTGACAAATTCTCCGCCGGTCTTGATAGAAAGCTCCGCCTGGGTGCGCTTGGGGAATTCCCGCATCATCTCACCTGAGGTCGCGTATCGCACCTGTATCTCCCGGGTTTCACCTGGCTGGAAATCGGCGACAAAGACGATTTGATCCGCAGTCCCATCGCCGTTTAAATCGTTGGCCTGGCTGGCAAGCTCGACATTTCCGGAAAGGATGGTGAATGCGCGGGGATTGAAATCCGCCGCTTTTGCCAAAAGCTGTTCAACATCCAGAAGGACCGCTTCATCTGTCCGCGATAAATCCGCCTCGTTTTTAATGGTGAATGCAAGCGACTGGGGAAAGTTATTTTTTATCTTTTCATCGACAGCATCCCCTGCCGTACAATTTAGGAGAAAAACGAGCAAGCCGATGGAAAAACCAGACAAAATCTTTTTCATGACAAGCCTCCATTTGAATCGATGTGTCGATCAGGCGTCACATTTATGTGGTGTCTGACCGAAAACTCTAACGGCGGAGATTGCTTCGCTCCAACAAAGCAATTTGAACAGTAAACGACTCATTTCCTCCGCTCGAAATGACAGTTTTTTATATTTCGCTAGTCTTCGTTCAAACACTATACGGGTTCCGTGAGCCACGTGGTGATCATTTTTTTGCCCGCTAAAAGTATAA
>METF01000227.1:1045-2813 GCA_001771235.1 Candidatus Zhuqueibacterota bacterium RBG_16_48_16
TCTATTTTTTGTCAAATAGAAATCTTCGCCTAAATCGACATATTCCTTTTGCTCTTTTAGCATGTGATAGAAAATGCAGGCCATTTTACGAGCAGTAGCCGTAGTTGCCTTGGCAGGGCCGAATTTGGCTCGCATTCTTCGAAAATATGCTCCAAGGTAGCTTTGGCTTCGGCCTGCACTCCTGGCGGCTTGGCGAAATGCATTATTCGCTCTACTTTTTGTTTTTCGTGTTTTAGTGCTGAGCACTTTTCCTCCTGAAATTTTATTATTCGGACATAAGCAAAGCCAAGAGGTGAAATGCTTCTCTGTTTTCCACCAACTTGCATCCACACCTGTATCGGAGACGATAGTGAACACTGTGCTCGCGTTGAAGCCGTCAACAGCGGTCAGGTCAACTCCGCACATCTTATAAAGATATTCTCGAAGATTGAATTCAGGTGCATTTTTGCAGTGACTATTAATTTTTATAGATTGTTTAAGAGGCTTTTCTACGATATTGACCTTCGTCGGTATTCTTTTTAAATACAATTCAATCTTCTGATCACATTCCCTGATCTGTTGGCCGTAGTAATCATACAAATCGATAGCCTGTTTGAGTATAAAAACCTGTTCATCGTAGTAAAAACCTTCGAGTGACTTTTCAATTGTCTCCTTGCTGTTTTTGCAATTTGGATCGCGGTAATTGGATAAAATCTTCGGATCACATTCACCAGCAATAATCGCTCCCAAGATCATCCTGCCCGTCTTGCCGGTGATATCAGAAATAACGTTATCCAATTGAAGATTCATTTTGTGCAGTGCTTTTTGCATGTGTTGGATATGGCTGGCGCGGTAATCGATAAGCATTTCGCGCTGTCGGCTTAATTCGCGTAGCGGTCGAATATGTTTTTCCGGCACAAAAGACGCCTTGAGAAGGCCATATGTATGCAACTGTCGTAGCCATTGACAATCCATAATATCATCCTTTTTGCCAGCAATATTTTTGACATGATTTGGGTTGACTAGATAAACTTCAATGCCGGCGTTCTCCAGCATTGTGTACAGCGGTATCCAGTAAATCCCTGTGGCTTCCATCGCCACAGTCCCGATTTCGCAATCTATCAGCCAACGGACAAGCTCATGCAAGTCCTTTGTAAATGTGCCAAAGCATTTTACCGGCTCTTTATCCCGATCTTCAGGGACAGAACACCAAATCTCTTCGTCACCGATATCTATGCCAGCCGCATTGATTCGAATTTGTTTAAGAACATCTAGATTAACTATTTTACGCCTCTTCTGTTTTTTCCTTTTCATGACAACTCTACTCCTCTTTTGCAGATGAATAATTATGGATCAAATTTTTCAGACCCGATTGCACTGGTATGAGCGTAAGCTCCCAAACGGGGTCATATAATGCCACCACAGATAGAACCACTGGCAATCGGAATCACACTCGCAAACGGGTATAAAACACCAATCGGAAATCGATTTTGGCTGTCTGAAAAACTCGATATTTATGTCAGCAAAAGAAGATAGAAAATTCATATCAAAAATAAAACCTCGTTTCTGCTCGAAAGAATGGCCGGAGGACATGTGGCACTCGCAATGACAGTTTTTTTATTTCGCTAGTTTTCATTCAAACGCTATTTACTGCTCCACTGCAAAAATGCAAGAGCGTCGCACATTCAGTCATTTGGATTTACTGTTTCAAGCTGTGTAACGCTTTTTTTTAGGCTGAAAGCTGATGGCTGATAGCTAATGGCTTTGTGACTTTGTGGCAAATAACTTT
>METF01000227.1:2894-15233 GCA_001771235.1 Candidatus Zhuqueibacterota bacterium RBG_16_48_16
TGATGCCCGGCCCGGTTTCTTCTCTGCCAGCAAAGGTAGCTGTGCCGGTTCTCACTTCTTCAATTATTCTGCGGTCAACAGAATCCCTCTTGGGCAGGACGGCGCCGGCGTTGGCCAGCACCATCTCGCAGGCTTGCCCAGCCGGCTCAGTGCGAACAGACGCAAAAGGATGTGGCACATCGACTTTGGCCTGCTGCCAAAAATCGCCCTGCACGCCGCCGGCCCAGTTGTCAGCCGTGATGTCGGGAAATCCGTAAACGAAATTATCGGCAACGTACCACCTGCCTTTGTCATCCCACGGCTCGGCGATGCGATCCCGGGGAGCGGAGGCCGGTCCGTATTTGTAATAATTGGCCACGACATTTTGGTTGCCCGCTTCGCCGCCATAAGAGCTGTTAAAGCCCCAGTTGTAGATGACATTATTGCGAAAATCGACAATCTCCTCGGCCGGTTTGCGGCTATAGCGGCTGCCGTTGAAACGGGGATTTCTGCTGGCATTGTGCGCTATGAGATTATGGTGGAATGAAGCACCCTTGCCGCCCCAGATACCGCCGTACCCATGCGGCCCTTTATGATGATAGGAATTATTCAGGCTCTCACTGATAATGCACCACTGCACAGTGGCATTGGAGTTATCTCGAAAAGTCGCCACTTCATCAGTCCCCCAACTGATGGAACAATGATCGACAATGATATTTTTGTGGAAAGCCGCGCTCATGGCGTCCGATTCCAGTTTGTAGCTGTCGCCCAGACGAACACGAAGATAGCGAATGATGACATTGTCCGCTTCGATCAGCAGGGGATGGTCCTTGATGCAAATCCCGTCGCCCGGCGCCGTCTGGCCGGCAATGGTGATGTCGTTGTTTTTGATGACCAGATCGGATTGCAGCGCAATCGTTCCTGAAATGCCAAAAACAACCGTCCTTGCTCCCGCCGCTTCGACGGCTGCTCGCAGGCTTCCTTCCCCCCTGTCGTTCAGATTCACGACTTTTATAACTTTTCCGCCACGGCCGCCTGTGGTAAATCTGCCAAATCCTTCGGCGCCGGGGAAAGCAAGTTGTTGTGCGGTATAAAATGATGCAGTTAAAATGAGCAGAATTAAAGGAGGAATGATCTGCTCAAGTTTGCAGCAGTGCATCCCATATTTATAGTTCATTATTGAGTCCACTCTAAAAACCACGAATGACACGATTCCACGAATTTTATATTTCCAATGCATGCAAACATGCAGCCATGCAATCATGCAATTTTAACACTTTTGGGAGGCTGTTGATATATCCGGCAGATTGGCCGCATCATGGATTCGTCTCCATCTCCAAACTCGCGGTAATAAACGGCCCCAGCGCTTTGCCGTCGTTATCGACTCGTCTTTCCTGATATACATAGTACTCGTAGGAGCCATCGCGGCCATAACCGAGTCCGGCGCTGCTACAGGTTTGGGTCAAATTTATCGTTCCGTCCGGATTTTCCGTGATGAATTGTGCGAGTATGCCCTGGTATCCCTTTTGGCTGACGGCTTTGTATTTCTCATCCAAGTACCCCTTGCGGACGCCCTTGGACAAGGCATACACAAACATGCAGGAAACCGATGATTCCAAATAATTGCCTTCCCTGCCGGGTTGATCGGCAACCTGCCACCAGACGCCGGTTGAGTCATCCTGAATTTTTGTGATCGCCTCAGCCAAACGCTGGAGAATGGCAATCACATCTTTCCGTCCGGGGTGGTCTTCCGGCAGGTAGTCCAGCACATCGACAAGAGCCATGGCGTACCATCCAATGCCCCGCCCCCAGAAAATCTTTGACAGGCCGGTTTCGGGATTTGCCCAGGCCTGCGCTTTCTCTTCATCCCAGGCATGGTACAACAAGCCACTCGCCTCATCACGGGTATGTGCTTCGATGAGAACGAATTGCTTAACAACATCGTCAAAGATTTCGGGCTGGTTAAAGAGCTTGCCATACTCGGCATAAAACGAGCTTCCCATATACAATCCGTCCAGCCACATCTGGTAGGGGTATCTTTTTTTATGCCAAAAGCCACCCAGTGAGTTACGCGGCTGGCCGTCAAATTGGCTTCTCAGCAGATCGGCTGCCTTTTTATATCTTTCCTGGCCCGTTTCTTTATAGAGAAACAAAAGCATGCGGCCTTCATTGATCTCGTCGAGATTGTAATCACTCAACTTGTAGCCTCTGATCGTCCCATTCGAATCGACTACGGCATCCACTGTTTTCTGAATGTATTGGAAATAACGGTCGTCTCCGGTTTTTCGCCACAGCTCCTCAAAGCCTTTCAGAACGGTGCCTGTGACATAATCCCAGGCTCCATAACCTTGCGGATGGCGCGACATAATCGATTCTGCCATCCGCACCGACCACTGCTGTCCTTTACCTTCACTGTACTGCGCACAATTTATCAGGAACAGAGAGACCGGGAATAATAGCAAAAGACAAGAACTGATATTCTTTTTCCATTTAGACACAAGAACCGATGTTAGCTCACTCATTTTTGATTCGTCTCCATTAGCGTATCATGATCCTATATGACGCCTGGCGAAGGTATAAAATTAACAACAAAAATGGTAGAAAATGTTTCTCCAATTGTCAAAATACTAAAAAAATAGTCGACCGAGATTTTTTGTAAACTCCGGTCGACTATTGCTTCCATTTACCCTGTTTTAAAATGGATTAAATGATCAATAAATCACCGGCTGACAGGCAACCATTCTCATTCCTATCGATGCAAGAAAGGTTGACGAGTAATTTCCCCTGAATAATTCACAAAAAGTGACAAATGTGCGACGCACTTCTTGAAACGACAAAAGTTATGCCTATTTTTTGCTGCACTGCAAAAAAACTTTGTTTACACGTGCGTCGCACATTCAGTGATTTCATGAATTATGCAGGTTCCATGGTCTGATGTTAAAACGTTTCTCTGAATCGTGATCACCAAAAAAAGATGCTCAAGAAACATCCGCATTGGTTACACGATAACAGAGAAATCCGGCATCATCTCATCAGTATCATTTTTCGTGTATGGGAAAAATCGCCCGACTGAATGCTATAAAAATAAACACCGGAAGAATAATTTTCCGCATCAAAGGTTACCCGGTGGGTTCCAGCGTTCAAATCCTCATCGACCAGCGCCGTCATCAACTGACCCTGAGAGTTATACACCGACAGGGTGGTATGCGCCGATTTTTCCAACTGGAATTCAATGGTCGTTGCCGGATTGAATGGATTCGGGTAATTTTGTGCCAGCAGCCAGGTTTCTGGTACGGCGTTCGAGACTTTTTCTACCGCCGAGAGATCTTCCGTTATCCAGTCGATAGCGGCTTTAAGTAACTTGAATCCGTTTTCATTAATGGCTGAATAACCATTTTCATGGAATCCAAGAACGGCACCTCTGTGAGTGATGGGAACGCCATTCACGGTGGTACCACCGGCATCGACACCGTAAGCGACATATAGACCCGGCCATGATTTTGACTCGGCAATTGGGATAAAATCTATTTCCGGTAAATTCGGGATCAGGTCTTCATTAGCGCCGGCGCCATCATTGATAACCACTTCACTGCCGGTGGCAAAGCCGGCTGCCAGGGGATGATCTCCATTATGAATCTTGACCGCTTCTGCGGCGATGTTCACCGCCTGCTGATTGGTGAGATAGCCTAGTATGGTGGCGCGGGGGGCATAATTCTCGGTGGTCAATAGCGGAATAATATGGCCCTCAAGCAGATTAATCGGTTCCAGGGAGGATGATGGCACAACCTCATCAACGAAAACGAAATCAAAGGGGGCATAATCTTCCTCGAAATAAAGAGCCGCTTCCGTCGTATTGATGTAAGTCAAATCCAATCCCCATTCAACGAATTTATTGACAATCGGATCGCTGGCAAGGGGAGCGAACCCTGTCGTCGTTGAAACATACAAACATTTCTTCTGGGCAAGAACCAGGCTTGGCACGATGACCAAAATGACGACAAAAATCATCCATTTTCCTTTAACCATTTTAGGATACTCCTTATTTTTTGTTATTTTTGTGACGACCACGTAACACTATATTTACCCTTCTTCCTCCTGCCCCCACTGAAAGCATAAACACAAATGTATTCTTCGCATCACCCCTTTCTCTTTCGTTTAAATAATCTCGATCACAAAGGTTCATTATTATCTGATATAAGTGGTGGCTCCTTGTAGACCGAACAAGCTGACCACCATTTTTTGCAGAACAGCTAACCTGCATTCCTCACAAAACCGCGAAAATGTGCGACGCACTATATGATCCTATTACAATTGAGGGAAGTATTCGATTCAAATAATTGATTTTCGACTCTTATTTGCAGACGTGCGTCGCACGTTTTAATCGGGTTAAAAGCTAAAACCTACTGAAAAACGATTGATATCATCAAAATAGTTTTCAATCGCGGAGTAGGAGTAGTTAATTGCAACCTTTTTCCCGGAAATTTCCGGTGTAACACCAAAGCCGGCGTTGAATCCCAGGACATCATTGTTACCATTATAGCCGCCTCGAACAGCGAAGAGGTTCATAAAAGTATATTCGATTCCGAGATTCAGCCGTTCCGTGTAATTGTTGGGGTGGGTAAATTCCACCGAGAGCAACAGTTGGTGTTCCTCCGATTGATCCGGATTTAGGATATCCATCATGTCCATAGCACCACCAACAGCAAAAGTCAAGGGCAACTGGGTGCTGATCTCCTGGTATTTAACGGCGGTGGCAAAGTTGCGAATGGACATACCGAATCGGAAACTCTTGAATCCGGTCAGATAATTGACGCCAAAATCAAACACCACTTTGGTTGCATCAAATTGTTCAGTTCCAAAGGCGCCGGCTGCCTGGCCCAGTTGCTGCCCGACATAGCGCGCGGTGCCGCCCATCGTAAAACGATCGCTGATCCAGCGAGAATATGAGAGGCCAAATGCAAAAGCGCCCACATTCTCAACCATGCCGGTCTCAATATATCCCTTGGGATTGGTTGAAAAGGTATCGCTGGATAACAGCGAGGTGCCAATAATATCGCCGTAATCGACAGTGAGCACACTGAATCCTACGACTCCCCAGTTGTCGAGATTTAATGCCAGAGCGCCAGCCATGTAAGTGATATCCGCAACCCATTCGGTATTCGAGAGCAGAAGCTCGACTCTGCCATCCATTTGCGCCAGGCCCGCCGGGTTGAAAAAGATACTTCCGGCACCTACACCCACAGCGGTATAGGCATCGCCGAGACTGCTGGCGCGCGGCACCACTCCCACCTGTAAAAAGTTCATGGTTGACTGGCCCAGTTTTTTAAGCCCAACTCCGACGCCGTTGTACTCCTGGGCAAAAACCGGCACCATCGTTGTGAAAACGAGAATAAGACCAATAAAGATTATTATGCGCTTCATTGTGATCTTTCTCCTTCGAAAGTTTAATTGTATCAAGAAGGTAACCTTCCTGGAGAAGGTTGCCTTCTATTGCCTTATCGAACCACAATAAATTTCTGATAGGAGACCTCTCCCTCAGGCGTCTCAAAAACGGCGATGTAAATACCGCTTGAAATGGCCTGTTGGTTATCCGTAAGCATATTCCATTGATAGAGCCCGGCTTTGGACAGAGGCGCGTGTTCAATGGTTTTAATCAGGTCGCCGCTTTCTGTAAAAATTTTGATGGTGCATCTTGCTGGCAGGTTGAAGAACAACAGCATTCGCGGATCATCCGCATCCAAACCGTATCCCAAGAGTACGGGATCGGCAATATTATATGGATTGGGGACGATGCGAATATCTGTCAATTTTCCGCCGATGGCGCGCTCAGGGGAGACATTCAGGCGAGAAGTGCTCCAGACCCGTCCGCTCCAGAGAATTTTACCGCGGCTTGTGGGATAGGCATTGAGGTCGTTCTCCGCCACCCTGACGCCGGCCTGAACATAATAGTAATAGGAGGCTCCCCACAAGATATTCTCATCAATGTATTTATAGCCGGTAAATGGTGTATCGCCGATTTCAATAGGTTCCGCAGTAAGCTCGTCCGCAGTCCAGTGCTTGACTTCCTGGTAAAACACAGTATCCGAGCGGCCAACACGTCGCAACAGACGATAACCGTAAAACCCATCCATGCTTTCCGCATCGGGAGCAGCCCAGCGGATTTCCGTACCTTCTCCTGTACCCTGCACCCACATATGCGGCGGTTCAGGCGCCATCGGTACCTGCCAGTTATGCTCATAATTCCATTTTGCGCGGGATGCCGCCTTGTGCACCGAATCGATTCCCGTGCTGAGCCAGCGGTTTTTGCGAAGATCGTTTTCATCATTTGTAGGAAAGGCAAAGTTACCTGGGAAATATCCGGTTCTCGGATCGGGTGGATTTGGCACATCTTCCAATGTCCCGTTCTGCCATTTTTCACCCACTTCTTTGGCCTTTTCCAGACTCAAACCGGCATATCCACTCGCATATATGAAGTGCAGTTTTTCGCCATTCTTGAACTCTGTGTATGGGCCAAATGAACAATACCGGCTATGAAAAGTTGACGCCGATCCGAGTCCCGGCAGGGAAGCAGACCAGTTTGCTTCACCAAATTCATCGTTCGGTTTCTGATGAAAAGTGCCGGCAAAAGCGCCTTCTGTGGGATTTATGGTGGCCGAATAACCTGCAACATAATCGTAAAGCTTTGGCCGATTCGCATTTGTTTTGGCATATTCCTCAGTCAAGCCGACGAGTGGACGGGAAAATACATCGGTCACTTTTGGCTGCAGGAAATCATCCACATCATCGCCGTCATTGATGTATGGCTTTTCAGAAGCATGAAGGATGGTATAAAAATGCATTTCCGGCAAAAACAGTCGTCCATCCTGGTTGTAAATGGGCAGTCCCATCTGATCGCCGGTGCGCTCCGGATTATCCGCGTGATACATGTAATATATGCGCAAGCTGTCGCCGGGCTTGGCGCCATCATAATGATGCCAGGTATATCGCTCGGGGTTGGCCGCGCTTCCGCCATAAAGATCACTGACGCTGGGGTCGCTTCCGGCGGCCTTGCTGATATAATAATTTCCCTGGTGCAGGTTCAGGTAAAAATCCGTGAGGGTCTTGCCGCTTTTGTTTGTCAAAGTCACATCACAAACGATATAATTGTCGTGATATTGCTGACTCCAGGCAAAGACCTTGCGGTGGATTTCCACTCCCATAGGACCCTGGGTGGTCACTTCCACTACCTGATCACAAGTGCCGATCATTTTGGTAGCATCCGGTACGCCCCACTGTTCAACCTGCTTGTTCTCTACCTCGGTATCTGCTGGCTGCAAGATGTAATTGAGTGGCATCGGCCAGCGCACGTAATCTGTCATGGGCACTGTCACCATTTGTCCCCAGTTATAATCCGTATCGGGAGACCATAGCACGGCGGCTTTGGGGATCACATTGCCCAGCGGATCCTGCCAGTTGGTTGCGGCCATTAAAAATCCGGATCCCGTTTGAGACGTGCCGTCCTGGACGGTGGGGCCTTGACAATTGTAATCATTTGGGAACCAGCTCAAGCTTCCATAGGAAAATGTGGCCGTACCGCCATCATCCACCACGCCGCACCAATATTTTCCCATACGAATTATGGCTGTTTGATCATCTGCCTGCAGAAAATCGCCGCTGAATAAGACCAGCAGCAGCGTCATATTGATGACCAGCAACAGCTTTTGTTTCGTCCTTTTATTGATTATTTTCATGGGATCATTTCTCCTTCATTCATGACTAAAATGAATTGGTCATCGCCTGTCTAAAAATTGATATTCACGCCAAACCAGATATCTCGAGGATAGCCATACATCCATAAATCACCGTTATTGGGATCATTAATATAGGGCGCGCTGGCGGACTTGAGATCGCCGATCTTGTCGTCACCGCCGACGTATTCATTACCCGACGGACTTGTTTGGCCTTTATATTCGGGAGAATCATACATCGGCAGATGCAATGAATTCAAATAATCAGCTTGATCGATATTGCTTCTGAAAGTCCATCCATAATGCATCCAGTCGACTTTAAGATCCAGGACATTCTGGATATCCACATAGAAATTGACCTTTATACCTTTATAGCCGAACATTTTGGAGACTTTTAAATCCACCATATAATAATCGGGCCACCTCAGGTTGTTGCTGACATTCCTTAGTTGTTGGGGATTGTGGGTAAATGCTTCTCCTTGTTCCCACTCGAAGATGCCGCTCACGAGCCAATCTCCTAACACAGTGTTTACCGTTTTGCCAAATTTCAAGTCCGCAGGAACATGAAAGGTCAAATTAGCGGCTAATTTAGGCTGCGGAGCGGGTTGATCTTCATCGGCTTCATAATAAATTTCCAGGGGATCGTTATTTCTCTCCGGGTCTTCATAATAATATTCACGACCAACCCTGCCGGTTTTTTCCAGCAGGTAGCGGAAATTCACCCAGCCGGTGATGAATTTGCCAGCCGGTTTTCGAATATCCACTTCCATGCCCTGAATGTCTTCGTATTCGTTATTGGTTCTGGAGCTGTAGCCGTCAGAAATGGACACACCATCAAACTGAATATCCGTATGTTGACCGGTTACGTCTTTATAAAAGCCGTTGATATTGATCAGGTATTGATCGAGCAAATTATAAGAGACTCCTAGCTCATAAGAGATCGTCCGTGGCGGGGCAAGATTGGGATTGCCGATGGAAGTCAAGCCCTGGCCTTTGCTGTAACGGAAATTGTACATATACATTTCCGAATAAGGTACGGTGGAGCGAAAGTGGCCATAGTTGAAGTAGAATTTCGAACGATCGGTAACCGGGAAAGAAAGTCCCACCCTGGGGCTGAGAGCAAAATGGTTTTCAGTTCTTTTCAGAAACTCTCGTTCCGGGAACGCTTCCTGGTACTCCGCATGAATTCGATTCCAGCGGTTCCAGACCAGGTTATGACCGGCTTTCATAAATTCGTAACGATATTGATCCATGGCCGGATGCTCTCCCTCGGGACCCTCGATGAAGGCTTCGCCGTTAAATCGGTCACCGGTCGGCCACATCAGGTTGCCGGAATTGTAATAGTCCGCGCGCAGCCCGATTCTGGCTACCAGGCCCTCATAAGTCATCTGGTCCTGAACGTACAAACCGGCCTGATAGGGTTTCACATGGAATCGCAGGTCATAATCCGTGTCGTAGCCTGTCCAATAAACCCAGAGGTCATTATCTAAATCATAGTAATTAAAATCAAAACCCGTTTTGAAAAAATGATGTTTGGTGGCCTGACTGCTTAAATCGAATTTTAAGCGGAATTGTTGGGTAACGGAATTTTCATTGTACATGCCGGTTTTCGATGAAAATCTTCGACCTGTGGCACTAAGAATTTCACCGCCAACATCCTCAAATATGCTGTGAACGTAGTAATCGTTGGCATCAGCCGGGTTGCGGACCGTGTCGGCGGTAAAAACACGGCCATAAGGCATTTCATCCAGCCATATTGGCCCAAAGTTGATGAGCGTTGTGTAGTCTCGGGTAACTTCAGGTTCAGCAAAGTCTTTCTGCCATGCGTAAGAAAGTGTCAAATCCCAAAAAGTTTTCGGATTCACCACCTGGTTGAGCTTGATACCACCCATATAAGTAGTGAGGTCTTTGGGATGCCAAAAAGTCGGATGCCAGAAATAGACCATGCCCTGGTCATAAATTTTTCCGATATTGTTTTCAAACATCAAGTCACCGCCGCCGGAATCGGCATCATAGTCATCCCCAATACGGGGGACGGCTCCCGCCGTGGGCATAACCGGTGCGGTCCCGTGGACAAGCCGGTAAATCCCGTTAATATCCATGGTAAGGCTTTTGGTGATATTGGATTTCACGGTGAGCATGGTGGTGGCATCTTTTTCAGCATTGAGAGTCACGGGTTGGATGTAATTGGTATTAATCGTCTGGTGAGACAGGTAAAAAGTCGCATCCCCCAACTTTGAGCTGACAAGTGGTACCGGCCCACCGAAGCCGAAATCCACATTATAATCGGAATCGCTGCCCTCCGGCTCGTGGGCATGATCCTTGAGCGCCTGAATCTGTTTATCGGTAAGGTTGTATTCCAGACCCTCGGCGGTATCGGCATAAGCTTTTAGTCTGTTAAAATCAGGCTCCACCGTATGAACCCATGCCGACCATAGGTAGAGATCCATGGGCGTCACATGTCTGTCCGCCGGAACACTTCGGTTATAGGCCTGTGCAATTCTGTTCCAGCCATTAAAGGGTATGTATTTTTCAGTCTCATCTTCAGGATATTTATTGCCAGCCCATGCGGCTGTAGTACCAACAAACGCCCATTCAGGGTCAAAATACGTTCTCAGGAATACATTGGTGGGATCGTAGAGTGATTTGCCAAAACGCTTCATGTGGGCATCATTTCTGGAATAATTGACGGAGCCGTGATATTCCTTCTTATCGCCGCTTTTGGTCACAACATTGATGAGTCCGGAACGGAAGTTACCGTACTCGGCGCCGTAACCGCCGGTGACCAGGTTCACCTGTTCCACGGCGCTGACCGGAATTCTGGCTTCCGCTTTGCCGATTCTGGGATTAACAAATGTCAAACCATTGATGATAGAACCGGTTTGATCGGCTGAGCCACCCCGAATCTCCATGCGCTCCGTGCCGGTGATTCCCGCCTGTTTTTCCAGATAATGATTGATGGTACGAATTCCGGCAGCTTCAACCATTTCAGTACCGGAAACCACGAGCTGGCTGTTTGTAACTTCCTTGTGTAGAATATCGCGCTCGGCAACCACGATGACCTCTTCGCCTTCCATAACCTCCGGTTCCAGAGAAAAATTAGCCGTGGTTATCTGATCGACGGATACTCTGACATTGACTTGCGTAACCTTTTTATATCCCATCATGGTAACTTGCAGGTCATAGATCCCTGCGGGGACATTGATAACGGTGTAGTACCCCTCTAAATCCGTAGCTGCCCCCAAATAGGTCTCCACAATGATGACGTTGACGCCTGGCAAGACGTCACCCGTATTGGCATCTTTTACCGTTCCAACAATTTTACCTGTGGTTTGAGCATAGGCTTGACTCATTAGGAACATGAACAGCAAAATAAATGGAAACGGTTTAAGCGACCGACCATTCATAAAACTCCTCTCCATATTAAACCTCCTTTTTTAAAAAACAGGGTCGTTATTTCAAATCCGAAACAATCTTGTGATCTTTTCACCTCGTCCTTTTGATTATTGCGAAATCGATAAATTATGGATTACCCTGGCAAGCTGCTCGCGACTGATGGGTTTCATCAAATAGGCTTCCGCTTTTGAGCTCCATTTATTGTTGCGGTATTGATCATAAGCTGTGACAAAAATGATTTTAAAATTGATCTTGATCCTCTCCAACAGATCAAAACCGGAACCTCCCGGCATGTGAATATCGAGAAAAACAACATCCGGCCGGCAGGCGCTGATCAGTCGGGCGGCTTCATTTATATTAGAAGCTTCACCCACGATTTTTATAGCAGGAAACTGGTTTAAAAGAGACCTTAATTCAGACAGAATAAGCCATTCATCGTCGACAATGATGGTTTTGTATTGATTCATTTTATCGGACGTCATTCGTTTTGGCGGAGGAAAAAATAACTGGCAGACCGACATAATACATAGCCTTTTTTAACATAATTTTTCTATTTTTCAACTTTTATTATGTAAGTGGTCAAATAATCATGTGAGCGGTCGATGGTTATCGTCTGGAGTGTAAAACCTCGCTCCGGGGTGGGCTTTGAATTTTGAAAAGCAATGAGATTCCTGCATTCCAGGCTTTTTTAAATCTGCAACAGTCTGATTCGCAAAAATGACCCAACTGTCATGCCTGCGTATGCAGGGCATAAAATCTGTTGACTATTCCTCTGAAAGAATTTATCTTAGAACGAAATTGAGAGTTCATCGAATGAATTGGGCAAATTATACCAGGCCGGTTACCCAGGTGAAAAAAAAGCAGCATAACTTTCTATCGAGTGATCTCTACACTCCTTTGGCTTTAGGCATTTCTGTTTTCATTCTTCAGATTTTTCTCCTCACTATGCCCAGCTTAGACCTCAGGGCGCAGGAACAGGACCTGAAATTTTCCAACATCTCCATCGAGGACGGGCTTTCGCACAGCAAAGTCAATTGCATATATCAGGACAGTAACGGCTTTTTGTGGTTTGGAACGAATAAAGGATTGAATAAATACGATGGCTATCAATTCACCGTCTATGTGAAAGATTCGGACAATCCCAACAGCATCTCCGCCAATCTCATTCGCTGCATTTTAGAGGACAGCGACGGCAATTTGTGGATCGGCACGGAATCGGGAGGCCTGAACCGTTATG
>METF01000227.1:15310-20128 GCA_001771235.1 Candidatus Zhuqueibacterota bacterium RBG_16_48_16
AATTCGATTATCCGGGATCGCCAGGGGTATTTTTGGCTGGGCACCGACAATGGCCTCGACAGGCTGGATTGGCAGCATAAAAAGATCACACATTACCTTCCTTATCCTTCGGAAAGCAATCCGCAACTGTCCAATGAAATTATGGTTGTTTATGAGGACCGCCTGGAAAATCTCTGGGTAGGCACCCTGGGTGGAGGATTGTGTCTATTCGACCGGGGTGATGAAAAGTTTACTTATTATCTCCACGATGAAAAAGACCCTCACAGTATCAGCGACAACGAAATCCGTTCCATTTACGAAGACTCGCAAGGCAACCTGTGGATCGGCACCACCAGCGAAGCCTTGAACCTTTACCACAAGGGCAAAAAACAATTCTCGCGATTTTATCCGGACCGAACCAATCCGGAAAGCAATACCATTCGCGCCATCCTGGACGATGGCCTGGGCAATCTATGGATCGGCAATCGAGGCGGGCTTTATGAATTTGACAGAAAGAACGGCCAATTCACTGGCTATACTCAAAACCCCAACAATCCATATAGCCTGGTGCAAAATTCGGTGCAGACGATTTGTAAAGATGCCAAAGGCGATCTATGGATAGGCACCCGCGGTGGAATCAGCTATTTGAACACTTCCAATCTGCCTTTTGTCCACTATCGGGCCGATGCCAATGACCGCCGCTGCCTGAACAAACCGGTCGTCTATGCCATCCTCGAAGACCGCCATGGTGACCTCTGGTTCAGCACCGAAGGAGGTGGGGTGAACCATCTGAACAGAAAGACCGGTCTTTTTACCTATTACAGGTACGACTTTAATAACCCGCACAGCCTGAGTGTGAATAACGCCAAAGCGCTGTTGGAGGATCGCTCGGGCAATTTGTGGGTAGGAACGTATAACGGCGGCCTGAATGTGCTTGATCGAAAGAGCAGGCAGTTTCGCCATTATGTCCATGACAGCCGGGATCCACAAAGTATCGCCATCGATAATGTCCTGGCTCTGCTGGAGGATAAACAAGGGAATATCTGGGTCGGGACTTATGGAGGCGGGCTTGACCGGTTTGATAAAAAAACGGGGCAATTCGTTCACGTGCTACAGGATTGGCATGCACAAGGTTTTTACAACATTAATTACCTCACCCTGGATAAATCCGGCAGCCTATGGGTGGCTGCTGCCGATGGCAGAGTCGGCTGTTTGGAGCCTCAATCAGGCGAATTCCGTGCTTTTCAATTGGCAGCCGATATGGATAATGTCGATGTCACCTCGGTTGTAGAGGATCGCGACGGCCAGATCTTGTGCGGAACGGCAGGTGGAGGTCTCTATGTCTATTACCCGGACGAAAACTCTTTTGTGAATTACTCCAGGCAGGATGGCCTGGCGAGCAACACGATCTATGGCATTCTTCAGGACGATGCCGGTGACCTGTGGCTGAGCACGACCAACGGGCTGTGCTGTTTCAATCCAAAAACCGGTAAAGCGAAAAACTATTACAAAGAGAATGGCCTGCAAAGCGATCAGTTCAATTACCACGCTTTTCTGAAAACCCGCAGCGGGGAGCTGTTCTTCGGCGGGATCAATGGCGTGACAGCCTTTCACCCGCAGAAAATCCGGGAAAACTCTTACATTCCGCCTGTCGTTATTAGCGATTTCAAAATATTGAACAAACCTGTGGCCATAGGAGGTAAAAATTCCGTTTTAAGCGAGGTCATCAGCGAGACCAAAGAAATCAGGCTTTCTTACAGACACACCGTAATTTCATTCGAATTCGTGGCTTTGAACTTTGCCATTAGCGAGCAGAATCAATACGCTTACATGATGGAAGGGTTCGATACAGATTGGAACTATGTCGGGCAGCGGCGCTTCGCCAATTACACCAACCTCGATCCCGGCAATTATACCTTTCGCGTAAAAGCCGCCAACAACGATGGCCAGTGGAACGAAGAGGGAGCCGCTGTAAAGATTGCCATTTCTTCCCCCTTCTGGAAGACTTTGTGGTTCAAATTCATTCTTGTTGCCCTGGTGGCTCTCATCATAAAGCATTTTATTGATTACCTGCACCAGAGAAAAAATCTTTTAAAGGCAAAAGCCCTGGCAAACCTGGCACAGTTGAAGCTGTTGCGAAATCAAATGAATCCACATTTTTTATTCAATGCGCTGGGTTCGATCCGTTCCATGATTCTCATCAGCAAGGAAAAAGCCTGGGACATGGTTTCGGAGCTGTCCGAATTTTTCCGCTATTCGATGCTTAATTTCAACAAAGTGGAAGCGCTGCTGGACGATGAGATCAATGCCGTTCACAACTACCTGAACATCGAAAAGGTGCGTTATAAGGATTCGCTGCAGGTATCGTATACCATAAATGACAAGGCCCGTAAATGCCTGGTGCCGGCGTTCCTCTTTCAGCCGCTCATCGAAAACGCCATCAAGTACGGCATGCAAACAAGCCTGATGCCCTTGCAGGTGGATATTTCCATCAGCTATCAAAAAAACGTCTTGTCTATCGATGTCTCTAATAGCGGCAAAATCGACAATGCAAGACTCGGATCACCAGAAGAAACAGACGGTCACGGTGCTTCGCTGGAGAACATCAGACAGAGGCTGGAAATCATGTTTAAGGATCGCTATCACTTCAGGTTATTTGAACGAGCAGGCTGGGTGCATGCGAAAATTCGAATTGAATGTGATGATAAAAAGAAGGGCAAACGTTCGACAAAGCAAAAATATGCCGCAGCCCCTACCACGGCAGCGTCTTTTTCAGCTTCGAGGCATAGCGCCGACTCATCATAAACGGCTGTTCGATGTCGCGCACATAAACCAGGTGGGTATAGTTGCGGCACTTTTTTACCTCTTGCACATATTCAAAATTCACGATGGTCGATCGGTGGATTCGCACAAAATAATTCCGGGGAAGAATTTCGTCCCATTCTTGCAAGGTTTTTGAGACCAGATCCTTTTTGCGGTCTTTGTAATAAATGTAGGAATAGTTGCCCTCGGCGAGAATGCACTTTAGCAGCGACACTTTGAGAAATTGCACCGAGCCGTTGACCACGATATAGACGATGTCATCGTATTCCACCTTTTGAGGCACTCTGGCCGTTGCCTCCTGGTCGCCGATCAACCGCTTTACCGCCTTTGTCAAGCGCTCTTTGGTGATGGGTTTGAGCAGATAATCCAGCGCATTCACTTCAAACGCTTTGATGGCATACTTGTCATAAGCGGTGATGAAGATGATTTTTGCCTTTACCTTTATCTTTTCCAGCAGGTCGAATCCGCTGGCGCCAGGCATTTGAATGTCCAAAAAAAGAACACCCGGCTTGTATTTTTTGATCGCCTCAACAGCTTGCGGCACATCGGCGGCTTCCGCCACGACCCGAATCTCCGGATATTGTCCCAGCATGGTTTTGAGCTCTTCGCGAACCAGCCATTCGTCATCGACAATAATTGAATTGAGGGGATTCATGAACGCCAATCCTGATAAGTGGACCCTTTCGTTTTCCATTTCAAAATCGGAGAAATATACAACTTTTTAATAGGTAATCCAAGATGTGAAAAGAGAATGGCACCCCGCGATGTTTTTCCAAGACCTATTTAAAAAACAATAACACCAACCCCACGATGACCCCAACCTGACCGATCGAGAAAATGAGCATCCATTTGAGCAGGTCGGCGCGGGTAGCGGCGAGTTCCACTCTTACCTTAGCTATCTCTTCCGATAAGCGGCTATCGAATCTTTTTTCCACTTCAAAAATGTTCACATTAACCTGGGCAATCTCTTCCGATAACCGGTGATCAAATCTTTTTTCCACCTCAAAAATGTTCACATTAACCTGAGCAATCTCTTCCGTGAGCCGACGCTCGAATTTATCTCCGACAAATTCGACCACATTATTTTCCTGTTCGCCCTGGCTCTGGTTGATCAGCCGTACCAGGGCATCGACGGCCTCATCGCCGAGTTTATCCTTTAATGGTTTTTCAACTGTGACTATTGGCATTGCTTCTCTCCCTGTGTTTCAATAAAGAGTAATTTAAATGAATATATTTTTAATGCAAGCAAAAGTCAGGCTGCCGTGCAAAATCTCAGGTGTGGATCACGTATCTGACGAACAAGGAGATTCCTGCATTCGCAGGAATGATGCTGCGGCCGTGTGTCATGCCTGCGGATGCCAGCATCTCCCAACCAATGGGTGAGATATTACTTCCCAAGATGATCCACGATTTACGATGAACGATTTATGATTTGCGATTTTCCGGGATTGTTTCGGTACTTTTGACAAATTTAGTGATTCATCGATCTCACAATTTACTATGATTCAAAATCCCTCCACTCATCCAATACATCTGACATCGCAAATCGTTAATCGTAAATCCCAGATCATCAATCATCATCCGACCACCCCGGCAGAGACACGGTCGCCTGATAATTGGAATAGTTGTACAGCGCATTTCTCTGCGGCTTGTAGAGTTTTCCCTGAATGGGATTGTCGTCCTGGGTATAGACCCAAATTTCGTAGGGATCCCACACCACCACCTCGTCGCGGCAATCGCCGGTGATGTCCAAAACCGCATTGCACATATCGGGGTGGCCGTCGTCGGGAAAGGCAACGACCCTGCGTCCCCAGCCGTCAAACATGCCGCCTTCGTCCACGTTGGGGTTGTGGACGAAAAACTCTTCCGACCGGCCCGTCCAGTTGATCGGCAGGCACATACTGCCAAACTGGTTGGGCTCAAAACTGTGATAGACATTTCCCTCCGAATCGAAAAAATGAACGATGCCCTGGTTTCGCCAAAAATTGATGGTCACTGTTTCCAGCCCCGGCAGGT
>METF01000227.1:20288-26018 GCA_001771235.1 Candidatus Zhuqueibacterota bacterium RBG_16_48_16
TACTATAGCGACGCCATCAGCGTGATCCTGCATGGTATCGTCCAGGCGCCATAATTTGTGGCCGTCATCATCGAACAAAGTATAGCCTATCATCATCTCGTCCCGGCCGTCACCATCCACATCGTAAGCATAGGGATAATGGCCGGTATTGCATTCGGCTGACCATAACAGTTCCAGCCTGTCGTTGAATGCCCAGAGGTAACGATAGCGATCTTTGAGGATCATGTCGCTGTCATGGCCGGTGCCGCGCAGATCGCAAAAGTAGATGCAATCGCCGAGGATTCGCGGGAAAATATTATAGACCTCGTTATAGGGCTTGCCGCCGGGCGTCGCTGGTGTTGCGGCTTTATATTTGGTTTCCCCTGTCGCTCCATCGGCGACGAGAATCTCAAAATTTCTGCAATAGATCACTTCGTTCCTGCCGTCGCGGTCGATGTCGTGAATCTGGAATCCGACGTCGTTGGTAAGACGATCCTTCCAGGGATCGGGCGCGCCGATTTGCCAAAGCATTTCCCCATCAAAGGTCATGGCCGTCAGACAGCTCAATTCACTGTTGCGATCTTTGGGGCCATGATGCAAAACCTGGCCGATGAGCACGTCGATGTCACCATCATTGTCCAGGTCGCCAAAACGGAGATTCCTGCCGACACCAAAGCCTTCGGTGTCGATCTTTTTCCAAAGCATGGGTCTGGGATTTTCTGCCTGAAGCTGCCTTTCCTGTTTTTCAAATTCCGCCCTTGCCGCCTGGTATGTTTTTTTATCTGCCTCCGAGGTGGTCACTTTTACACCCATGAATTTCGTTGGACTATTTGCCGTCAGGCCGATTTTGCCCTTTTGATAGGTCGAATCGTCGGCCTCCAGGACAAGCCCATCTCCCAGTCGAGCATGAATCCGGCTGCCCGTTACTTTGACGATGGCTTGCATGGGTTCACCCGGCTGCCATTGGTATTCGGTCTGGGACAGGATTTTTTCGAACGGTTGGTGAAATCCGCTGCCATGCTTTACCATTTTCAAAACGGTTTTATTTCCATCGACGCCAAAGAAATAATAGCAGCGATCATTTTGATAGTGAAAAACAATCCCGCTTTGATGCGCCGTTGATTCCGGCTTGAACGTGACGGAAAGAGTAAAGTCCTGCCAAAACTCATCACCCGCAACAATCATCGGATGCGTGTAAATCGCCTCATCGGTTTTGCTTTGGTACAGAAATCGCTCGCCGTTCTCTTCACGAACGCTCCACCATCCCCTGTCGTTGGATACCGCCCATTGGCCTTTCCGCCCGGCCTCCGGCAGGTAGTGGTATTCGGTAAAAGCGCCGAGACGGGTACTGAGCGGGCCCCGATCCAATCCTTTAAAATCATCATAAAAGAGGAGAGCTTGCTTATCCTGGACGCATGAGGCAAGAATAATAGAGATGGCAAGAGCAAATATCAGTAGTTTTGATCTCATAAGTAACTCGTAAGCTATTTAGTGCCTGAACGAAAACTACTTATTTAAAAATTTGCTGTCATTGCGAGGCGCTTCCTTCGACAAGCTCAGGACAAGTTTTGCCGAAGCAATCTCCTGAAAAGTAAGGGGATTGCTTCGCTCCAACAAAACCTATTGAACAACAAATGACTCATTTCCTCCGCTCGCAATGACAGTTTTTTTATTTCGCTGGTTTTCGTTCCGACACTTTACCTTGCGAAAAGAGTACATTTGTTATGAAGCATTACCCTTTCGCCAGGGCTTCTTTCACTCTCTCCGGCGTCATGGGCTGCTGAAACAGCCTGGCGCCCACCGCATCAAAGATAGCGTTGGCAATAACCGCGCCCATGGTGATGATAGCGGGTTCGCCGCCGCCCTGGGGATCGGCGTTCTTGTTGTCAATGATCACGGTCTCGATTTTAGGCAGCCAGGAGAAACGCGGAATGCTGTAGGTATCAAAATTCGCATCCAGGATATCGTTGCCTTTAAACCGAATATCCTCGCGCAGGGCATATCCCAGACCCATAGTGATGCAGCCTTCCATTTGAATGGTTGCACCTTCAGGATTAATGACCAGTCCCATATCCTGGGCGCACACGACCCGCTTCACCTTCACCTCGCCTGTTGTTTTGTTCACCTCGACTTCCGCTATAGTGGCCACGCTGGTTCCGGCATCGGTGCCGCAGGCAATGCCCCGGCCCATACCGCTTGGCGCTTTGGCCGCTTTCCAGCCGAATTTCTCGGCAGCGGTCGTTAATACATTTTTCATTTTCGCATCGGTCAAGTTCTGCAAACGGAATTCAAGCGGATCCATTCCCGCCTTTGCCGCCATCATATCCATCTGCGATTCTCTGGCAAAGGTGTTGGTATTATTCCCCGGTGCGCGCCAGGCTCCGGTCGCAAATGGGTGTGTGCCAGGAGCACTGCCCCAACCCGAACCGTGCGTCATGGTACGATGGTTGGGGATACTATAAAATTGCTGCGAGCCTCGCTCGCCAGCAAAGTAGACATGATAGTCCCAGAACCGAATATTGCCTTTATCATCGGTGCCGGACTTTATTGTAATCACCGCCGCCGGACGAAAAGAATCGTAGAAAAACTCCTCTTTTCTGTTCCAGGCTACCTGCACTGGTTTGCCGCTCAGCTTTGCCAGTCGGGCCGCTTCCACCACCTGCAAATTCCTGGTCTTGCCGCCAAAACCGCCACCGACAAAGGGCGAAATGATACGTACATTATCCTGAGGAATACCCAGCGCTTCGGCTACTTCTCGTTTTGCGCTGAACGGTGTTTGCGATGATGGCCAGACGGTTACCTTGTCTCCCTCGATGCTGGCCGTGGCTGTGTGCGGCTCGATGGGCGCATGGCTTTTATAGCCATCCAGGTAGGTGGCTTCAACAAGGATGGAGGCTTCGCTCTCGCCAACTTGCAGATCGCCGCCTTGCGCCACTGCCTCGCCTGATGGCGCGACTTTTACCAAATGATCAAAGATATTTTTATCATCAAGGTCTGAGGCCGCCAGATCATATTTCGCCTTGATCTTGGCCAGGGCTATCTCGGCCACATCCGGGTATTTGTGCAAGACGGCAACCAGATCGCCGTCGCGGAAAACCTGAGCGCCTTCTACCTGTTCTGCTGCAGAGGTGTCCGCCTCGGCGAGCCTGGCGGCATGCTGCGGTGGCCGCAACAGCTTTGCATGGAGCATGCCGGGTAGCTGGATATCTCCTGCATATTTCGCTTTGCCGCTCACTTTTTCCAGAGCGTCCCGTCGTGTGACGGGCTTACTCACGACTTTGAATTCTTCCGGCGATTTGACCTTTACCTCTTCGGTAAGATGACGTTCGATCTTTTTGCCTTTGGCCAGCTCGGCATAGGAGACCCGCATTTTTTCGTCTTTCTTACTAGAGACCACACCGTTTGCCGTATTCAAATCCTGCACGTCGATTTTAAGCTGTTCAGCGGCCAGCTCAAGCAGCACCCGTCTGCCTTCCGCTCCGGCAGCCCGCAATGGCGGCCCAAAGAAGCGCGTGCTCATGGAGCCAAAGGTGCCCATGTCCCAGGGACAGAGATCGGTATCGCCCATCACCATATCGACGCTGTCGAGCGAAACATCCAGCTCATCGGCCAGCATTTGCGCCAGCGAGGTAATGATGCCCTGGCCCATTTCGATTTTGCCGGTATAGCAGGAGACGCGGCCATCTTCGCCAATGCGCAGAAAGGCGTTGAAATCGGTGGGCAGGTTGCCGCGGCGTCCTCTGCCCTCCTGTGCAAAAAGCGATGCATCCCACAGAGTGAACAGGATGAAAATGCCACCGCCAGCCGTCCTGAGGAATTTGCGCCGATCCATCTCAAGATCAGGGAATTTGCCGGAAAAGTTCATTTCCAGGTATTTGTCCTCTTTCATCTCAGAACCCTCCTTTCGCCTCTTTAGCAGCTGCTTCAATAGCCTGAACGATCCGGTTGTGCGCCCCGCAGCGGCACAGGTTGTCGTCCATCGCAGCGATGATCTGAGCCGACGTCGGCCGCGGATTCTTGCGCAAAAAAGCCACGGCGTTCATGATCATTCCGGGCGTGCAATAACCGCATTGCAGCGCGTCATATTCCATAAACGCTTTCTGTACGGGATGCAAGTCTCCATTCTTTGCCAGTCCCTCGATGGTCACAACGTGTTTGCCCCGCACATCCTTTACCGCCACCTGGCAGGAGCGGACGGCTTCGTTGTCGACCAGAAGCGTGCAGGCGCCACAATAGCTTTCGCCGCAGCCGTATTTGGTGCCGGTCAGTCCCAGGTCGGTGCGCAAAACCCATAACAGCAGCCGGTCACTGTCGATCCTAAGCGCAACCGACTTGCCGTTGAGTTTGAACTTTACATTTTCGATCATGGTGTTCTCCTTGGCTTTTGGCAGGTATGACGAGATCGCTTTATAATTATTGTTTTCTTTAAAATCCAATAGACGACGATAGGGAATTCCATATTACGAATATTTGCGGATACGAACACCGCCTGGAGAGATTACGGAAAAAGCATTTGAAAAGTCTTTGCTATGTTGTTCGAAAACCGATAGGACAATTTTAGATTTTCTTAACGCAGAAAGCCCTGATAAACGAATGAGCACTGCTCCGAATAGCAGGCGATGCTGCCGGAAGAACAACTCGCCAAAATCTTTATCAGCGGTAAGGAGCAGAGCATTTTCGTCATTTGCCAAACTGATAACCTCCAAGTCAGAAATGCCAGGATTCATCTCGGCAACATATAAAACTGAATGGCCTGCTCCTCGAAGGCTTTTTACAATTGGAAGATCTACACTTTCATCTGCGAGCAATTTCATGCAGTTGTCTCTGCTGCCGGATAGACCACGTCTGAACGCAGCACTTTTGCGGCAAAAGAAAGAGCCGCCTGGATGGCCTCTCGTGTAAGACGTGGGTGGGCATCCAGTATCTGTTCAACCGTTTCACCAGCAGCGAGTTTCTCAAGAATCAGTTCAACAGTAATTCTCGTCCCAGCTATTATAGGTTTACCCATCATGATATGGGGATCGGAGACGATCAGCTCTTTTTTGGTATTCATTACCTGTTTCCTCGTTCTTTAATGACATTTCATCTCTTTTTTAAAATAGATCAATTGTTAAAAATATGCAAGCTACAATAGCGGGGAAAGGCAATACCTCGCTCGCATATATTTTTTGCTAAAGTAAAAGTGCATCACATGAATAATGAATGCTAAATATCGAATTCAGAATGATGAAGGTTGTTCGAAATTCAACATTCTTCATTCGCAATTCGCTATTCAATTTACAGTTTATTCCATTCCATCTTGGACGTGACTGCCTGGTGGCTTTCGGGTCCGTACCAAATCTGCAAAAGGCGGGATAGAATCCCGCCCTACTTGATGACCTGAATCTTTATGGTTTTTGCAATTCCTCCAGCATCGAGTCTGCACAGGTAAATGCCGCTGACCACAGGCACGCCCTGATCGTTTTTGCCGTCCCAGTTTATGGTGTAGCTGCCAGCTTGCCTTGTATGCAGCAGGGTTTTGATTTGGTGTCCCAAAATATCAAAAATATCCAAACGTACCTGTGCAGCGTGCGGAATGTCATAACAAATTGAGGTTTCCATATTAAACGGATTGGGATAGTTCTGCAACAGCGCCAGGGATTTTGGCGCGCCTTCCATATCCTCTTCTGCATCGACTGTTCTTGTATCGATACCAACGAGGATGTTTATTTCCGCGATAGAAGTCCACTCCCTGCCATTCACTTCTGACAA
>METF01000227.1:26190-28466 GCA_001771235.1 Candidatus Zhuqueibacterota bacterium RBG_16_48_16
AGATAGCGCAATCCGCTAATGACATAATTACTGCCAAGATCGATTTGGATCTCGTGCGGATGACGGGGAGTGGAATTATACCATTCCGTATGCCAAAAGGTATTTCTGCTGCCGTCAAAGGCGTTCGCCGCCGCGCCGTTTTCGCCGACCCTCTCCTGGCTGTCGACATAGTGAAGCGACCAATTGCTTTGCGGCAATACGCCAATGCCTGCCTGGGTGGTTTCGCTGGCAACTTCCGAATAGCGCGAATCGCCGATGGAATTGTAAGCGACCACTCGATATGAGTATTCGGTCGAAGAGAGCAAATTTTTATCCGAGTAGGTTGTTGCATTAGCCGCCAGGCGAGCAATCTGGACGAAAGCGGTTGTGGCTGTTTTTCTTTCGATTTTGAATCCCGCTTCATTCGCAGCATTGTCGATCCAGGACAGATCGATTTGGGTACTGGATGCGGCTTGTGCAGCCAGGGCGGCAGGCGCAGCCGGTACGCTGCCGGGATCCGTATAGGCCATTGGCGCCTGATCATCACGATAAACGACGCCTGCCTGAGTCAATGTAAGGGGATTAAAATTCGAAATCATTGCCCTGGTATCACCGACCCAGTTATAAATGGAGTATCTTTCCACAAAGCGAGCGGTATCCAGCATGGTGATGAACTGTTTGATGATGGTCGCCTGCTGCTCGTAGGTTGGTTCGCAACAGGTCCAGTTAGCGCCATTGTTCCATTCGGTTATCCACAAAGGCCTGCCGGTACGCTCGTAAATATCTTTGAGCCAATTGTAAAATTGCCGCGCCGACCACCCGCCTTTATAATAGTGTACAGCGACAAAGTCTATACGATAATTCAGTGCATCGGCCTGGTCGATAAAGTCATACAGCCAGCTCAGGCCGCCATCAGAGGTGGCGGGCGAGCCCAGGCGCAGACCGGATTGCAGTAAATTGGGCCATTCCGCCAGAGCAGCGGCCACCGTCATGTTTGCCTGATCGGGACGATCCGGCTCATTGAAGGCCAGGGCGTGAGTGCAGTCTCTTTTGATATTCATATTGGCATAAGAGTTCCAATAGCGGTTGTGCCGCATCGGCACATATTCAACGTTCGGGATCGAGGGAGCGACGTTGTCCCAATCATAGCGCCAGGCGCTGAACAGCGTATCGGCACCATTGCTGCCGTCGCCGGCGAATCCTTTTTTGTTGGTCCAGCGCCAGGGGAATACGCGAATGAAGGAGACCTGGTCGTTCAGCTCATCGGGAAGCTTGTCAAAGTCTATATCGCCATCCTGGGCAATATAGACTTTGCTAAAACCGGTGCCATTGGCCTGCTGGGCAAAAGTGGCCATATAGCCTCTTTTCAATTTGAATGAGCTGATGGCATCGTCCATGCTGCTGAGCAAATCCGATCCCCGGTAATAGTCGTAGATGCCGACTTGCATCGAAGTCCCGGCGTAAAGAGAATCTTCGAAGACGGTCAGAGGCTTATAATCCGGCGCATGGGGAACGACCACCGTGCCGTTGACGTACTGCACCACCCGCACATTTCTTGTTGCCACGACATCCTGGTCAAAAACTTTAACTTGACTCAAAAAGCCTCTGATGACCAGCGAAGGCCTGATATGATCGAAGAACAGCCAGGCGTCTTCGGAATGTAGATTGATTTGGCTTGCCGGAATCGGATTCGTTGCATCCGTGAGATGCAGCTCGGATTTGCCGTAAATGTTCACTATCGTATTCTCAAGATTCGTGTACGTCTGAATCTCATCAGTGATATTTACGGTTGTCTGAGCATTGAGGCGGCCGGTAAATGCGGCCATAATAACCCATGTACCCATGAAAATTATCATGTTTTTCATTACCGACAGTTCTCCGTCTCGTTTCTAGGATGGGTGATCCCGCCTTGAATCGTCTGTCCTGCAAGACTCACAAAATATTTAATAATCCTTCCGATCAAATGCAACCTTAATTTGTCTATTATTATGGAACCGGCTCGATCCACTGGCAAATGTGCGACGCGCGTCCGGAAATGGCTGGTGGCGTACAACTATCTTACCAAATTTTTGCTTGCTTTTCAGGCGGGAAATTCTTAATTATCGGCAAGATTGAAAACTAATTTAAAACGGGGTTTCTTTATGAATAAAATAGGCATATAAAGGGACTTGCGCCGCAGCAATGAGTCAGGGCGTATGTCCCTTTTTTTATATACAAACCCACCCGTTTTTATTCTCTTTCCAATACTATTTTTCCGAACCAGGCTGGTGGCAGGGTGGTGGGATTCGGAGCTTTTT
>METF01000228.1:0-5801 GCA_001771235.1 Candidatus Zhuqueibacterota bacterium RBG_16_48_16
CTGGGATGTCATAAAAAATCTGGTCATAGAGCCGCTGATTTTTTCCATCGATGCGACGGGCGTCATTCGCCGCGATTCCGGTTTGTGGAACGCGCCTCGACCGGGATTGCACTTCACTTTCACCTCCCTGAGCGCCTACAGAGGCCTGGTGAGCGCTTCGTTATTGGCCCACATTATGGGCCTGGAGGAGCTGGTGACGGCTTATGCCAACAAGGCTGCTGCGCTGCGGGAAAACATACTTGAAAAATTGACGGTCGGCCGCTCCAGGGTGTTGACCCGGGGCCTGGAGGTGACCACTTTTCCTTATTTTCTGGACGGCTCGGCAATCGAAGCGCTTAACTGGGGGGTGACGAAAAGAGGTTGGAAGTCGGCCGCTTCGACTATAAAAGCTTTGGATACACATTTGCATGTCGGAGATGATTTCAGAGGCTATTCACTTGCGTACACCTCGAAGCAGGACAGGGGACATGAAAACCTGTTTGTCACGCTCCGGGCCATCGAGGCTTTCAATGAAGTGGGGATGAAGAAACGCGCAAAGCAGATGCTACAGTGGGTGATCGACCAGTCATCGAGAAACGGCGAGATGGTTCCCCAGGAATTTTCGGACCTGAAAGCCGATTACCTGGGCGCCTGCCCGTCCATTGGCATGGGCGCGGGCGCTTTCGTTCTCGCGACGCTTTCCTCTTATAGGTGATCGATTGGCATTGGCAAATGGTGACTTTAGGTATTATTTCAAACTTCCGGGATCAGGATTGAGTGACAAGGAAAAGTATATTTTCACCCCAAATGGCGCAGTGCCAGGATGAGGGAATGGTTACCGTAGTTTCTTCAACGGAGAATTCTGATTGGCAGAATAATTGATCGGCAGAACGATTCTTTGAGGAGGTCTTTATGGCTATTAAAACGAAACGTTACGTCAAGACGATAAGCGAGCAAGACGTCCATTCAATGGATAAATTGTAATCATTCTGTCATTTCCTTCGAAACGATACTGAATCAAAGGAGATAATTATTCTGCCGATAAATCATTCTGCCATTTTTGTGGATCGAACCGCTATTGACAGATCGTGTCCAAGCGGGAAAACAGGACTGTCCCACAGGAGTGAATTATGCAGGTGGAATTTGAGATTGAAAAATCAGGTTGAAAAGAATATGAAAAAATACATGTACAATTCCTTTGCCCTCCTGTCTCTTGTTTTCCTGTTATTTTCATTTTGTACTTTTGATAATCCCAAAACACCTTCATGGGATGTCAAGATCAATGTCCCCCTGACGGATCGAACCTACACTGTCGCAGATTTGATTGAGGATGAGAGCGAGATCATCAGCCTGGAAAACGGCCTGATCGGTTTTAGATTCGAGGGTACGACCGATACCGTGCGCGTCGGCGACCAGCTCGCGATGCCGACGGTAAACGGGCAATTCCTGTATCAAATGCAGGATTTTGAAATCCCAGCCCTGGTTACTGCCGCTCAGCAATACGCTTTCTCGCAGCTTACTGAGGAAGCCTCAACAAAGAACGGCAGCATGGATACGATCTCGCCCTTTTCGTTCACCGACGTCAATGCCAGTTATATTCTTGATTCCGATTTCCGCTATGCTGAAATCATGTTCGGAAAAACGATTTTAACAATGATCAACCGCCTTTCGGTGCCGCTGGAGAACGTGATTTACAAATTGTACGATCCCTCCGCTGGCGAAATCGTCGTGGTGTCCGAGCCAATCGTGTTTGTCGCTGCTCACGATTCGGCCGAGACGGTTGTGACATTATCCGAACAGGCCATCTCGAATGATTTCCTCTGGCTCATGAGCGGCACTTCTCCCGGCAGCGAAGGAGAAACGATCAACGTCGATCAAAATGAGACCGTGGATCTTCGCGTCAGCATGTCCGATGTGAGTGTCGGGAGCATTCAGGCCCGGCTTCCGCATCTGGATTTGAAAAGGAGGGAATCTCTGCAGCTATCCGACAGTATCGACATTGCGGAGGCCGCAATTCGTTCCGGAGAAATGGTTTTGGCTGTGAGCAATTCTTTCGATCTCGGCGCCCGCCTGGAGGTTACGCTTGAAGAGATCTTTCAGGATATGGACGCACAGCCGGCGAATCTTGTTTTCGATTTGGCGCCGGGGGAATCCAGAACGGTCACTTATGATCTGAAGAATCACCACATCAAATTGGCTACTGCCGGGAATGGCAGCAGCCAGGTTCTCAGCGTCACCATCCGCATGGAGCTTTTGACTGAAGAAAGCGAGCTGACCCGGGTCGAAAGCGGCGACAGGGTCGAAACGGAGGCGACCATCCAAGACGTCGTCTTCGATTACCTCAGCGGCAGGCTGTTCGAACAGCACGTTCCGCTGAGCACCGATGATTTGGCCTTTGACCTGCCCGATCAGCTCGACGATTTGCAGCAGGCGCAGATTCACGACGCCAGGCTGGATATTTTTCTTCATTCGACCATCGCCATGCCTTTCAGAACCGAGCTTCGATTCGACGGATTCAAGAACGGCCGGTCGGAATCATTCGACATTCGGGAGACCGTTTTTGCTGCTGATGGAGATGGTGAAAATGTAACGCCCGTTTCCCTGACGCCCGAAAACAGCAATCTGCTTCCTTTTATCAACCTGTTGCCGGATCGGATTACGACTTCGGGAGATGTCTGGGTGGGCGATGGCGCCACTCACGGACAAGTCCGTTATGACGATTATGTGTTTGCCAATTATCGCTTTGACACCTCGGCCAATCTTTCCTGGAACGAGGGCACGGTTCATATCGATACCTCCAAAATTGCCATTCATCCCAAAGATACAAACCAGGATTTTGATGAAGAAATTGAGGTAAACGCGCTTGACGCGGATGTGACCGAGCATCTCATCTCAGCGGTGTTTTTGGCCAGGGTGAAAAACCATTTGCCTGTTGGAGCAGGTTTTGCGTTTTACGTTGCCGAGGATTCGACCCGGCTCTATACCGCGCCCGACCTTGTGTTAGGCCCGGTTGCGGTCAAATCCGCGGTAACAGACGATGATGGCAAAGTGATACAAGCCGTCGATGAGGAGCTTGCCCTTTCGGTCTCCCCAAGTGAGATGGAATTGTTTCACAACAGCTCGGCCAATGAGAAAACGCTTTACGTGGCTTCGGACCTGCTTTTTGCAGGGACCGATGGCAAGCCGGTGCTGCTGTTTTCGTCGGATTTCATCCAAATACAGACGTTGGTCAAACTGGATGTGCGAATCAAAGAAGATTAGTATCTCAAAAGTCAATTTTTGTACAAATATGGCAAAAGTTAGATTCTGAAAAATTTAACCACGAATTTTCACGAATTAAGCGAATTTCACGAATTTGTACACCAAGACTAATTTTAATTCGTGCAAATTCGTGCGTAATTGGTGCAAATTCGTGGTTGTATTTTACTGGATTCCGGTTCATCCGGGTTAGGAAAGAGGAATGAAAGAAGCTCTCTTTTATGAAAAGCGCGGCGATGGATCGGTTCGGTGTACTTTGTGTCCGCATTACTGCAAGATCGATGACGGCGAATTCGGAATTTGCGGCGTCCGCCAGAACCGGCGCGGGACCTTGTACGCCATGTCTTATGAAAAAGCCATTGCTACCCATATCGATCCCATTGAAAAAAAACCGTTGTTTCATGTCTATCCCGGCTCGAAGTCATTTTCCATTGCCACCGTCGGCTGCAATTTTAGCTGTGAATTCTGCCAGAATCACGACATCTCCCAGGCGACTCGAGACAAGAAAGGCAACATCCCAGGTCAGCCTGTCACGGCATCGCGGGTGGTGGCGATGGCCAAAAACAGCGGCTGCAAAACCATTGCCTGCACCTACACCGAGCCGACCATCTATTACGAATATGCGTTCGACATCGCCCGGGGTGCGTATGAGCAGGAGGTGAAAACAGTTTTCGTCTCCAACGGCTACATCAATGAAGAGCCGCTGCGCCAGATAGCGCCCTTTCTCATTGCCGCCAATATCGACCTGAAGGGATGGGATGAAAAGTTCTATCAAAAGATCGTCGGCGGCAGTCTGAAACGGGTGCTCGGTTCATTAAGACTGTACAAAAGCCTGGGCATCTGGCTGGAGGTGACGACTCTTGTGGTGCCGACCCTCGTCGACCGGCCCGATTCTTTGCGGGAGATCGCCCGCTTCATCAGGGACGAGCTGGGCGCCGAGACGCCCTGGCACATCACTCGTTTTTATCCGCAATATAAATACTCCGAAATGGAGCCGACGCCGCTTTCTGTGCTGCGCGAGGCGCGGGAGATCGGCCTGGCCGAAGGCTTGCGCTACGTCTATAACGGCAACACCCCCGGCGACATTGGCGAAAACACCTATTGTTACAGTTGCGGCGAGATGCTCATCGAACGCTACGGCTTTAGCATCATCGCCAATCAGCTCAAGGGAGATGCCTGCCCGAAATGCAGCACGAAACTTGATGGCGTCGGGATAGATAAAAGATGATGGGATGGCGGCATCGAGGTCATTGGGAAAGAGGCTTTGAGGCGCACAGACTGTATGAAAAAGGCCAATTCAGTCCCTACCCTTGAGTGAGGTTTTACCCAGTTCACCACTTTTCACTTGTTTTCCGACGAAAAAATGTGTTATTTTGCCTTGGAAGTTTCTTTTAAAAAACTGATTGGGACTGAGCAATGACGATCATGGAAAAAGTGGATATAATAAAATACTGGATTGATAGTTCTGATAGAGATTTTAAGACTATGAAGAACCTATTCAAGGAAAAGGACTATCATTGGGCTTTATTTATTGGTCATTTAGTTATCGAAAAATTGCTAAAAGCCTATTATGCCAAAAATATTGACAATCACCCTCCATTTGGTCACAATTTACTGCTTCTCGCCGAAAAAGCAAATTTACAGTTAAGTGAGGCGCAAAAGGATATTCTGGTTACAATTACAGCTTTTAATATTCAGGCAAGATATGATGATTATAAATCGGCCTTTTATAAAACTTGTACCAAAGAATATACAGAAAAATGGATAAAGGAAATAAAAGGATTAAGAAAATGGATCAAAGGACTGCTATCGAAATCGTAAAAAGATATCTCGCCTACTTGCGGGATAATAAATTCGATGTGCAAAAAGCCTATTTATTTGGATCTTATGTCAATGGAAGATATCATGAAGACAGCGATATTGATTTGGCAATAATTATGAGTGATTTTTCAAATAGCTTCTTCACACGGATAGAATTGATGAAGATGAGTCGAAAATTCGACATAAGAATTGAACCCCATCCCATTGAGGCATCAGAGTTCAATGCAACGAATCCATTTGCGAATGAAATCCTCAGCAAAGGAATCCGGATTTATTAAGGAAGATGGAAGATAAACCATGACAGGGCACAAGAAAATACAGGGTGTTCATGTAAATCAAGAGGAATTACTTGAGCAGATAAGGCAAGCAGGTGGTGAAGTAGAACCTGATGCGGAGATCATTCTTTACGGTTCCCGCTCGCGAGGAGATGCTCTCTCGGAATCAGATTGGGACTTGCTTATTCTGGTTGATGGTCCTCTGAGTGATGAACGTACGGATCGGATTCGGCACCGGCTCTATGAAGTAGAATGGGAATCCGGACAAGTCATCTCTTCGATTGTAAGGAACCGTGAGGAATGGAATAGTGGCCTCTATCAGGCTATGCCATTCCACCAGCGAGTCCAGCAGGAAGGAATCAGACTGTGACGGAATGGGCCACGGATTTAGTGGAATACCGCATGACGCGAGCTCTTGAGACTCTGGAAGACGGTCGTATTCTTGCCAAGGCGGGGCGGTGGAATGCC
>METF01000228.1:5872-5977 GCA_001771235.1 Candidatus Zhuqueibacterota bacterium RBG_16_48_16
TATTTCGACTTCCATTACATCGCCTTTATCAGATCGAAAACATAGCCTCCATGGTTCATTTACGAAAATTGCTATCCCCTCAGTCGCTGATGATCCCCCCGCCCA
>METF01000229.1:0-9344 GCA_001771235.1 Candidatus Zhuqueibacterota bacterium RBG_16_48_16
CAAATAGTCCGCCAGGTTGCGAACGTACTCGGCAAAATCGATACTTGACAGGTCTTGCGATTGATACAGTTTCTCGTGGATGAGCGCCATGGATCGCACCCGGCCCTGGCTCTCCTTGAACAACTGTTGCGCCTCTTCGTCCTTGATATACCTGGCCTGAAGGCTAAGCAAGCTGGAAACGACCTGCATGTTGTTTTTGACCCGGTGATGGATCTCCTTGAGAAGAATCTCTTTCTCTTTAAGAGAAGTTTTGATCTTCGCCTCAGCCGATTTAAGCTCGGATATATTCTCCCCTGTACAGACTATGGAAACGATCTTTTCATCGTCATCTTTCATTACCGAAGCGTTAAATAAAATTGGAATGTCCGTACCATCTTTGGTCCGGTAAAATGTCTCCATATTCCTCAGCTCGCCTGCTTTTAATAATTTTCTTAGATTCTTCTTATTAAATGGCTTCTCCTTATTAGATTTTAAAATAAAATCGACTGGCTGATCCAGGAGCTCTGTTTCCTCATATCCTAAAAGCTCACACGCCGCCCTGTTGATGGTTCTGATTCTCTGGTCCGGATTGATAACGATCAAGGTATCGGCCATACTTTTGAGTATATTGTCCATGTAATTTTTTGACACCGTTGTTTTTTGCAGCTCGGCGGTCATTCTATTGAATGAGGTGGCAAGCGTGCCCAGCTCATCGCGTGAATTGACTCTCACCCGGTGATTCAAATCTCCTTTGCCAATCTTTTCTGTGCTGAATATGAGATCAGAGACAGGTTCTGTGAAATGTCTTATCGAAATGTACAACGATGCACCGATGATGATGAGTGCGGACAGACTCACCGTGATATGTAAAATGAGTATCTTTGACTTTATTTTTGAGAGGCTTTGTAAAGAAAAGCCAAGCCAGAAAAACCATTTTTTCTTGCCCACATCGAGAGGTTTTATAAAGACGCCATAGCCATTACGATCATCTGTGACTAACCTTTGCTCAGAGTTTTCGGCTGCCAAACGTGGAAAATAACTCGAAACATTTGTGGCCATAAAAGAGGCCTTATCAGCAAGGTGGATGGTGCCGTCTTCCTTGATGATCCACCAAAAAAGAAAATCATGACGCTCGGAGATTTTTTTCAAGCTCTCGAATGGCCATTTGTATTCCAAATAACCCAACTCGATTTCTTTTGAAAGAAAATTGCCAATGATCTCATTTTCTTTCAGGATGCGCACCTTTGCCTCGGATACCTGCCTGACATAAAAGATATAGGAGATGACGGATACTGTCGCCACAAACGAGATAAAAACGACAGTGCATATTTTCCAAAACAGCTTCACCGCTTCTCTCCGATCACCAGAAATGATGACAAAAGATGGCCAGCCTTGTTGCCGACGCCGGGGAAATGGCCTTGCTCACCCGCGGTAAATGAGACGATGGATGGAGCACCATCCATCCCATAGTTGATCAGGATGGGGATCTTGTCTTTTTCCGTCTCCGGAATAACGGACATTATTCCGGCGCAAAAGTGGCCTATGCCCAGAATGATATCCGTCTCCGGTCCAATATTGTCATTTGATTTGGCAATTCGCGGCAGATTGCCAATCCGGTTCAAGAGTATCTCCCACGTCCCGCGGCTCTGGTAAATTCTGTCCCCCTCACGAACCTCAAAATTTATGCCGATTGTTTTGTCTTCCTTCGGCGACGGCACGCCGAACAGGAAATAGACCTGTTGGTTCGGGGAGGTAAATCTTTTACAGAGAGGATTCAGGAACGTCAGCTTGTACGAATTTTCATTACCGTTTTCCATCGCCTTTATGACCTCGCCATCGAGCCATTCGTCATAGACCTCCAATGCCGGCCGGCTATCGATTTCCAATATGCGATCGCCATTTCTTTTTGTGACAACGCCGGTACAGACATCTTTGATCTCAAAGCCTCCTTCGAAAGCGTACCCCACCGGCAGATCGGTGTATATGGCGAGTGTGGAAATCCCATTCTCGATGACCTGGCTCATGCCGAAAGAGCTGGTCATTGAATACTGGCGATTCCCGCCAAACACCGGCGTATCGCTGCCAACAACATTTTCAATTCCCTCAATGGCCTGTACCTCCCCTTCAAAAAATGAGCTCATCAAAACAACCCGGGGTGCCGCGTCCACAGGCTGTCCGGCGTCTTTTATGGCCTCAAGAATGGCCGCCCTTGCAGCCTCACTTTTGGAGGGATACTTGCCATAATCGGCGCTACCCACCCCAAAGGTGATGTCTTTTGATGCTATCGTCATGGCCACAAGTGCCTTTTTACCCAGCATGCGGCTCTGGTCAGGCTCGCCGTCAGTCACTTTTACGATACCCTTATCCGTCATGACCCGACTGTCAAAGGATGATGCGCCGTAGATCTTTATCCTGTTCTCAAACAGTGCCGTAGCTGTGGAGAGAATGGCGTCTATGTCACGGTCATTATAACCATGGGTAAAAATGAGCGCCGTTTCAGGTGAAGGATTCTTCTTGCCACTTAATGCGATATGGAAGGCCTCTTGCACGGCTTCGGCCGGATTTTCTTTGATGCTCCATCCTGTACCCACTTCCGTGCCCGATGCGCGATAATTATTTTTGACATCAATTTTGCCTGGAACTATTTGAAAGCCTTTATCATCTCCCCCTGTAAAGAAAAACCAGGACAGGCCCGCGATGCCGCAGATAAGAATCGCTATTGAAATGAGGAAAAAGATTTTATTATCCCAAAAAATATTTCTCGCGCTCATTTTTATGAATCTCCCGTTTCTCAGTTCTCGTGTATTCGGTTCCACAAAAATTGAAATGAGGTAATAAGGTTTAGGATTGAGTTAATTTTCATAATCTGCAAAGTGCTCCATTTCATAAGTACCTGTTGGGTTTCTTGTTTGTAGTTCAAGCTTTGGCTTGCTAATTTCAGCCTAAAGGCTGGACTACGAACTTGCTTACTTTTTCCATAACCCGACAAATAATTCTGAAAATGAACTACTAAGATTCTAAGGACAAAATAATTTTAAGAAATAATCTTGTCCTTAATCATTTTGTCTCGAGTGCAAAATCTCTTGTCTAGTAAAAAAACTTCGCTGTACTACTAGGTATCTGCAAATACAATCCTGAATGACACACCATCACCATCTTCTATCTCGATAGTACCGTCTAGTTGATTGGTCAAACTGTTCACCAGTTGCAAACCCAATGATTCCGCATTGCGAAAATCCACATCCTTTGGAAGGCCAACGCCATTATCGCTGACCACCAGCTCATACTCACCATCGCTTTGGTGAAAATCGATGCGAATCTCTCCATTTCTGTCGCCCGGAAAAGCGTGTTTCAGTGAATTCGACACCAGCTCATTGATGATCAGGCCGCAGGGAATGGCCGTATTGATGCCCAATGACATACCATCGACATCGGTCTTGAGAGCGATCTTTGCTGAATTGACCCCGTAGGAGCTGGACAAATAGTCCGCCAGGTTGCGGACGTACTCGGCAAAATCGATTCTTGACAGGTCTTCTGATTGATACAGCTTTTCGTGGATGAGCGCCATGGAGCGCACCCGGCCCTGGCTCTCCATGAACGCCTTCTGAACCTGTTCATCTTGGATATACCTGGACTGAAGGCTGAGCAAGCTGGAAATGACCTGCATATTGTTTTTCACCCGGTGGTGGATCTCCTTGAGCAACACCTCTTTCTCTTTTAGGGAGTTTGTGATTTGTGTTTCAGCTTTTTTTCGCTCTGATATTTCTACGTGCAAGGTCTGGTTTGCTGTCGCCAGCTCAGCCGTGCGTTCTGCCACCCTGATTTCCAGGTCATCGTGCGCTTTGCGCAGCGACTCCTCTACCCGCTTGCGTTCAATGATTTCCTGATGCAGCTCACCCGTACGTTCTGCCACTCTTACTTCGAGCAATTTGTTTCTGATTCTGATGGATCGCGTTCGGCTCCAGTAAACGGTCCCAAACAACAGGAAAAGAGCCGCTATACCAAAGCCCCTGAACCACCAGGTCTGCCAGAACGGCGGCGTCACCGTTATTTTCAACGATAGCCCCTTTTCGTTCCAAACACCGTCATCATTGGCCGCTTTTACTCTAAACACATATTGGCCGGCATCCAGGTTTGTATATGTTGCCGTGTGCCTTGTGCCAACATAATTCCATTCTCTTTCCAGTCCCTCCAGCATAAAAGCATATTGATTTTCTTCACCATGAGTATAGTTCAAGGCGATAAACTCGAATGTAAAAACGGAATGCTTATGGGAAAGAGTTAGCTCTCTCGTCTCACTGATGTGCTTCTGCAGAGGCGATCCGCGAGCGCCAATTTTTACGGGCACGTTAAATATTTTAAAATCGGTAAGGTACACGGGAGGAATGAAAAGTTTATCATAGACGCTGTCCGGATAAAATGCAACAAGACCCCGCCGACTGCCAAAAAACAATTTTCCGTCTCGGCCCTTGCAGGCGGCATTTTTGTTGAATTCATTGCCAGGAAGTCCGTCACTTGCGTCATAATTTCTGAATCTCTTGCTGTTGGGATTAAATTTCGACAATCCATTATCGGTACTGATCCAGAGATTGCCCTCATCGTCCTCCAATATACTACAGATCGTATTACTGGGCAATCCGTCTTCTTTCCTGAAATGGGTGAACGTACCGCGCTTTCTATCCATCAGATTCAATCCGCCACTGGTCGTACCAATCCAAAAATTATTTTGACTATCTTCAAAGATCGTCTGGACAAAATTGTCGCTCAGGCTGTTTGCATCCTGGGATTTATGTTGATAATGTGTGAAAGAGACTTTACCGGTTTTATCTTTATGGAAAAGATTTAATCCGCCGCCGGAGGTGGCAATCCACACCTTGCCCATTCTGTCCTGGTAAAGATATTCAATGTTATTGTTGGTCAGGCTGCTGCTGTCCAATTTGTCATATACGTAATGAGTAAACTGATTTTTTTCTCCTGAGTAAAAGCCAACTCCGCCTGCCCAGGTGCCAATAAATATATCGCCCTTATCATCACACAACAGAGAATAAACATTGTTATTTTTCAAACTGCCGGTAGCTGAATTATAGTGAGCAAAAGTTTTCTTGCTTTTATCGAACACACTAATACCTCCGGCCCAGCAGCCGACCCAGATATTATCATCACTGTCTTGACAAAGCGCTAAAACAGCATTTTTGCTGATACTGTTTGTATCATCGGTATCGTGCCTATAATGAGCAAAAGAATTTTTGTTTCTCTCAAAATAGTTCAGCCCGCCACCGTCAATGCCGATCCATAAATTCCCATCCTCGTCTTCAAGTATATTTCTGACATTATCATGGCTCAGGCTATTCGTATCCTTTTTATGTTGGTAATAATCGAATTTATAATAGTAATCATCTATCACGTCAAGCCCCGAATCAAAAGTACCAATCCAGACTCTCCCGGCCCGGTCTTTATAAATGGACCAGATAGAATTGCTGCCGATGCTGTTTTCATCATTCGGATCGTGTCTGTATTTATAAAAATTCCTGCTTCTCCTGTCAAATAAGTTCAGCCCTCCATTTTCGGTGCCAATCCACAGATTATCATTCTTATCCAAGCCCAGAATTAAAATGTCATTATTACTCAAGCTTGTGCTATCATTATCATCATGTAGATATTGATTAAAATGGAATTGTCCGAGGCTATCGCTACGGAGTGAAAAAAGCCCGCCGCCAACACTGCCGATCCAGAGCGTGCCCGTATTATCTTCGATCATACTGGTGAATCGTATTATATCCGACGTGTCAACGCCAGGTTGATTTAATTCACAACGAATAAAGCTGTTGGTATTTTCATCGTACCGGCTTAATTTATCCTTGCCACTGCATATCCATAAATTTCCATGACTGTCTTCATAGATCTCATTGATATTATTATCGGCCAGGTTGTCGCTATCTTTATCATCGAATTTAAAATGAGTAAAGTTGTTTTTATCCCTGTCAAATAAATCTAATCCTCCTCCGACCGTACCAATCCATAAATTACCCTTTGAATCCTCATGAATGCAACTGATCAAATTATTGCTCAGGCTATAAGGATCACGATCATAGTGTGCATACCTTATGAAATTGTCATTATTCCTGTCGTACAAGTCCAGCCCGCCGCCATAAGTGCCGATCCAAAGATTGTTTTTGCTGTCTTCATAAATAGTTCTGATCCAATTGTGGCTTATGCTGGAGCTGTCATTAACGACATTTTCATAAATTTTAAAATGGGTGCCATCGTATCTGTTCAGACCATGATAGGTGCCAAACCACATAAAACCTTTACTATCCTGGAAAATATAAAGAATAGTGCTCTGAGAAAGACCTTCGTTCAAATGTCTGAATTTGATATCGGTCTTTTGGGAATGACCGCTTACCGGCAAGATAAGAATGAGAAGAACCTTGATGAATCTTGATTGTAAACGACAATATCGCATTTGCTTTTCCCTACACACATAGGCAACAAGTCCTGCGCTCATGGTAGAATCTTTTGGCGCCTGACTTATTGCTGTCTGCCAAACATAATCTTGAACGACGTTCCACGGCCATTGCAGTGAAGCTCGATAGAACCTTCCAATTGCTGCGTGAGGGTATTGACCAGTTGGAGTCCAAGCGATTCTGTTTTCTGAAAGTCCAGTCCTTTGGGGAATCCGATACCATCATCACTGACAATCAGCTCACACTCACCATCCTTTCGGTGGAGATCGATGCAGATCTCGCCTTTTCTTTTTCGCGGAAAAGCGTGTTTCAGCGAATTCGACACCAGCTCATTGATGATCAGGCCGCAGGGAATGGCCGAATTTATCCCCAGCGACACGCCATCCACGTTTGTTGTAAGGGCGATCTTTGTCGAATCGGCACTGTATAGGCTGAACAGGTATTCCGCCAGGTTGCCGATGTACTCGGCAAAGTCAACCCTCGCCAGGTCTCCTGATTGATACAACTTTTCGTGGATGAGCGCCATGGATCTGACCCGGCCCTGGCTTTCCTGGAACGCCTTCTGAACCTGCTCATCTTTGATATACCTGGACTGAAGGCTGAGCAAGCTGGAAATGACCTGCATATTGTTTTTCACCCGGTGGTGGATCTCCTTGAGCAACACCTCTTTCTCTTTCAGCGAGGTCTTGATTTGTTCTTCGGCCTGCTTGCGTTTGGTGACTTCTTTTATCAATGAATCCCGCGAGACCGTGGTGCTGGTCAAATTTTCAACCATCTTGTTAAAGCTTGTCGCCAGCTCGCCGATCTCATTTTGGGCTGTGACATCAATTTTTATGGCCTTATGGCCTTCACCAATTTGTTTCACGGCATCGCGCAGCCCGATGATGGGTCCGGTGATTCTTCTTGAGAGAAGAATAGCCAATACGATAGCCAGGATAAAACTAAAGATCATGACCAATATCGAAAGAGTGAACGTCAGCAGAACAGTCTCATAAGCCTCCATGATCGGTAACTCAACGACAAGGGCCCAATTGGGTGTGCCCAGATGGACGTGGGTTGTCAAAACATAAGTGTTGAGAATGCCCTTGGATATCTGCGCCCTGCCTTCATGGATGGCCTCATTGCCTGTTGTAAACTCATGAACCTCTCTCAGATAAGCTAAATTCTCCCTTTTCAATACACGACTGATATCACTGAAAGCAATGAGATAACCCTGCATGTCAACCACAAAAGCCAGACCCGTTCTGCCAATTTTGATTTTATCCATCAAATCCCATAAGAACTTGAGATTCACTTCAGCAACCAACACACCCTTGACATCGCCGAATACATCGGTGACCGGAACGGCAAGCACGAGCAGTGGCTCGTAAGTGGTTTGATCGATGGTGATCGAGCTGATGTATGTTTTGCCCTCATTTGCCTGGGAAAACAGCTCCTGCTCGATCTGATCTGTCAAATGAATGGGAACCATGCGTGAGAGCCTGGAGACGCTCAGCAGCTCCTTTTCCTGTGGATCGAGTAACATCAACTGGCGAAATGACGGCTCCGTACCCAACACTTTTTCCAGGGCAAGCTTTTGCTCTCCCGGGGAAGCCCCGTGCATGTTGGTAAAGTCGATGCATGAAATCAGGATATTGAATTTACTATGAACAAACTCTTTAACGGAACGGGCTGCTTTTTGTGCAATGAATTCCTGTTGAGCGTCAATGACCTTTTGCTGATTCAAAAGACCGAAATAAATGTTCAAGCCACTGGAAATGAACATCACCACCGTGCTCAGTGCCAAAAAAGCAAGTGCCAGGGTGGCCCTCAAGCTATGAAATTTCTTTAGTTTTTTTAGTTTTGAGTGTGGCATCTATCGAATGATCTCACTTGCCCTGTTCAATAATCCTTCACTGACGGTCAGTCCCAGCTCTTGAATGACTTTAAGATTTAACCTCAGATAATTATCGGGTGTGACAACCATGATCGTTCCGGGCGGAGTCCCTTTGAAAATCTTGTCGGCAAGGGATGCCGCCAGCTTGCCGGTTTCAAAGAAATCATCGCTGTAGCTAAAAGCGGCGCCCAGGTTTGCCGTAAACAGCACGGCGCCGCCGATGGGTACTCTATGTGCCTTGGCAAACTCGACAATGGCGCTAAAACCTTCCGGCGACTGGGAGACAAGTTCGGGCATAATCAAAATGGCATCCATCTCGATATCCCCTGATGCCGATCGAGCCTGAAGGTCTGCAGCAATTTCTGCCGCCGTTTTGACGCGATTTTCTATCAATGTAATACCCAGGGAAGCAACGACCGGACGTAATGCCGCAAGAGCGGCCCTGTTGGTAGGATAATCGATGTCATAGGTGACGTACAATTCTTTAATATCAGGGGCCAGCTCGCGCAATATCTCAAAACGTTTGACCGTATTGTCCGGCCCGCGATAACGCACCCCGGTGATGTTGCCACCCGGCCTGGGCACACTTTCGACCAGGTTATTGCCCTCAATGCCGGCCAGGGCGAAAACCACGGGAATGTTTGTGTTTTGTGTCGCCGCTTTCGCCACAACGGCAGCCTCAGTGGGAAATGAAAAAATCAAATCCAGACGATCCGCCACAAATTTGTCGGCAGCTTGCCGTTCCGCTTCGACACTGGCGTGCCCGATCTGCGTGTCGTAAACAATGTTTTCCCCTTCCAGGTATCCCAGCTCTGTCATTCCAGCCTTGAAGCCGTCGGCTATCTCGGCGAAGGAAATAAAGCTGGAGAGAATGCCCACGCGGTATATTTTATTTTTTTGTGATCGTTTCTCACAATGGATGAAACATACACAGGCCATAAGCAAAAAACTTAAAAGCCGTATCTTCCACCCGTCCTTGATCTGTCTGAAGAGATTCATTGTTAGCATCACTGTACAAGTCTCCC
>METF01000229.1:9395-12234 GCA_001771235.1 Candidatus Zhuqueibacterota bacterium RBG_16_48_16
GAGGTCGAAATGTTGAGCCGCTTTGTAGTCGATCTCGAAAAAATTCTCGGCAGAGACAACCGGAATGGAGCCGGCCGGTGTGCCTTGAAGAATTTTAGCCGCCAGCGTGGCCGCCTGCTTTCCTGCCTGGACGATGTCTACATTCACACCAAAGATAGACCCGTAATCACCAACCGAAATCAGCGCTCCGCCGATAGGTATTTTGTGTGCAAAGGCAAACTTGCCCATAACGGCAAACGCATCGGCCGTTACGCAAAGAGGCTCGGCAACAAATAATATGGCGTCCATTCCAATATCTGCGGATTTTGCCCGTTTGTCCAGGAAAGCCTGAATCTCTGCGGCATCATCGGCGGGAAATTCCTCCAACGTTACCCCGGAGGAAGCAGCGACCGGAAGAAGCGCCTTGATCTGGCTGGCGACAATCGGGTAGCCTCGTTGATAGGGTATCCACATTCGCCTGGCCTGTGGCACCAGCTCGAGCATGATCTCGAAACGCTTGATGGCGATGTCCGGGCCGGGATAGCGAACACCGGTAATATTTTCCCCCGGCTGGCGAATATTTTCCACCAAGTCTGTGTCCTCAATGTTGGCAAAGCAAAAAAGCACCGGGATGTCCGTGCCTCGGGTGATCGCCTTGGCCGCCATGGATACTTCAGTGGGAAAAGTAAAAATCAGGTCGACTCTATCCTTCACAAATTGCTTGAGAATCTGCTCTTCTTTCTCCGGCTCAAAGTTTGTGCGCTGGAGGTCATAATTGATATTCACTCCTTCCGCATAGCCCAGCTCGGCCATTTTTGCTTTAAAGCCATCCGGTATAGCGGCTATATAATCCAAGCCGCACAGAATTCCCACTTTGTACACTTTGGCTTTTTCGCCGCAGCCATTGAAAAACACACCAGCGATCACCAGGAGAGCCGTTATCAGCCATCGCTGAATCGATTTGATTATTCTTTTTGAATTCAATTCAAGCTCCTCCCTTTTGTTTTAGGGTTATTCGTTGACTATTCAGCAATAAATATACCAGCCCGGAAGACGCCACTCTTTTGTTAAGACAGATCGTCTCACTGAAAAGCCGGGGAAATTGAGGCTATTTTTAGATTATAATTGTCCCTTTATCCCCTGTTATTAGCCCGGCTGAACCAGGTTTATCGAGAAAATGGAGCCGGGGGAAAATATATAAAAAAGTGGCCCGTATTTGTGGCATTTGTGTCCCAGGGAATTAAGGTTCTCGTCCGTTCTCTAAGAAGGGCGCTCAGTATCTCACTCACAGGTAGGACAAGGGTGGACTGACACTACCACCAGGTTTTTGTTTTGAATAATAGAGTGCCAATTTGCTTAAAAAAAGAAGCGTGTCATTCGGGAGGAATCTTGTCTATTCTGAGTAAAGTGCCGATAAACACAAAGATTCTTCCCGAATGACAACGAGAACTTTGTCTAGTCCTAATTCACCGATACACTCGGACAATTTACCCAAGCGGCACCCATGGCGAGCACATTCGCATTTTGCGCGCTTGGCCAATCATGCACGCTGGTCACGGTATTGGCGACGTAATCATCGGGCATCTTTTCAGGCTCCATTGGCGAGTCATCGTCTTTGCAGCCAGTTACAAAAACCAGGGCCGCAATAAAGAAAACGAAAAAGAGTTTTTTTACTAACATTTTTCCACCTTTTATTTTGGTTAATGTTAATGAAAAGTACGGCCTCAATTTAAGCTGCAATCATAACAAAAGTATCACGAAAGGGCAAAATTTCGTATCTTACAGGCAACCCTTTTCAAATTTCCATTGTCTTAAAAGTCGAAAACTCGAGTTTCACCAGACTCACTTCATGGAGTAGAATTTGTCGCTCGTTTCTACAAGGTTATTCAAGAAACATGCGGAAGCACCGTTCGCAGGTATTGATCAAGACCGTGAGCTTGTGCAGAGGTGCCAAAAGGGCGAGAGACAGGCGCAGTATGAGCTTTACCGGCGCTATAAAGACCGCGTTTATAATATTGCCTATCGGATGTCAAATAATCGCCAGGAGGCGGAGGACATTTCGCAAAACATTTTTTTGCGCGTGTTCGACAAGATAGATTCATTTCGCGGCGAGGCGGCGTTCTCTTCCTGGCTATACAGATTGGCGATGAATGTATGTATCAATCACTTTCACAGCGACAAAAAGCGAAAAGAAAAGTTTCCCGGCACTCTTTCCGATCTGCAGAACGCAAATTCACCGGCGTTAAAAGCAAAAGAAGCAAGACCCCATCTCAAGCCCTATTTGGAAAAGGCGATCCGGGCGCTGCCCGCGGGATACAGGATGGTTTTCATCCTCTATGACATCGAAGGCTATCCGCATCATGAAATCTGCAAGATGATGAACATATCCGAAGGGACGTCCAAATCGCAGTTGCACCGGGCGCGCAAGGAGCTGAGACGGTTGCTGGAGCCTTATGTGACGCTGCATGATCATTTGTAATAAAAGATGGCTATTTCGGATGTCGGCTGCTGGTGGCTGGCGACTGGCGACTGGCTGTTGGCGTTTAGCTATTATCATTTAGCCTTTAGTCGTTGGCTTTTCAGCAAACCAAAGGCATAAGGCCGATGAATCACAATGAAGGTAAGAAATATGAACTGTAAAAACGTCCGGGACAGATTATCGGATTATCTCGACAATAATCTGTCCGGCTCGGAGAAAAGGGATTTTGAAGCGCATATTAAAGAATGTCGCTCCTGCGAGGCGGAAGTTACAGCTTTCAGATCGATTATTGCCGAGGCCTCTTCCCTGGACAGGGTCGCAGCGCCGGATTCCTTGTGGAGCAAAATCGCTGTGGAGTTGGATTCGACGGACGAGCCCATT
>METF01000229.1:12241-12360 GCA_001771235.1 Candidatus Zhuqueibacterota bacterium RBG_16_48_16
GGGTCAAGGCCGGATTGTTTACGTTAAAAAACAGATTTGAAAACAGTCTGCCCATTCCGCTCCCGGCCCTGCGAATCGTCGGCGTTGCGGTTGTGCTGCTGGCGGGCGTCTTCATCGGC
>METF01000229.1:12382-17574 GCA_001771235.1 Candidatus Zhuqueibacterota bacterium RBG_16_48_16
GGGAGCAAAATATTTCCCAACATGACGCCATTCCGAAAACGGCCATTCAACTGGTTCAAATTCGCGCCGATGATTACGTGGAAAAATCAAGAATCCTGTTTCTCGGTCTGGTCAACGCGGATTCGTCCGAAGCCGAAAAAATGGATTGGCGATCCGAAAAAACGATGGCCCGAAAGCTCATCAATGAGGCTTCTTTTATCAAAGAAAATCTATCGCCGGGCCAGGATGAACAAATCAAGCTGCTGGTCGAGGAGCTTGAATTGATCCTCCTGCAAATAGCCAATCTGGAACAACAGCATGACCTTGAAAGTATCGAGCTGATTAAAAGCGGCATCGACCGCAAAGGACTTTTGCTCAAAATCAATGTGCATGATTTGAATAAAGTCCGGAGCCATCCGGAGAGAAAAGAAAAAAGCAATAAACAGATGGAGTCATAAAATGAAAACAATCAAGAAAGCAATCTCTGGCCTGGTATTGACATGCTGTTTTCTTTTGTTCACTTTTTCGTCGCTATCACCGGCCGAATTCCCACCATTGAACCTGATGCTGGCACCCGCGGCACTGCAGTCCGACCCGGCTTATGAAAGCCTTAAAAAAGCAAAAGAGCTGATGTACGATGATAGATACCAGCAAGCGATCGCCGCATTCAAAGAGATTACCAACAAGTATCCCCAAAGCTCGTTTGTGGCCGAGAGCTATTTCTGGATAGCTTACAGCCTGGAAAAAGAGGCAAAGAACGATGAAAAAGCGTTCGAAGCCAACAAGTTCGTTGTCGATTCCTATCCCAATTCGGAATGGGCTGACGACGCCAAAGCCAACATGGTAAAACTTGCGAAAAAGCTGTACAGCCAGGGCAAGCCGCGCTATAAAGTCTATCTGCAGGAATCTGGAGAAGACCCGGATGAGGATGTCAAGCTTGCCGCATTGACGGCATTAGGCCAACTGGACAGCGAAGAGGCGTTGCCCGTTTTGGTCGATGTTTTAAACTCCCCTAAAAGCAGCAGGAATGTAAAAGAAAAAGCTATATTTGCCATCAGCCAGATCGGCGGCGCAGAAGCGATCAAAGCACTGCAAAGTGCGGCCAGGAACGATGCCGAGCCGGAGCTTCAGGAAAAGGCGATTTTTTGGATCGGCCAGGAAGGCGGCTCCCAGAGCTTGAATACGCTTTTGGATATCTACAAAAGCACAAAGAATTCCCAGGCAAAAGAAAAGATCATTTTTGCCATCAGCCAGATCGGCGGCGAGCAGGCCCTGTCGATTCTCGAAGGATTCGCCAAAGACGATGCCAATCCGGACGTCCAGGAAAAGGCTATTTTTTGGATCGGCCAGGAGGGCAGCGCAACGAGCTTGTCCAGACTCATCAATATCTATAAAACCACCTCCAATCCGAAAGCCGGGGAGCATATTCTTTTTGCGGCAAGCCAGGTCGGTTCGGCTGAGGCCGTCGACTTTTTGATCGATGTGGCAAAAAATGAATCGGCTCTCGATCTCAGGAAAAAAGCCATTTTCTGGCTGGGCCAGTCAGACAGTGATAAAGCCCGCGATGCTTTGGTGGAGATCATCAACCAGTGATATACTAGTACTACAGCGAAAGTTCAGAGTGGAATATAGATCTATCAATTTCTTTTACTAAAAAGAGGATGTCATTCCTTTAGGAATCCTTGTCAAGAGTGCACAAATTGAAAAAAACGCAGGCTGATATGGGAGTTCCTCCTAAAAAAGGCCATTACGGCGGGTACGATGACACAGTTACAAAGATTCTCAAGAGAATGACAGTTACGCTGAATTCAGGACACGGCAGGAGGCATTCGGCCGACTAGAACGAGGCGCCCGACAAACCATAAGTCATTCCTTAAGGGATTGACATAAAAAGTTTCGCCGTAGTCCTGGTTTGGAATAACAAACCCACTTGAACCCGTTGCCTCCGTTCAATCCGCGTTCCAAATTGGTTCCGACTTGGCAGGAATAAGAATTGATGCACTAATAAGGGAGAGATGAATGAACTCACATCCCATAAAAACCGGACTCGTTAAAAGCTTGCTACTGGCCCTGCTTTGGCATAGCGGCTATTTTTTCCAGGCGGCATGGCCGCAGGAAGAAAATAACCTGCCGGATTATTTCACAAAAATAGAAAGTGGTGCGGATTTGCCGCAAAAAATCGTTCAGGCCGCGAATCGCTTCAGAAAAGAAAACAGTGGCGACCGGTTTTGGGTCGGCTACGGATTCGAGCCGCGCGAGGATATCCATTTTCACGACATTTGTATCCATGACGACGGCGGCATCAGCATATCAAGAGGCGGGCCTGGAACCGTCATTCGGGAGGAGGATGATTTAAAGACCCATGCCCTGCATGCATTGAGTCAATTGGGCGATGAAGAAGCGACGAAAAAATTATCAGCACAGAAAAGGGAATTCATCAAAAGCGATTGTGAAGATTGGGGCGTTTTTTACCTGCTCGAGTCGGAATCTCTATCGGTCGACAGGATCAAGCTGATCCATTTTCGCAGCCGAAAGATGTTTAAGGAGTACCCGGTTTTCTGGCTCGGTGAGCAGGAAACCAACGGTAGTTTTGAGTATCTGGCGGGGATCATTCAAAATAAAGAGTACACTGAGCGGGTTATCGAGCCGGCGATATTCGTCATCAGCCTGCACGATCATCCGCAAACAATAGGCTTTTTACAGAAAATCGCAGGCGGAAAGCAAACCGCAGAAATTCGCAAAAGCGCGGCTTTTTGGCTGGGACAAATTCCCGGCGACGACAGCTTTGCCGCCCTGGCAGGGCTGTTCAAAGATGAAAAGAACCGTGATATGAAAGAACAGATCATTTTTGCCATCAGCCAGCATGGTAGCGAAAAGGTCACGGACCAGCTCGTGAAAATCGCCAACAGCGATCCCGATTTTGAGATACGCAAGAAAGCCATCTTTTGGCTGGGACAAATGGCCGGCAGGAAAACCCTCGAAGCCCTGGGTGATATTGCGGAAAGTGATGACGAAACGGAAATAAAAACAAACGCCATCTTTGCCATCAGTCAGCATAAAGACCAAGAGCACGCCGTAGAGTTGTTGATGGACATCGCCAGGCACAACAAGAATTCTGAAGTGAGGAAAAAGGCCATGTTCTGGCTGGGACAAACAGCCGATCCCCGCGCCGTCGCGTTTTTCAAACAAGTTTTGGTCGAATGAAAATTGTGTGGTAAACCCTGACAGGGTTCCGAACCCTGTCAGGGTTACAACCGGTTGAAAAATTCGAAATTGATTTTCAAAAGCAATATTCGTATCTTGGGGCCGATTGAGAAATCGAGAAATGCAAAAAGTGGCTTGATCGTAATTCCACTCCTTTCTACTGTCTGATCTAACCAAAAGACAACCTGCGCAGTTCTTATTTTTTAAAGGCCGATGAATTCATTCTAGCCAAATAACCATTGAGCCAGAACGTGGTTTGTGCTCAATTTCACTTGAAAATTCACGCTCCAACTTTTTAAACAGCTTACTTCATGGGAGGCTACAAAATGAGAAACATTATCTCCATCCTTTTTATCGTTTTTGCAAACGCCTTGTTTTCCCAGGAAACTCCTGCGCAAGACATCGGACTCACGCAGTTGACACTCGAACAAAAGCTGGATCGTTCTGTGATGAACTCGGTTTCGTACCTGAGCATGGGTCTATCCTTCGCGAAATCTATGGGCAAGACCGCCGAAGAATACGGCGAATATTGTGCCGGCCTGGCTATACCTGCCTACCAGTTTTTAATCGGGAGGAGCCCCATCGAAGTGATCAACGTCATCTATGGCGTTCAGCAGACGGATAAGAACTTTGAGATACAAATAGACGAAAGCTCAGGGTCCTCATTGACCGGTCGCATGAGCTTGTTCGGACTTTCATACATCCGGCTCTCGGATGGATTCGGAGGGGTAACCGAAGCGGATTTCTACACTTTTTATAACACCTTTTTTAAGAAATTTGTCGAATCAGTCGGATTTGCATACGAATACGAAGTAAAAGAGGATTGGATCGTTTTCACCATAAACAAAAACGACTGAGAGAAAAAATAAAAAATTTCTCATAAAAACAATTGACATTTTGCCTAAAATATTCGATTTTTACTTAAATGTTGTAATAAGAAAACATTTATATAAAAAAAGGGGAGTAAGAAAATAAAAAATCAAACCAGTCTATAGCTCGAAACCCAACAGTCCCTAAAAGTAAAGGAGAGTAAAAATGCCAAAATTTACAAAGCTCCTGTCAACTGTAATTTTCCTCTTTATCTTTTTGCTTCATAGCCAATTATACGCCCAGGAAGGTACGACTTTCCAGCAACAGGACGATGAGTTCGGCCTGGCTGTTATGGAAGCTGAAAATTATACGGAACAAGTCCCGGGGGCCGATTCCTATTTTGAATTTGTAACCGAACCCGCGCTTTTTTCAGGAACCGGCGCCATGCAAGCGTTGCCGGATGCCGCCGTCTTTGCAGATGCCGCGTCGGCCCTGGCAAACTCAGCGGTCTTGAATTATGTGGTCAATTTTATCAGGGCGGATTCGGTGTTTATCTGGACTCGTGCCAGTCATCTGGATTGCAGCCACGATTCCTACCACGCCGGCATAGACGGCGAAATCCTTGATTTGACGGATAGGATCGGTTTTCATGGTGAAGCCCCCGGTGAATGGTTCTGGCTGGGCATAAACATGGACAATGCAAAACCGGTATTTTATATCGACTCGCCGGGAGAGCATGTGTTCCAGGTGTTCATGCGCGAAGGCGGCCTGAAAATCGACAAGTTTGTGCTCACCACCAGCAGGGATTATGACCCGCTTTTTGAAGGTGACCTGGGACCTGCCGAGACGCCCGCAACCGGCGTTGAATCGCCGAAGGACGCTTCTGTTCAGGATTTTCGCTTGAATCAGAATTATCCCAATCCCTTCAATCCCTCTACAACGATTTCATACAATCTGGCAAAAAACAGCCTTGTCAGCTTGAAGGTCTATAACGTCTCCGGGCACCTGGTAGCCACACTGGTCAATGGCTTTCAGAACGCCGGTAATCATACGATCACATGGAATGGTAGCGACGAGAATAGCAGCCCATTGGCAAGCGGGATTTATTTAGCGCGGCTTACCGCCGGGTCGCATACTTCCACGGTGAGAATGTTGCTTATGCGATGATCGAAGCGGTACACCCCAGAGCAACATCTCAC
>METF01000230.1 GCA_001771235.1 Candidatus Zhuqueibacterota bacterium RBG_16_48_16
TCACGAGGATCGTTGTCCTCGGTGGTATAGTCTTCGCCGCTTATCGAATAGAACGGATAACCAAAAGTGACACCGTTGACAAAATCCCAGCCGATCCAATCGTCGCTGTATGAATTGCCGTCGTCATCGGTCGAGGCTGCTCCGTCCAGCTCCGTTGTGTTGATCCACATATTGCCGCGGGCATTTTGGGGACTGCCCAGGGAGGCGCTGCTGCCACCCAGGTCCTTGTGGAAATAGCGCACGCCCGTATCCAGAATGGCCACGATGATGTCGCTGTTGCCGCGCTGGATATCCCAGGCTTCCGGCGCATCGACATCGGCATCATTGGCTTGATTCAGATGCGTCTGGAGCGAATAATAGGTATCCTGTGGAGTCGAAGCGGCAACGGCATGGATGCCAATCGGCTGGGCGTCGACGACGCCATCGATCTCCTTGATTTCTTGCGCGACAGCGAGAACATCCATTTTTTCGGTAAATGTAATCCTGAACCATTTTGATAAATTCACCGATGCGGCGCGATGTCGATTCAGCTTTATCGAAGAGAATTGGCGCTTCATGCGACCAATTTTTTGAATGCGGTTTTGAAAGGCTTTTTTGTTTATTAAAGATGCATCCTGCAGCACTCCCAGGGCGGCGGATGAGGAAAGGTCGGGCCGATCGAGCTTGACGACAATTTCATCGGGCACGTATCCTACAAAAGAAGAGGTAAACGGCCTTGCGATGTAATCGATTCCCGGGGCAGCGGAAAACGAAAAGAATTCAAACAATAACAAAAATAATACATATTTCTTTGCGGATCTTGCCATTTTTCTTCTAGCAAAAATTATATCTGACCGGTCACATTCCCCCTCAAGATTTAATTCCATCACGGTGCGGTAGAAACAGCACCGGCGCCGGCGTTATTATACCACATCACATAATCCTCGGTCGTGACCTGTGAATCCAGATTCAGATCGCCAGCGACATAGCCTGTGGAACCGGCAGAGGCAGCAGACAGCCATTGGTCATAGTCCAAAGCATTAATTATGCCATCCTGGTTCAAATCGCCACAATACATTCCCCACCGTGTTTGGCTCAGTTGTTTGCAGCCATGATCGCCCGCAAACTGCGTGCTGGCCGAGGTAAAATCATATTCGCTGGCAATCGCCGCGGAAAGTGGCATCGCCGAAGCGCTCATGACCGCCAGGTGATTCCGCTGGCGAACGACGATATAATAATCATCGTCGCCGGCGGCGGGAAAGCCGATTTGGGCTGTGCTCCCATCCTTTTCAACGATTCTTCCCGCATTTGTGATCAGAAATGATTTTCTGGCAACGACGGTCGAATCGGCTCCCCGCACCAATTCCGCCAGCACCCAGTCAACCATGTCCTGTGGCATACTCGATAGAGTAACCGGCGCCTGTTGATACGGCGAAACGAGCGGCAACCGCTCCTCCCGATACAGTCTGGTCGACATGGTGTCGCCGGCCGCGCTGTAAAATGTTTGCAAAAATATCCTGACATTGGCCAACACATATTCCGACTCTCCCACCCGTTCGGAATATGCCGATTGGTTTCCCCATTTATCAACAGCCGTGACGATATAATACAAATGCACATTCGGGTCCGCCAGTCTGGAATCGGTGTGCACATATTGGGTGTTAAGCGTGGCCACGAGAAAATTGTCCGCCCCCGGGGTAAAATAGGGAAACGTCTCGCAATAGATGTTATAATAAACCCCATCCGATTCGGGCGAGTCGTTCACATCGTTGGTGACGGCATCCCAGGATATGGTTACGCTTTGCCCGTAATTTTCGCGGAAAAAACCAAGAAAAATGACCAGGTGAATAAATATGATATTGCGTTTCATTGGATTGAAAATGCTTTATGAATATCCCATCGATCAAATGCCGGTTAATATTTTTCGATATGCTGTTTGATGCAAATCCGGGGCCGATTTCCACGAAATCAATTATAATTCTCAAAATGCGCTGCCCGGACCACGTACGGCTAACTGTTAAATAATTAACCGGTTCTTTTTTATAAAAAACAGGAGCAACAACCTTTTTCGAGTTCCATTAAATACCCTGAGGGAGCATGTCTCCGATTGATACAAAAAACACAATTTCGTTGTAACAAAATAATCAACCAGAGCTTTCTGAGAGGTGATTAGAATCATGTTTTGCTATCGGTGTCGCAGTATCTATTTAGCCCACGAAACACACGAAAAAAAAGAAAACATCTTGAAATTGGCCCTGCCGGTTGTTATTTTAAGCGGCACATTCTTTGAAAAACAATGAAAAAAGTACTCCTTAAAATATCCCCGTACATGGGGCTGCTGCTCTTGTGGGCCTGCGCCAAACAGGGCTTTCCTCCCGGCGGACCGGTGGATAAAACCTCTCCGCGCATTTTAGACACGTACCCGGCCAACGGCTCAACGCTTATACCTCCGGATACCAGGATCGAATTCATCTTTAACGAGGGGATCGATCATCCTTCGTGCGAGGAATCGATCTTTATTACGCCGTATCCCGGTGAGGAGGTAAAATACAAATGGCGCGGCAAAAAGCTTCGCGTAGAGATTCCCGGCGGCCTGCTGCCAAACCGAACCTACGTCATAACCATAGGCACCGGCAGCCGGGATCGCCGTAATAACGCTATGAAGGAATCCTTTTCCCTGGCATTTTCAACCGGAGAAAATCTGGACGATGGCGTCATCGAAGGAAACGTCTACGGCAAAGGCAGGGTGGAGGGTACGCAAATCCGGGCTTATGACATTGTCGAAATGCCCGATCCGAATCCATCCGCCACGCCGCCGATCTATATTACCCAGGCAAGCGCCGACGGCAGATTTAAAATGTCCTACCTGGCGTTAAGCCGTTACCGCCTTTTCGCCATGAACGACCGGGATGGCAACGGACTGTACGACCCCGAATACGATGCCATCGGCGTTGCCAGCAAAGACGTGCTATTGGCCAAAGACAACAACTCGATCCGCGGCCTGAATTTTCAGGTGGCTGTCCGCGACACCACGCCGCCGGTATTGAAAGATGTTTCGGTTCCGGATCGAATTCACCTGACCCTGGTTTTTTCCGAGCCGATGGATTCGACATATTTGTCAGAAATCTCCAACGTTGACATTTTTTCGCCGGACGACAGCCTGGAAATTCTCGCTCTCTACCACGACCGCCACAATCCGGCTTATCTTCATGTCCTGACAAAAATTCAGCAGGCGGGGAAGAAATATACCGTTTCGGTAAAACAAGGCACCGATCTTTGGGGCTTGCCATTAGTGGCGGATTCGAGTCGTGTGGAGTTCAGCGGCAGCGACCGCGCCGACTCGACAAGACCAGCCTTTTTAGAAATGACACCAAAAGACAGCACAAAGACGGTGTCCGTCGACCAGTCCATCCATCTGCTGTTTTCCGATTTTATGGACACGACCCAATTTCTGCGGCATGTAACACTCATGGATACTTTAGGGAACAAGGTGGGGCTGCGAGCGCTCTGGCCAAACCTCAGAAAAGTGTATTGCTATCCAGACACATTGCTCGGGGCCTTGACCGACTATAATTTTATCGTGAACGTCGATTCCGTGTTCGATTATGCCGGCAATGCGCTCGCCGATACGCTTTTCAAAAAATCTTTTAAAACGTTGAATCCCGATACCCTTTCTTCAATTTCCGGTCGGATTCATGATGCGGATAGCCTGGCGAAGGGGAGATTTCACATCCGGGCCGCCGAAAAGAAAGGCGGTGAGTATGCTATTTGGACCGAGAACGACGCCGTCTATTCATTTAAAAACGTAATGCCCGGACTCTACACCCTGGAAATTTTTCGGGATGAAGATGAAGACGGCAGGTTCAGCTACGGCCAGCCTTTTCCCTACCGGCCTGCTGATCGATTTTATGTTTACTCCGATACGATCGATGTTCGCTCCAAATGGCCGAACGAGGGGAACGATATCATTTTTCCGCGGTAAGTGAGGACACCGATTTTTATGCGATCATCATAAATCCTGGGCAAGAATTGTCCCACTGGCCGTCGAATAATCTTGAGAAACGACGTAGCACTCATCTATGTTCAGGGCCTCAGATAACTTTTTCAATCTCACAAAGTCCTGCTCGTATGCCCTCTTTTTCACCTCAAAAGCGGTTTTCTGATCAGGCAATATAAAATCGATTTCAGCTCCGCTGCGTTTTTGGTAGTAATTTATTTTTCCGTGCTGATGAATATTTTTAAAGACCGCATTTTCGAGCAATGCGCCATCCGAAACTTTACCAAACAGATTGATGATGCCATTGTCACAAAAATAGATCTTTTTGGTGCCGCTGACTTCTCTATCCACATTCTGGCTAAGAGGGGGGACTCTAAAGATAAAATAGGTACCTTCCAAAAATGCAAGATACGAGTAGACGGTTTCTCTCGAAACTCCTAATTCGGAGGATAGCTTTGATATATCCAATTTCGAACCAACGCGCTGCATCAACAAAAGCAGCATATCACGGAAAGAACTCATCTGACGGAAATCAGCTATCCTTCTGACATCCATTTCAAAATAAGAAGTGAAAATATCTTTCAAGTACAGCTTCTTTTGTGCCTCATCGTCTGCTAACGCGACTTGTGGAAATCCGCCAAAAGCCAGGTACTCTTTATAGAGTTTTTCGGTCTTTTGATAGGCAACAAAATTCTTGTGTTGTTCCTTTTCTTTAAGAATAGCTGGAATTTCCCTTTTGACCCCCTTAAAAACCAGGAACTCTTCAAAAGTAAGGGAAGAGAGCTCAAACACAATCTTTCTTCCCGCCAGACTTTCCGGAAACAGGTTTTTCAGGTAAAAACTGCTTGAGCCGGTCAGGAAAAATTTCACGTCGTAGTGATCGTGCAAATATTTGACAGCTTTTACGATTTGCGGCATCGCCTGTATTTCGTCGAGAAAAATATAGGCCCTTTCTTTGTTGGTTATGCCGTAGGAGCGCAAATTGGGCCAAATGTTGTTATAGTCCACTTCTTCAAATATTTTTTGCTCGAGAACATTCTCAAGGTCGAGAAAAGTTTTATTATCGCTGGCAACTTGATCGTAAATCATCTGCAGCACGGTGGTTTTGCCTACCCTGCGCATGCCAGTTATAACAACAATCTCTCTCGTATCAAACTGTGATTTGATGCCTTGTAATATTTTTCTTGGAAATCGCATGTGTCAAATATACAATATTGTACCTAATTTGTCAACTAGTGATAGACAATTTTGATGCTTTGTGTTGTGCTTGCTCTGTTGTCTTTACGATTGTATAAATCTGATTTGCATGACGTGATGCCCCTGCATAGGAACAGTTATATCTTCGATCGTCCCAAGTCAACGAAACAATTCAGGAGCCGGAGGATTCCTCGTCTCCCCCGATCCCACCCTTTCAGAGAAAGTATTTTTATGGCCAATCGGTACTATCAGAAACCAAAATCTACAGCTCCTCGAAAGGGAGTGCTATTACATTTTCACTCAACTGCTGTGCCTGCGGCACTCGGCATACTACATATCCGCGCTTTGCCCGTTCGGAATTTAACTCGAGAAATTTCCTGACATGACGAGCGTCTCTGCTGGACGGCGAGTCTGTCCATTTGACCTCTATGGGTATATCTTCCTCAGGCGTTTCAAAAATAAAATCCACCTCGGCACCACTGGCGGTTCGCCAGAACGAAACATTGTAGCCCATTCCTAAATAGGTCGCCTTTTGAATCAATTCCAGACCGACCAGATGTTCCAGCAACGGGCCGCCAATGGTATTCAACAGTGCTTCGTTAAGAGCCAACTCGGCTGCGGCATTTCGCACACCCAAATCAAAAAAATAGAATGCCGGCGTGGTCAGCAGGCGCTTCCGCGGCGATTTTTTA
>METF01000231.1:0-4519 GCA_001771235.1 Candidatus Zhuqueibacterota bacterium RBG_16_48_16
TTGCTGAGGCCACTGCTTCTTTGTTTCGCACCGTATTTGGCCGCTGGTCGGACCGGGTAAAACGACGTAAGATATTCATCTTTTGCGGCTATGGCCTGTCGGCGCTTTCCAAACCGTTTTTATATTTGGCTCAGACCTGGACGGCAGTGCTAACAGTGCGATTCTCCGACCGCATGGGTAAAGCCATGCGCAACCCGGCCCGCGATGCCCTTATTTCCACTTCCATCTCCGTAAATAGAAAGGGCCGGGCATTCGGGATTCACCGCGGCATGGATCGTCTGGGCGCTATTGGCGGACCACTGCTGGCATTACTGGTGCTGCACTTTTTCGAGGACAATGTCCGCTGGGTTTTTTTACTATCCGTCGTGCCGGGTCTTTTGGCGCTCATCTTCATTATTTTTGCCCGGGAAATGCGCGCCGCAACCCAAAATGCGCTTGCCAACCCTGGTGGTGGAGAATCCGTTAACACCACAGGTTTGAAACAAAAGGGATTCCTCTTGTTCCTGCTGGCCAATATTGTTTTTACCCTGGGAAATTCTTCCAATGCCTTCCTCATTCTCAAAGCCCACGAAGCGGGATTGGCAGTAGCGCTCATTCCGGTTATCTGGATAGTATACAACCTTTTTTGCACTCTTTCATCGCCGGTTTTTGGAATTGTATCCGATCGGGTGGGACGCCAGCCGGTGATCGCTTCTTCTTTCCTCTACTACGCCGTGCTTTATCTTCTATTCGGGATTGCCGGATCGGTGTGGCAGGTGTGGGCGCTGTTTGCCGCCTATGGGGTTTATTACGGTTTATCGGAAGGGGTCTTGCGGGCCTATATCGCCGACCTGGTGGAAGAAGAGAGCCGCTCCACCGCTTATGGCATCTTTAATACGGGCATCGGAATCGCCCTGCTTCCGGCTTCGGTCATCATGGGCCTCATCTGGGACGCTTTTGGCAGCCGCTGGGCATTTTTCACTTCTGCAGGATTCAGTCTGGCAGGATTCTTTATCTTCCTGATCAGTGTTCATTTTCATCGCCGTGCAGGGCAAAAGTATTCGTCGCAAGAGAGCGAAGCTTTCTTATAGAACGACAAAGTGCATCAAACAAAGGGAGAAAAACTCATGTCCGAAGATTTACTGAAAGATTTATTCCTGGGTTTTATCAGAGTACACATTCTTTACCACGCCGACAAAGAACCTGTTTACGGGCAGGAATTTCAAAACGAGCTCAAGCGTCATGGCTATGAAATCTCCTTCGGCACGTTGTATCCTGTTTTCCACAAATTAGAGGAATCCGGCTACCTCGAATCGTACCAGGAAAATGTGGGTGGCAAGCTGCGCAAGTATTACACCATCACGAAAAAAGGGCGGGAGGCGCTTGCCCAGGCGAAGATCAAAGCCAAGGAGCTGGTGGAGGAATTGTTTGAAGATTAATAATAACGACTTGATTTTTTAGAGAAATGTTTTGGAAGGTGGAATGTTGGACAAAATAAACAGGCTCTTGCAAAAGGATGCCTGGCCTTTGGTTTTCAAAATCATAAGTCTTTTCGCACTCCTTGGACTGATCGTATTGGGTTTGTTGGCCAGCTCAAATGACGCGGATTTTCTGGTGCAATTACGCAATTTTAACCTGGGCAATTTACTGGTCTGGTGTTATTGGTGGCCGCTGATTGTCTTCAGCGCCATTTTCCTGGGCAGGCAGTGGTGCCTTATTTGCCCGGTGGAACTGATCACCTCCTTTTTTGCCAAAATTGGACTAAAGAAGAAACGCCCCAAATGGCTGCTTTCCGGCTGGGCGATTACCCTGTTTTACCTGCTCATTTTGTTTGTGGGTATCCAGGTCTTCAAAGTGCATCGGAATCCCACCTCTATGGCGTTTTATCTCCTCGCCATTGTTTCGGTGTCGATAGTGGTTGGTTTGATTTATGAAAAAAATACATTCTGCCGCTATGTGTGTCCTGTGGGTTATTTGCTGGGACTTTATTCCAGACTTTCACCATTGGGATGGCGGGTCGCCGATCCGGATATTTGCCGAAACTGCAAGGACAAATCATGCGTCCGCACGAAGCACCGCTATGATTTAATCAATAAAAGCTGCGGTGTGGATTTGTACCCGGGAAAACTGGATCAAAATGATTATTGCATTCTCTGCGCAGGATGTCTAAAGACCTGTGACAAATACCAGCCGAGCGGGGCCAATGGGAGACCTAATCCTGGCTTGCGGTACATCGGTTTCGCAAAGGATTTGCTTTCAGTAAAACCGTTAAAAAACGCCGAAGCCTTTTTTGTGCTGCTGGTTTCCGGATTCGTGATCAGCGAAATTCTCTCGGAATGGCGAGTCACCGATGGCTTGCTCAATTATGTGCCGAATCTGATCCTGAGCAATCTGCCATGGGAAAACACTGCCGTTGCGGGACTGGTTTATGCGATGGTCATTTTTTTTGAGCTGCCCTTTGTTCTTTGGCTTATTCCGTTTTTACTCTCCTGGCTGTCTGGTTTAAAAATTTCCTTTTCAAGCTTCACCAAGTATTATTCGTTAGCCTTTCTGCCCATAATAGCGGCGGCCCATTTGAGCAAGGGTGTATTGAAAATCTCTTCCCGTCTTCCTTACTTTCAGCATGTTTTTTCAGATGTCAGCGGAATGAACACTACACGCCTTTTTCTTGAGCAAAAGATTACACTGGCTGCGAATCCAGCCTGGGTAAATTTTGTTGTTAGCATGTCAATCACTCTCTTCATTGCCGGAGGAATTGTATTAAGTTTTGCAATCATCCATCAAGTGAATCGGAAACTTTTTGGCGAGGGAGTGCGCCGGAAATTATATTATCTCATTCCTGTCGCTTACGGTTCGATTTTCTTTTTCACGATTCTGTTGTGGCGATGGATTTATTAGGCTTCGAAGTTTTAAAAAAAACTGTATCTTTTAACGAAAGGAGATTTACATGAGATCAAGTCGGTCGTTTTTGTATCTCTGCTTTTATGGGTTTCTGATGTTCGGATTGTTATCGCCGAATATGACCTCAGCCAACCCGAATTTTTCCCGCAAGTACAAGCTGGATTGTGCCACCTGCCATACTGTGCCGCCGCAGTTGACCCGCACCGGCATTGAATTCAGGCGCCTGGGCTATCGATTTGCCAATGAATTAAAAACGGAAAAGACAAAACCTGCGTCACAGAGTCAACAGCCATTTCCTCAAGCGGCTGAGGCCATGAAAACCATGGACAAAGCCAATTGCATGAGCTGCCATTCGATTCAGCCGGGAGGAGGCGGAAATCCTTTACAGGGTGTTGGCTCTAAAATGAGCCGGGAGCAATTAGCCACTTTTATCGGGAGCGAAGACCATCCTGGCGCAGAATCCGCCCAGGAATTATCCCCGCAGGATTATGATCTGGTCGTCCTGTTTCTCGCTTCTCTGACCGAGGTGCCGGAAGGCGCTGTCGATCCGTGGTCTCACGATATGAGTGATGTCATTAGCGTCCGTGGCCGTACGCGATATGCTGTTCAGAAAGTAACCGATCATGATACTAGAAATGAATTTCGCTATAACGACATGACATTCTATTACCTGGGACCGGTGAACCAATATCTGACGATATTTTTTGAAACGGAATTCGAAGAAGGTTTTGAGCCGAATGTGCTGGCGCAAGGAACGCTGATCTATGGCACTCCTAACGGCTACGGCTACATCAAAGTGGGGCATATACGCTTTGTCCGCCAGGGCGTCGGTTCATTGGACCGGCCAAAAACGCTCTCGACAGACATTGCCGTTTCAAGCAAAGCCCATTTATTTGGATTAACTACGGATCAGCGTGGGATAGAATTGGGTTATGGCTTCAATAAAAACCGCACCCTGGTTCGCGTTTTTGTCACCAACGGCATCGATGACCGGGGTAATGGCCGGCCTGTTGGCCAGCAGGACTTGAATTCGCAGAAGGATTTTAGCGCTATGGTGGAAAACCTGTTCGGACAAAAAACCAACACCTCGCTTGCCGCGGTCTACTATCATGGAACGGCGCCATCGTCCTCCGGAGATATTTCATTCGACCGGCTCGGCTTGTTCGGCACCCTGGCATTGAACAATCAGCAGAACTTTGAAGACATTCGTCTGAACGGCGGCGTTCTTCTCGGTTATGATGATGTTCCCGGCGGCGATCCCAACGATCAAAACATCGGTTTCCTGGTGGGTTTGGATAAAAGGCTTGGAAATCAATTTTACGTGAGCACCCGCTATGATCAGTTCCGTCCCACAAATCGCGTCAGTGACAACACCACTCACGCCTATACCGTCGGGATGATGAAACAGGTGCTGACCTTCCTCAGGCTGAGCGCGGAATATCAGCTCTTTCAACGTCCAGGTGACATTGATGATAACCGCATCACAACAGAGTTTTTTGTGTTTTTTTAGAGATGCAGGCTTACATTTTTTCAGAGGCTGACGGTTCCGCCGTCAGCCTCTGAAATCGAAAGGAGAATTTTCTGAAAAACTTGAAGAGAACTACCTGTTTCCCCGATTCAAAAAAGCGAATTCCATGGT
>METF01000231.1:4567-11810 GCA_001771235.1 Candidatus Zhuqueibacterota bacterium RBG_16_48_16
TGACGGATAAGATATTGCAGCTTTTAAAGAATAAGATCAAGGAAGAAGACAAAAGACGGCTAAGAGAAAATATGAACTCGTTCATTAGAATGTACCATCCGCACGAGGCCAGGGAGGATACCATATTGTTTCCGGCTTTTAAGCAGATTGTATCGCAGAATGAGTACGACTCGTTGGGCGAGGAATTCGAAGATAAGGAGCACGAGCTGTTTGGCGATGATGGTTTCGCAACAATTATCGACCAGGTAGCTTCCATTGAAAAAACGCTGGGAATTTACGACCTCTCCCAATTCACCCCGAAAATATGAGAGGAGGCCGGAATGCAAGGACTTTTGAAATGGGCTTCCAATGCATCCGCGCCGCGCGCTGTGATCTTGATTCGGCTGATTGTTGGCGCTGTATTTTTATCCGAAGGCATCCAGAAATTCCTGTTTCCGGCGGCTCGCGGCGTCGGAAGGTTCATCAAAATCGGCCTGCCGGCTCCGGAGTTCCTGGCCTATTTCGTTGCCGTGTTCGAAGTGGCCTGTGGCCTACTCATTCTTGTTGGATTGCTCAGCCGTCTGGCCGCCATCCCGATGATCATCAATATGTTGGTGGCGATTGCTACCACCAAGATTCCCATTTTGTTGAATGAGGGATTTTGGCAGATGGCGCACGAAGCCCGCACCGATTTCGCCATGTTGCTGGGTGCCATTTTCCTGCTCCTCATTGGCGCAGGTGGCTGGTCCCTGGATGCGCTTTTGCAGCCTGATAAAAAGCCTTCGATTCATGAGTAAAGAGAAAAGCAGAATAGGTGGGCTAAAGGAGCTTGCTGCACTTTTCCTCCGCCTCGGCTTTACCGCTTTTGGTGGTCCTGCAGCCCACATCGCCATGATGGAGGACGAAGTGGTGGTCAGGCGCCGCTGGATGAGCCGCGAACATTTCCTCGACCTGGTGGGCGCCACCAACCTGATTCCCGGGCCCAATTCTACGGAAATGGCCATCCACGTGGGCTTTCACCGCGCCGGCTGGAAAGGGCTGCTTGTGGCTGGTGTGTGCTTCATTTTACCTGCCTCACTCATTACGCTCGGCTTTGCCTGGTTCTATGTCCAATACGGCCAGGTGCCGCAGGTTGCACCTTTTCTATTTGGAATAAAACCGGCTGTGCTGGCCATCATTATTGCCGCCGTCTGGCGGCTGGGACAAAGTGCGGCAAAAAGCTGGCAGTTGGCTGTCATCGGACTGGTTGTAGCCGGGCTTGCCATGAGCGGCGTAAATGAGGTTTTGGCCATTCTCACAGGCGGAATTATTGGCATGGCCTGGCTGCTTCTTATGGATAAATGGAAGCGTACTGGGGGACAAAAGGGATCCGGGCTGATCCTTACGACACTGTGCGCCCTTTCGCTGCAAATGCCCCGCAGGACGCTGGCGCTGGTTGCTGAAAATGCGGCCACAATCGCTGGCGCTATTTCGCTGGCAAAACTGGGACTGATATTTCTCAAGATCGGCTCGGTGCTGTTCGGCAGCGGCTACGTGCTAATTGCTTACCTGGATGGGGAGTTGGTTCAAGGACTGGGCTGGCTGACCCGACAACAGTTGCTGGACGCCATCGCCATTGGGCAATTCACGCCGGGGCCGGTGCTGTCCACGGCCACATTTATTGGATATGTAATTCAAGGGGGCTTGGGCGCGCTGGTCGCCACGGCGGGCATTTTCCTGCCTTCGTTTATCTTTGTTGTGCTGTTAAATCCGCTGGTGCCGAAATTACGGAAGTCCCGCATCTCCGCCCGCTTTTTGCATGCCGTCAACGTCAGTGCTGTGGGATTGATGGCAGCCGTCCTGTTAATGCTGGGCAGCCAGGTTCTTTTGGAATGGAAAGCCGGAATTATTTTTGTCCCCAGCGCCGCCATGACTCTTTTTTGGCGAAAGGTTGGCTCCGGTTGGATTATTGCCGGCGGGGCGTTGTTGGGCTATTTGCTTTTGCTTATTTAGCGGATATCAAATCCAAATGTTGGGAAAATCATGGGAAAAAAACCAATTTGACAAGCATGGCAATGATGCCGCCAAACAGAGATAAAAACACGCTGAACATCAGTTTCTGGCCGGTTTCTAATTTTGCGATGCGCACGCCCAATGTGGTCTCTATATTTCCAATGCGCTCGCCCAATGTGGTCTCTACATTTCCAACGTGCTTGCTCAGTTTCGAATCCAATTGGCTTAATCGCCCGCTTAGGCTCGAATCCAATTGGCTTATACGCTCATTAAATTCGGCTCGCAGTTCTGCAATATCAGCCTTTGTTGCCATCGTTTTTTCAATTGCTTCCACGTGTTTCCAAGCGAACGATTGCGGCTGCCGGCGAGCGACGCACTTCTTCCATGTCTTCAAGCGTCAATCTGAGATGCTTCTGTATCGCTTCGTCAATTAGCTCGCCAAGACGCTTTTCGTCAACGGTTATGTCAGCCATCATCTCTCCATTGTTAATTTGGTTCAATATAAAAGGTTCGAATTTCATTGTCAACCTCAATTTAGTAACCAATCGCCGGCCGCTCAAGTTTAGCGCGTCATTCCGGCAGATGCAGGAACTTCCTTGTGTGTCAGAATACAAATTCCACCCATGAGTGAAGTTTTACTCAATTGTTTTTTTCGCTCTTGTTTTAGAGCCAAATTTCTTTTATTTTAGGTGCGTAAAAAGTAACTGGTATTTTAATCGTAGCGACGAAGCTCCTGGTATAAATCCATGCCACATAAAACTGCAATAGATTCTGTTCAGGCCATAATTAATATCTACAAAAAAGATATTGACAGAACGCTTATTCACGAGAATCTCAAGCTCACGGCGGAACAGCGTCTTCTTAATTTACAGAATTTCCAGGAATTTGCCTTTGAGATTCGAGAGGCTGGCAAGAAGGCTCATAAATCAAAGGTCGAGGGAAAACTTGATGACCTATGATTTTAAAAGATTAATCCCAATCCTGGTTCATCACCAGGTAAAATTTGTGATAATAGGTGGCGTAGCAGCGATTGTGCATGGCTCAGCCCGGCTGACGTTTGACTTGGACGTGGTCTATGCCCGTGGTGAAGAAAATATTATGCGCCTGGTGCAGGCTTTGGCGCCTTATTCACCGTATCTGCGAGGAGCCCCACCAGACCTGCCATTTGTATTCGATTTAGAAACGGTTCGGAAAGGATTAAACTTTACTTTGACAACCGACCTGGGGAATTTAGATCTGCTGGGTGAAGTTATTGGAGGCGGGACTTTTGAAGATTTGTTGCCACACTCTGAGGAAATAGAAGTGTTTGGGGTAAAGTGTCTTTGCCTGGGGCTGGAAAGGTTGATTCGCATAAAACGCGCTGCCGGTCGGCCCAGGGATTTTGAAGCTATTGCGGAATTAGAAGCCATTTTGGAAGAAAGACAAAGAAAGCCGGGCGCGCCTCAATCTCGAAAATTGTAACTATTCAGGCAGACGCTGAAAGGCAAAACTATTTAGGGCAAAACAATTAGCTCTACCAGATAAAGATAGATAGAACCAGTTTGGATAAATTTCAATCATGGTAAGGTGGCATTAAAGACAATACTCAAGGGCGGCTCTCAAATAGTTTTGTCCAAAATCGTTTTGCCTTTTCCAGGACAACACCTGAATAGTCACCGGAAATTTTATTAAAAGCCCGGCACATAGATCTGCCGGGCTTTTTTGAATAAATCAGCAACAAGTTATTAAGAGACAATTTTTATGATGGGCCTATTTGTCAATCCAACTTGTTATCCTTTATACTGACTGATCCGTTCCTGGACGCCGGCGAGCTCCTTTTCCAGCTCATCTTTGTAGCTTTTTAGACGGTCCAATTCTTCCTCAGTCGTATAGAAACGACGGAACTGCGAGCCGCTTCCGCAGCATCCGCAACTGCACCCGGGCCCATGCCCGAGCTGCTGGCTCTCTCTTGGCTGACACATTCTCTATCACCTCCTTTCATCTCAGATGTATATTTCTTCGAATTTATAGGCGTAATCCTTCACTAATTGCAATTCCTTACAGCCCCAATGCCGCCCTGGCAACATCCTGCCGGAGCCATTCTGATGTTTTGAAATGCAGTGTAAGCCCCCGCGCATCGCGGAAAAGTCGCTCAACGACATAATCGCGACAATACCCATGGCCTCCGAGAACTTGTATCGCCTTATCGGTGACCTCTAACGCCATCTCGGATGCAAAAAGCTTTGCCTTAAAGCCGTGCAAAGCAGCCGATTCGGGGGAAGCATCAGCTTTTGCAGCACAGGCTTCGAGATACGCTTCTGCTGACTCGCTCCCGAGCATCATTTTTGAAATCATAAACTGAACGGCATGGTGAGTGCCAATGGGCTGGCCGGCAATGACTCGCTCTTTGGCATGCCTCACGGCTATCTCCAAAGCCGCTTTCGCCACGCCGACCGATATGGCGGCTGCTCCATAGAACCCCCACCCTACAACGGATTTGCCTAAAACCTGTTGCCCTTCTCCTTCGGCGCCGATGAGGTTTTCTGCGGGAACCCGGCAGTCGCTAAAAAACATTTCCCTAGACGAGGTGCTCCTCAGTCCCATCTTGTCTTCAACTCGACCAAAAGAAAGGCCGGGTGCATTTTTCTCGATGAGCAAGGCGCTCAGTCCCTGTGAACCTTTTGCCGGATCGGTCCTGACCAGAACCAGGTAAACATCAGCTTCGCCTCCGGAAGTGATAAAGAATTTGGAGCCATTTACTATGTATGAACCGCCATTTCTGACAGCCTTTGTTGCTATTGCGCCGGAATTGCTTCCTGAATCCCGCTCGTGAACGGCAAAGGCTCCGAGCGCCCGGCAGCGCAGCATTTCCGGCAGCCATTTTTCCCTTAGAGCGTCGCTTCCAGCGATCTCAATAGCCTTTGCCACAACCGAGTGAGAGGTGTAGATGAGCGCTGTCGATGCGCAGCCCTTCGCAAGCTCCTGCACCACAGCCGCAAAAGTCGATCTGACTTCGCCAACGCCGCCGTACGCCTCGGAAATAATCAAGCCGGGCAGTCCCGCTTCTCCGAGGACACGAATGGCTTCTTCAGGGAATGTCCCTGATCGATCATTTTCCGAGGCTAAAGGGGCCAATCGCTCTTTGGCGATTTGCGAAACAAGCTCCCGAATCTCCATTTGCTGTTCTATGGCATTGCTACTCTTTTCCACGGTTGTTCTTCTCCATTTCTGTTAAAAAAATATTTCTGATTTAGTATTTTAGCAATTACTAACATACATGACAAAAAAAAGAGACTAGGCGTTGTCTTGCATTTCCCTGATCCTGGCCTGCACTGCCTCGAGCTCCTCCAGAAGCTCATTCTCTCTTTTTCTCAGAACGGCAAGATATTCTTCCGCGCTCCTTGCTCCCTGGCCCTGGGCCTGGCATGTTCCCCTGCAGCCACAGTTGCAGACGTTTGTTACAAGTTCCTTGCATTGCGCCAAAGCAACATGATCAATCTCGTAGGGAATCCAGTAACCTTTGCGCTCATTTCGCACCAGGCCGGCGTGTTTTAATATCTTGAGGTGTTGCGACACCGCCGATGACGTTATACGAAGCTGGGAGGCAATCTCGTTAGCGCCAAGAGGGCCTCTTGCCTTTAACAGGTTGATGATCTTCACCCTTGTATCAACGCCCAGTATTTTAAATATTTCGGCAGGTTCTAAATTCATGGTCATTGTTTCAGATCATTTAAGTATTTAAGTGAATGCTTAAATATAAAAATATATTTTATTTTGTCAAGAAATTTTTTAGTAAAAGTATTTGTTGACATTTAAACAATAATTAATATATTAATCAATTTATTAATTGAATAATTTATTAATGTGACAGGAAGAGGATATGACCGGAAGAGAATTCAAAGACGCCGTATTTGATCAATTCGCCAGAATCGCCTACGCATTCGCCAGCCCCAAACGGCTGGAGATGATCGACGTGTTGGCGCAGGGCGAGCGGGACGTGGACTCCCTGGCCAGGCAGGTGGGCATGACCATTGCCAATACTTCCAGACACCTGCAAGTACTCAAGACCGCCAGGCTAATCCAAAGCCGGCGCGAAGGTGTGCGTATCTTTTACCGTCTGGCCGACGATGATGTATTTCAATGCTGGAAAAACTTGCAATCCCTGGCCGAAAACCGCATCGCCGAAATCCGCGAGGTTACAAAGCTGTTTTTTGATGAGCGCGACAAAATGGAACCCATCAACAGGGATGAGCTCTGGAACCGCATCCGCAATCACGATGTCACGGTCATCGATGTCCGGCCACCGGAAGAATACCGGCAGGCGCATATCCCGGCGGCGCTGTCGATTCCATTGGCGGAGCTAAAAGAACGATTGGATGAAATTCCACACGAGCATGAGGTCGTGGCCTACTGTCGCGGACCCTATTGCGTACTGTCGGTCGAGGCGGTAAAAATTTTAAGAGATTCCGGTTACAAAGTATCTCGCTTAAAGGACGGCATGCCGGAGTGGAAAAGGGCGAGTTTGCCGATTGAATGACAATCCATAAAAGCATGAAAAACGATCTGGCAAAAAGAACTGATACATGAAAAAGGTGTGCTCTATCGGAAGGAATCAACAGAAAAGGATAGGAAGGATGATTACGATAATCTTGAACGATGGCCCTTACGGAACGGAACGATCATACAATGGCCTGCGCCTGGCTATGGCGCTGCTTAAGGCTAATTATCCTGTACAGGTGTTTTTGATGGCTGACGCGGTAGCCTGTGCGATGAAAAATCAAATAACGCCAAACGGCTTTTATAACATCGAGCGAATGATCAAAAGCCTGTTAAGAGATGGTGCGAATGTCTGCACGTGAGGCTCCTGTGGCGATACCCGTGGGGTATCGCAGGAAATGATGATCGACGGTGTAGTAAAAAGCAATATGGCAACTCTGGCCAAATGGGTCAGCGAGAGTTCAAAAACTTTGGTCTTTTAAAGGAGGTAAAGATGGACGGCTTTTATGAGTTATTCAAATTCCTGCACATCATCAGCTTTGTGTTCATGTCCATCCCGCTTTTCAATTTGATCGTGGTGAACGAGCGGGCGATGATGGGAGGCGGTTTCGTCTATGCCACGGATCGTTACATGGAGAACATCATCCGCCGTGGCGCGACACGCTGCTACGTGTTCCAGACCAGCGTTCTGGTTAGCGGCCTGCTGTTGTTGGTGTTCGGGCCGCTGGGCATTCAGGCGCTGTGGGGCAATTGGGTGGTTCTGCTAAAAACCGCCCTGCTGTTCGTGCTGATGGGA
>METF01000231.1:11962-12256 GCA_001771235.1 Candidatus Zhuqueibacterota bacterium RBG_16_48_16
CGTCATCACCACCATCATTTTGGGTGTACAGGTTTATGGAGCATTTCATCCGCTGGTGACCATCGGCCTGGTGGCGCTGGCGGCGCTGTTTGCCTGGCGGGCGAATAAAACGCTTATTCGTTTCGGCTGGATATAAATTCATGAACGTGTACCATTAAATTTCAACAATTCGAAGGAGACAAAAAATCATGGCACGAGTAAATAATGTGGATGTCGATCAAGTACAGGCTTTTGAAGCACAAATCAGGCGTAACGCTTCCATGGCCAGAAAAACCCAGGTCATCGAAGGTGAAT
>METF01000231.1:12319-12671 GCA_001771235.1 Candidatus Zhuqueibacterota bacterium RBG_16_48_16
TGTTCAAAATGGACAACCCGACTTTTATGGGCGGCGGAGGCACGTTGCCCGGTCCTATGCATTACTGTTTCTACGGTCTGGCATCCTGTTATACAGGCACCTTTGCCACGATGGCGGCCATGCTGGGCATCGAATTGAAGAAATTAACCATCCGGGTGGAGGCAGATGTAAATTTCTCTCGAGTGTTCGGTGTGAGCGACGCACCAACTATGGAAGAAGTTCGAGTGACCCTGCAGGTGGAAAGCGATGCGCCGGAAGAGAAGATCAAGGAGGCAGAAAAACTGGCTTTGGAGCGGTGTCCGGTGGTGTTTACATTGAAGAATCCGGTGAAATTGACAGCGAAATTGGCAAT
>METF01000232.1:0-786 GCA_001771235.1 Candidatus Zhuqueibacterota bacterium RBG_16_48_16
ATCGCCGAGATCGACAAGCCGCTGAAAACCATTTGGCTTGAAGTGAAGCTCATCCAGGCGTCCGGCAACGGCGAAAAGGAGGCGATCGTTGACAAGGAGATCGAAGGCATTCTTAAACAACTCAAGTCTCTTTTCAAATTTACCAACTATTCGCTTATTGCCAGAGCCGAGGCCATGGGCCTGGAAGGATCGCATTTGGCTTTTTCAAAAATCCCGGAACAATCCGAACTGAGTGCCTTTGAAGTGCGGACAATCGTCGAGTACCTGGATGGCGTCATCCAGCTAAAAGACCTTCATATCAAAACCATGTATCCGAAACGAAGCGAATTGCAGACAACCGTGAACATGGGGGACGGCGAGACGGTCATTCTCGGCGCCTCGCGCGGCGATCCGAAGCAGGGATCATTGATCACGGTCGTGACGGCGAAAACCACCAAATAGGTTTTTCGGGCGGTAGTGAACCCTACTCCCCTTGAGAATGTACCGGGCACCCTGGTCGGTGCCTGGTACCCATCCTATTTTATTCCTCATGACACAAAAATTCAATGGGATGAAAAGCGCAACGATCACCGTATCGAACGGGTCTTTGGTAGATTCGAAAGTTATTTATTCTTCCGATTTTTTAAAAAGAAGCAAAATCGAAACACCAAAGGGGAAAGAAAATTTTGGAACGACAAAAAGCTCCAGCGAAAATATTTTTGTTAATGCATCATTGATGACTCGTGTGGGCATCTGCACATCGCTGGCTTGTCGCGCACGGATGAGATTATAAAACACCCGGATCAA
>METF01000232.1:833-6544 GCA_001771235.1 Candidatus Zhuqueibacterota bacterium RBG_16_48_16
ATCTCAAGCCGGCTTTGCCCGCCAATCGAATTACCTCTTTTTTCAGATACCTTCTTTTATTTTCGACGGCGATATCGTGATAACTCCACAAAAACCTGTAAGCGGGAACCGTCAGCAACAGCAAACCGTCTTTTGACAACAGCTTTCTCAGCGTCACCAGGGAAGCAAAATCGTCTTCGATATATTCCAAAACATCCAGGGCGCAAATGATATCGAATTTGTCGGTAAAAGGAATATCGAAGGGCAGGCCCCCCTCGGCCACTTCGCACACCTGCCTGCGGTTGGCCATGTCCCGTGCTTCTTTATTTGGCTCCACGGCTGCGACTTTTCCAAAAGACGACAATAGCTCAAGGTTGCCGCCGGTTCCGCAGCCGACTTCGAGAATGCGCGGCTCAGCACATTCTTTTATCTCAAAATGAGCCTCCAGAACTTTTTTGACAATTTTCCTTCTGACATAAAACCACCAGTGCCGGTCTTCATGTTGATACATCTCCCGGTACCACGATCCTTCCACCACAAGCCGTTCTCCTGAAAAGTAAGGGGATTGCTTCGTCGTTCATTCCTCACTCCTCGCAATGACATCGCTGATAAGGAGTGTTTGTTCAAACACTAATACCTCCGCCAGACTCATTTCAAAAGCAGCATCTTTCCCGTCTGCACCTGGCCATTGGCGATGAGTTTGATGATATAAACGCCGGAAGCGTGGCTGCCGCCATCAAACCACACGCCGTGCTGTCCGCCGGGCTGATGCCCCTCGACAAGCCGGGCCACCTCTTCCCCCATGAGGTTCATCACCGACAAGCGAACGCGGGCTTCTCTGTTCAAAATATAGCTTATTTTCGTTCGCGGATTAAACGGATTGGGGTAATTCTGCAGCAGAACATAGTCCGAGATGGACGAAATCGTCCCTGCTTCCGGCCTGGATTCGACGCCGGTCGCCAGGGGATCGATGATCCTGACATCATCTATAAGGACATCCCCTGTAAATTGCCCAACGTTAAAAAGGAACCTGGCCTCAGGATCGTTTACGGTGCAAATAAATTCATAAGGTCCGTAAAGATCAAATCCGGCGATGTCGATTGTCTGATAAAAATACGTTGTCCACGGATCGTGCCCCAACTGGAACACGATAGCAATCTGGCGATCCCTCAGCGCATCCGCAAGAAAACTGATCGTATAGGTGTGACCTGAATCTACAGGGATGTCCTGATAAAGCTGAATATTATAATCAAACTCGCCAGGGGTGTCGATCTGCAGATAGGCCGCAGACGAATCAGACAACCATGCGGTGTTATCGATCATGAAACTGCCGATGGCTCCGGCATAATTGGAAAAGCTCCAGGGCCAGGTTCGGCAGTAAAATTCACCGTTCTTTACGAGATTGCCGTCCTGAATGTCGCCGACAAAAAAGCGCACGGGATCGGCAAAGACTTCATTATTATCGCTGTCGACCGCTCTTGCGGTAATCTCATAAAGGCCCCTGGGGACATTTTTCCAGACGTACTCGTAAGGCTCCGTCCGGTCGCTGGCCAGGCTCTTTCCACCCTGGTAGAAATAAACTATCCTGATGGTTCCGGTTTGAATGCTCGCCTCAGCCCTGAGAGTTATGTCAGAGCATTCCGTAACTCTTTCCTTATTCACCGGGCTGGTCACCCGGACCGTCATGTTCGCCTCCTGGGCGAAGACGGACGCGGCCCCGTAAACAGCGGCGACAAGTGCAACCATGACAAAAATTCGTAGTAACGATCTCATGTTTTCCTCCTTTCGGAATTTTATGAATGCACTACCTCGTTGAATGAAATGTAATGCGGTGGATTGTCAAAAAACATAAGCGAAAAACCCTCGCCACCTTCACACCTACTAGTAACGAAAATTTAATTAAAAAACAAGATACAATCATTATTCTTTTTTGTTATATTGGGTAGTTTTCGTGCAGACATTATTTAGCTGAATTTAAAAGTTATTCATACTGTTTTAAATAAAGACAATCCGCGAAAGCGATCACAGCAGCAAAAGTCCATAATTAGGATGTTGATTTAAACTTGTGGAGGAATAATGAACAGGGAAAATCTATCCAAGCATCTTCTGGAGCTCCTTCGCCGCACATCCGCCTACCTGCCCCCGGATGTGGAAGACGTCCTCAAGATGGCGCAAAAATTTGAAGAAAAGGGTTCCAAAGCGGATTTTGCCTTGGACATGGTCATGCAAAACATCGGGCTGGCCAAGAAACGCTCCCTGCCTATTTGCCAGGACACCGGCACAATTACCTTTTACGTGAAATGTCCGGTTGGCTATAACCAGATCGAATTTCACAAAGCCGCTGAAGAAGCGGTGGTCACGGCCACAAAAATCGGCTATTTACGACAAAACGCAGTTGACAGCCTGAGCGGCAAAAATTCCGGAACCAACCTGGGGCTGGGAAGCCCGGTTTTTCACATCGAGCAATGGGAAAAAGACCAGGTGGATGTGAGACTTGTCTTAAAAGGCGGTGGCTGCGAAAACATGAGCACCCAATACAAGCTGCCAGCCACTTTTAATGGCAAACTCTATGGCCGAGACCTGGAGGGCGTTCGCGCCTGCATTTTGGACGCTGTATTTCAGGCGCAGGGCAAGGGTTGCGGACCCGGATTCCTGGGAGTGTGCATTGGCGCAGATCGGGCCTCCAGTTACGAATGGGCGAAGCATCAGCTCTTGCGCGAGGTGGATGATGTAAATCCTGTTGAAGAGCTGGCCCAATTGGAAGAACGCATCATGCGCGAAGCCAATCGATTGGAGATCGGCCCGATGGGATTCGGCGGCAAGCTGACGCTTGGCAGTTGCAAAATCGGATTTCGCCATCGACTGCCGGCGAGTTTTTTCGTCAGTGTGGCTTATATGTGCTGGGCCTTCCGCCGGCGCGGCGTCATTCTGACGGCGGATAACGATGTCAAAGAATGGCTCTACCAGGGAGCCGAAGAATTCGAAAAAGAGGTGGAAGGGCCGGATACATTTGTCGCACCGACAAAGAACGTGCAAGTCCTGAATGCACCTTTTTCGGAAAAAGCGATACGATCTTTACACGTCGGTGATGTGGTGCTTATAAACGGAACGATATTTACCGGTCGCGATGCCGTTCACAAATATTTGTATGATGGCGGCGAGCTGGATATTATTAAAGGCGGAATGATGTACCACTGCGGGCCGGTCATGATAAAGGAAAATAATGAGTACAAAGTGATGGCCGCCGGCCCGACGACGTCCATTCGCGAAGAGCCTTACCAGGGCGATGTCATTAAAAAATTCGACCTCAAGGCCGTCATCGGCAAAGGCGGCATGGGAGCCAAAACACTTCAGGCCTGCCAAGATCACGGCAGCGTTTATCTGCATGCCATCGGCGGCGCCGCCCAGGTCTATGCCTTGACCGTTAAAAAAGTAAAAAGCGTACATCTGGAACAATTCGGCAGCCCGGAGGCCGTCTGGGAATTGGAGGTGGAAGGCTTTCCGGCCGTTGTGACCATGGATTCACACGGAGAATCGCTGCATAAAGAGGTGCAGGATGCTTCGCAGCTCGAGCTGGAAAAAATCCTGCAGGGAGCATCATAACCCCGCTGTGGCCTGGCAGTTAAAATGTCACGGCATTTTTTTCTCTCATTCGTCAGCAGGCCATATTTTAATCCCATTTTTCGCACGGCTCCTGGTGCCTCATCGCCAGGAGCCTTTTCGTATGAAATATTTTTTGCAGTCATGATGTTTATCGAGTTGAATTACGGGGAAGAGGTCAGTGACTCATTATCTCTAATTTATCTTTAAGGAGTTGTTAAAAGATGAGAAACAACAAGTGGCTCTATGCCTCATTATTCATATTTGCTGCGTTCATTTTTCTTATCTTTTTTAAACACCCTATCAAGAGTGCTATAACTGACGATCCGGAGTTTTACGTCTCCGCGACGATAGAAACAGAGCCAGTCCCATCACTTGGAGATGCGGCGGATGATGCGGCGATTTGGTACAATAAGGCGAATCCCTCGCAAAGTGCCATCATCGGCACGGATAAGGACGGTGGTTTGGTTGTCTATGACCTTTCCGGCGAACTCTTGCAATATATTCCTGACGGCGAGTTCAATAACGTCGATATCAGGTACAATTTCCCACTGCGGGGTGAAAAAGTCGCCCTCGTGACCGCCGGCAACCGGGGAGATAGCACGCTGGGGATTTACAAGATCAATCCGCGCTCCCGCCGGTTGGAAAATGTCGCATCACGAGAAATAAAGACCGTTGCTCCTTACGGCAGTTGTATGTATCACAGCCGCGTGGGCGGGAAATTTTATTATATTGTCAATTCAAAAAACAGGACAGTCGAGGAATGGGAGTTGTTTGAGCGCAGGTCAAAGCCTGGCAAGGTGGACGCGAAAAGGGTAAAAAGCTTTCAGACGTCATCCACCCCGGAAGGCTGTGTGGCAGACGATGAGCTTGGGCATCTGTACATCGCCGAACAGGAGTTGGGCATTTTTAAATACAGTGCCGAGCCGGACACAAACTACAATCGAATGTTGATCGACATTACCGGTGAGGGAGGCCATCTTACAGCGCAGGTGGAGGGATTGACCCTTTATTACATGAAAGGCGGCCGAGGTTACCTGATCGCTTCGAGCCAGGGGGCGAACGAATTTGTCATCTATAAAAGAGAAGGAAGGAACAAGTACGTCGCCACTTTTGAGGTGACGGCAGGAGCCGGAATCGATAAAGTCACACATACGGATGGCTTGGATGTGACCAGTTTCCCGATACAGCCATACTTTCCCGAAGGATTTCTCGTCGTCCAGGATCACATGAACGACGACCAGTACCACCAGAATTTTAAAATAGTCCCCTGGGATATCATTCATAAGAAACTGAAAAAAAATATTCTCAGCCGGCTGATGTAGTGGGGAGGAGAAAAGGATGCTGCTAAAATCTCTCCTTCTTTGTGGATTCTTTCTCGTTGCTTTCCAGCATCAAACAGACAAGCCAAAGCCTGATGGAGGAAAGACCATGAAACTGACCAGCTCAGCCTTTGAAGACGGCGGGAAAATCCCGGCCAAGTATACCTGTGATGGTGCGAATATTTCTCCACCATTGACATGGGAAAATCCGCCGGAAGGCACAAAGACCCTGGCGCTCATCAGCGACGATCCCGATGCCCCGGTGGGCATTTGGATACACTGGGTCATTTTTAACCTGGAGCCGAAACTGGGCGGCTTGGCGGAAGCCGTACCGACTGAGCGGACCTTAGCCCACGGAGCAAAACAGGGGATCAATGATTTTCGCAAGATCGGCTATGGCGGCCCCTGTCCCCCCGGCGGCACGCACCGCTATTTCTTCAAGCTCTATGCCCTGGATACCAAACTGGAACTGAATCCCGGCATAACCAAGTCCGATCTGCTCAAAGCGATGAAAGGCCACGTTCTGGAAGAATGCCAGTTGATGGGGACGTACCGGCGACGCTGATATGTGCCATTTCATTATAGAGAGTCCGATTTCAAGCCGGGATCCCAATGAGATCAGGTATTTCAAGGGAAGGAACATGGCAAAGATGCCAAAAAATTATTGAATGAAATTGAGAATAGGCTTGATTTTCATGAATGAAAAGATTATGTTGCGCCAGGGTTTTCGAGACAGCCAGGAGGATTCAAATAAATGGCAGAACTTACTTCAACCGAGCTTTTGGACATTTTGAAAAATTTTGGCGATGA
>METF01000233.1:0-97 GCA_001771235.1 Candidatus Zhuqueibacterota bacterium RBG_16_48_16
GCTGGAAGCCTGCCAGCGTCTGGAAAAAGACTATTCGCGGCAGATTGTCAAAGATGAATTAAAAAAAGCCATTGAAACCGCAAAGCAGAATCTTGCA
>METF01000233.1:361-530 GCA_001771235.1 Candidatus Zhuqueibacterota bacterium RBG_16_48_16
CGGCTGCTGTGCCGCTTGACCGGCGCCGAAGCTGCCGTTGTGGCCAACAACAATGCGGCGGCCGTGCTGCTGGCTCTCAACAGCATGGCTTTTGGCAAGGAAGCTGTTATCTCCCGCGGCCAGCTTATTGAAATCGGCGGCTCTTTTCGCTTGCCCGACGTGATGGAAA
>METF01000233.1:626-714 GCA_001771235.1 Candidatus Zhuqueibacterota bacterium RBG_16_48_16
TGGCCCACACATCGAATTACCGGATTATGGGATTCACCCACGAGGTGGAGCTGGCCGAGCTGGTGCGGCTGGCTCATGCAAAAAAAAT
>METF01000233.1:744-4928 GCA_001771235.1 Candidatus Zhuqueibacterota bacterium RBG_16_48_16
TATCGTGGATTTACAGCAATGGGGCTTGCCCTACGAGCCGCTGGTTCAGGACAGCGTCAAAGCCGGGGTGGATGTCGTTACCTTCAGCGGCGATAAGGTGATGGGCGGTCCGCAGTCGGGCATTCTGGTGGGAAAGAAAAAGTGGATAGACCGCATTCACGCCAATCCCCTGATGCGGGCGGTACGATGCGACAAGCTCATCTTCGCCGCCCTGGAAGCCACGCTGAAAATATTTCTCCGGGAAAAGAGTTTGATCAAAGAACACGACGCCCTGCGGCTGCTGACGGAGGATGTTAAGGTGGTCAGAGAGAAAGCGGAAAAAGTGGTGAGCCTGATCGATGAGGAAACGAAAACAAAACTGTCTGTTAAAATCGAGGATAGCGTTGCCCAGGCCGGCAGCGGCGCACTGCCCCTGGCCAAGATACCGAGCGCTGCCGTTGTGCTGACGCCTGAAAATGGCAAGACGGAGGAATTGGCCGCGAGGCTGCGCATTGGCAATCCCCCGGTGGTTGGCTATGTCAAAAAAGAAGAATTGTATCTGGATATGAGAACGGTCTTCCCGGAACAGATCGACGCGCTGGCCAGGGCTATTAACGGCAACCGATCAGGGATTAATCCGGGTGCTTTCTAACAGCATCTTTAGAAGCACAATCTGAATCATATCTCAAGAATCAAATATAAAAATGACAAATTGAATAGATGCTCCTGTGTTTGTTCACGGCCAATCCTGCAGAATCACTTCAACAACAACAGCTTGCGCGTTTCCGAATACCCTGAGCCTTCCAGCCTGCAAAAATAAACGCCGCCAGCCATTGCTGATGCATCCCACTGCAGGGCGTATTCACCTGGGGAGGTATTCCTATCCACCAGCGTACGGACCTGCCGGCCTAACACATCGAAGATCGTCAATCTCACTTTTCCGCTTTTCGGCACGGCAAAGCGAATCATGGTGCTCGGATTGAATGGATTTGGATAGTTTTGCCAAAGCCGGAATTCTGTCGGACGAGTCGCGCTGCTGTTTTTAACATCGGTGGCCAGGTCATCAGCGCCGGGCGAGCCGTGCACATTTGCCGATGCCGTCCAGCTCGCCGGATCGTTATAGTCCAAAAACGGAACAGTGTTTATCGGCACAAGCGAGTAGCCGAGGACATCGGGAGTTGTTGGCCAGGGTGACCTGTCGTTGTAGCGAATGGAGAACACCGTATCTCCGGCAGCTTGCACGAAAACCAGCCGTTCTCCGGCGTTATCAAGCTGACCCTGGTACTCGCCAAAGGGATAAAATCCATAGCGCGAGAAAAAGGCCGCTGCGTTCGAGGCGAGTACCAAAAAAGAGCCGGCTGCAAAAGAGCTTGCGGCGGGAAAGGTGTAATCGATGCCGTTGACAAAAGCGGCAGCGGTTAAATTTATCGCTGTCGAGCCAATGTTTTTAAATTCGATAAACTCGAACTCTCGTCCGCTCACATCTCCCTCGTCAAGCGGATGATAGTGAATTTCGGTTACCCGCAGTTTAGACATATCCTCCTGTACAGCGAGGATAATTTCGTTGAGCGGACTAAATTCATTGCCTTGCTTAGCTCGTGCTTTAATATAGCTGGTGGCAGTGATCGGGATGGGCTGACGGTATTCTATGGCGCTGGCGGAAATCGCTCCGCCCATGATTTTACGGTCGGAAGCGACCAGCTCGGGCAAGATCAGGAAATCCGAACTGGTGAGGCTGACATTTAAACCTTGAATGGCCAACAGATTCTGGCCGACTTTTAATCTGTTGCGATGCTCAGAAAGATCGAATTGATCAATGCCGTCTGCTTCATGGTTTGCTGTTGCCATGGAATTCCATGACAAAACCGTCGGCGCATTAGAGCTGGCAACCAGCGTGCCATTGAGATAAGCAGCAAATCCGTCGTCATAGCGCAGGTATAATGTCAACTGACCAATCTGGGCAAGGTCTTGCTCGTCGACTTGAAATAATGTTCTCACATAACAGGAGGTGTTGGCTGTGGGATTGCTGCCGTTATCCGCCATTTGCGAACCGACATCAAAGGAGATATAATTTTCATAGCCCGAACCATTCTCATAACCAACACCACCTGGGTCGCCGGTTACCTGGCGCCAGCCGGAATCATCATATTCAGCTACCACCCGCCAACTGATGCCCAGGTTTTCTGTCGGCACCAAAATCTTTTTTGCTGCCTGGTCAGCAACCAGGGTCTTCGTGAACGAAATCTCAGAAACCTGCGGAACGACCGGATCTAGTCCATCCAGCGTGTAAAAAACGACGCCGCCTTGATTTTCTATTTCGAGCTGAAATCCTTTTTCTACTTTGCCGCTACTCCGGTTAAAAGTCGGCGCAGCCAGGCTGGGAAACCAGCCTTTGTTCCTGAGCTGGCCGAGAACAACATTCGTTCTGGTGGATACATAGGTATTGATGATCCAATTGACGGCATTCTCCCAATCGGCTTTGGTGAAGGGTGTGCTTCTTTTTGAATCACCCCAGCGCGCCGATTCGGCGATGATGGCCGTTTCGATTTGTTGCTTGCGCTCCACAAGCCGCTTCCGGCAAGCCTCAGGAGTGAGGGCGCCGCCATTAAAAAAATGTTTTTGCACCCGATCGGCAAAGCGCATGACATAATCGGGATTGCTCACCAGGTTTTGATGCAGCCAGTGCGGATTGCTGTGTTCGAATCGCTGGCCCGCCGGATATGGACCGGTTCGGTCCATACTCTCCGGTCTGTTGAACATGGAATGCTCGGCATCGTGACGGAAATGGAAAAAACCCTGGTTCTTTGCTGAGCGATTGTATAAAGAGTAAAAATTATTCGGATTCTGATTTCCCAAAAAATTTGACACCGGGCTGTCGAAATCGCCCACATAAAAAGTGCAGAGCATGTAATCGATAAGGTTGTCCACATCGAGCAAGACCGGGTCATTATAGTTGCGGGAACCGTCCGGGTTTTCCCCTTGCACCCGGCGATAGACTTCCGGTTTATCAAAACCGGATATGGAAGCCTGCCACAGATCTCTCCAGGCATCCAGATTGCCGTCTGTGGCCTCGATTTCGTAAGGCAGGCCTGGGCCAGCGTTCACTTTGATGACGTCATAGTCCTCTTCCACGCCGCCAAAATAGGACGCAGCAAAGGAGGCCTCGGGCCGTTCCTGGGTTTGGAACAAGCCCCAATAAGTGCCATTGAGGTAAACATGATAATAGCGACTGCGGGTGTAGGGCTGACCCATATCGCGCTGGGCATCCCTGGAAAACACCTCTCTTATGCAGGTGTTTTCGCTGCTGCCGTCATAACTCCATGAATAGTTCTGCGAACAACGCAAATCGATATTCTCAAACTCATCGACGCCTTCATCTTCAAAAAGCGGGTATTTCAATCGAGATTGGCCATATTCGCTTCTGAACATTAAACGGAAAGCATGCTTTGGATTGCGGTAAATGCGGCTATAGCCGCCCCTGATTCTGAGGCCGCTGTCGATCTGAAATCCTTCCGATCCGTCGGGGATGAGCAGCTCCACAGAAACAGGGCGTTCCCAATCTCTGCCGTGACTCATGGGATTCATATAAATGCCGGTAGTCGGATCAAAAAGGTTTTTCAAATCCGTGACAAGAGAGAAAGTCGGTATTGCCAAAAGTGCGTCGACGATTTGACCGCGATAACGAGAATCATTGAGCACCTGCGGATCCATGCCGTAATTGATCATTTGCCGATTTTCATCTGTGGTATTGGCTGCGGGCCATCCTGGTCCGGGTCTTTGCCCATCCGGTGAAAGCTCGCCAATCAGCTCCAGGTACAAAAAGCTGTGAGTGGCCACTCGGGTTTGGGCGTCCCCGTTCTTGTGAGCAAAAGCGCGTACCACAACACCCGGTGCTTTATCCCGGTTAGTGGTGTTTTGAGGATCAATGCGCAGGGTCAGGGGCGATGGCATCGTTGTGGCCGTGGACGATGTCCTCGGATCGCTACCGTCCAGGGTATAGCTGATCCTGGCACCCGCTGTCTCGTCAGATATGGTCAGGTCGAACGGCTGGCTGTAAAAACCGCGGGTAGCAGAAAAAATCGGTTCCGCTTCCGGCTCTTGTGAGCGGACAAGCGCGAACGCCGCCAGTACCAGGCAAAAAGGTAACAAAAAAATCGTAAGCTTTTGAAATCGTCTCACTTTCATCCTCATTACTACGTACTGCA
>METF01000233.1:4956-7713 GCA_001771235.1 Candidatus Zhuqueibacterota bacterium RBG_16_48_16
TTGTAGTTCAAGCTTTAGCTTGCCACGTTGGATAGCAAACATCCCACGTGGCTTGCTAATTTCAGCCTAAGGGGGTGTGAATGAATAACTTGGGAATCTGCGTTTCCCAAGCTCAGTTAAAACGGTCGAACATTGCTTCAAAGAATGCCAATTTATTTTTTCACACCCCCTAAAGGCTGGACTACAAACTTTTTCCATAACCCAACAAATAATTCTAAAATGGACTACTAAGCTAAAAGGTGTCATCATTAAGTAACTCCGCCATTACGGATTGATGAATTCATGTTTTCGCGAAAAATAATCCCTGGTTAACTCTTTGGTCTTTTTCGAAAGGAAAATCAATGCGATGAGATTCGGGATGGCCATCAGACCCAGGGCAATGTCGCCAAAGCCCCATACGACCTCCAAAGAGACGATGGAACCGATAAAATGGGCAAAAACATAGGCAACCTTGTAAGGCTTAATAGCGACCGTGCCCAGCAAATATTCCGCGCCGCGATCGCCGTAATAAGACCAGCTTATGGCCGTCGAGATAGCAAACAGGAATACCGAAATCGTAATGATCTTTTCTCCATATCCAAAAAGCGGCGACAGCCCGGTTTTAAAGGCCAATGCTGTGAGAGGCGAACCATTCAACCGCGAGCCGCCCATAAGAACTTCGTGCGCGTTTGTGGCCACGATGACCAGCCCGGTAATAGAGCAAATGATCAGGGTGTCCACCAGTGGTCCCATCATCGCCACCACGCCTTCGCGGACCGGCTCTTTGGTTTTTGCGGCCGCATGGGCGATGGGCGCGCTTCCCTGGCCGGCTTCGTTGGAAAAAAGCCCTCTCTTTACCCCCCAGATCATGGTGTTGAGAAAAAGCAAAAAACCGCCGCCGGCAAATCCAACCAGCTCGGCGCGCGGCACAAATGCCTCCGAGAGGATCGTCGAAAAGGTCGGGATAATACGCTGCCAATGTATAAGCAGGATGATCGACCCCGAAACAACATATATAAGCGCCATGGCTGGCGCCAGTTTGGCGGCTACCCGGCCGATTCGTTTTATGCCGCCAAGAATGACCAGCGCCACAAGCGACGTCGTTGCGATTCCTGTAAGAATTCGCGCAGGCTCGACGTGAATGCCAATGAAATTTACCGGCACGATGAGCCAGTCATCTTTGGACAAAAATGCCTTAAACTCGCTCAGTATCTGATCCGAAACAGTAAAAGCCTGAATGGAATTGCCGGTTCCAAAGGAAGAGACAATGGCCAGTGCCGCAAAAGCCATCGCCAGCGGTTTCCACCTGGGACCAAGTCCTCTTTCGATATAATACATGGGGCCGCCGCTGGCCGACCCGTCCGGATTGATTATACGAAACCGCACCGCCAGTGTCGCTTCCACAAATTTCAGGGCCATGCCAAATATGGCCGTGATCCACATCCAAAACAGCGCACCGGGGCCGCCATAGTAGATCGCCGTTGCCACCCCGGCGATATTGCCGATGCCGACCGTAGCCGAAAGCGCGGCGCTGAGCGCCTGAAAATGGTTGATATCACCGTCATCCAGAACGTTATCATATTTGCCTCGCAACACATCCACAGAATGTCCGATTTTGAAGAGTTGGACCCAGCGCAGGCGAAAAGTAATAAAAATCCCCGTTCCCAACAACATGACGACCATCAATGGCATCAATCGCGGCCAGCCCCAGACGACACCGCTGACGTTTTCGATCACGTGCTTGACTTGCTCCATTCCGCGTCTTTCCTTTCGAGTATTGCCGGTTCAAATATCGTGAATCTTCCCGATAATTACAATCTTGGAAATCGTCTTAATTTCCGCATTACCAGAGAGAACATAAAAACAGGGCGCGATTATTCATCGATCTCTACAAATTCATCAAAAAGGAATATTTTTTATTCTAGCCTGATTAATTCACAAATTATAGCCACGAAGGCACAAAGTCGCAAAGGAACACAAATAAAATTTAAACCATTGTTTGACAGAAAAGAGTATATGGATTAATTTTGTGTATCTTTGTGTCTTTGTGGCGCATGAATTATGTGGGTTAGCAAACCAGTTACCGTTTTTTTGACAGTCTTTCATCTGCATGGCAAAAAAAGAATTGAGATTGACCGCTCTTTTTATTATCTTGCCCCCTTGTTATTTTCAAAAATAATGGATTCGGATATTTCCAGTCATACGAACAACCGGTCAAAAATCATCCTAGACCTCGCTTCGCATGAAAAGTCTGGAATTCTGCTTAATTCAATAGCGATAGTAAACCTAGTCCGAAACTCCTCCGGCCATTCGTATGTCATATCATCGCATTGAGATAGTCGCGAGAAACGAATCGGTCGATATCAAGAAAGGATTGCATGGCAACGATTCACATCAAAAAAGGATTGAACCTGCCAATCACCGGCGAGCCGAAACAAGAGATTTCCGAGGGCAAATCCGTCAGGAGCGTGGCCTTGCTCGGCGAGGATTACGTCGGCATGAAGCCCACAATGGCCGTTGCCGTGGGAGACAGGGTCAAGCTCGGACAGCTCTTGTTTGCCGATAAAAAAATGCCGGGTGTGAAATACACATCCCCCGGAACGGGCAAAGTTGTGGCCATAAACCGCGGAGAAAAACGCGCTTTTCTTTCCATGGTGATCGAGCTGGATGGGCACGAGGAAGTGACCTTTCAGGCTTTTACGAAGCAAGAGCTTGAAAAACTCCCCAGGGATCGCATCATGGCGCAGCTCATCGATTCGGGCTTGTGGACATCTATAA
>METF01000233.1:7730-7898 GCA_001771235.1 Candidatus Zhuqueibacterota bacterium RBG_16_48_16
AAGGTTGCTGACCCTGCGACGAAACCGCATTCCATCTTTATTACGGCCATGGACACCAACCCGCTTGCGCCGCGCGTTGACAAGATGATCGAAGGGCAGGAATCACAATTTCTCACCGGAATCGGCATCTTCGCAAAATTGACCGACGGCCCGCTATATGTGTGCAAA
>METF01000233.1:7921-8975 GCA_001771235.1 Candidatus Zhuqueibacterota bacterium RBG_16_48_16
AGCGGGGCCGGAGAGGGTTAAGGTCTATGAATTTGCCGGGCCTCACCCCGCCGGTCTGGCCGGAACGCACATTCATTTTCTCGATCCGGTGGGACGAAAAAAACAGGTGTGGCACGTCAACGCCCAGGATGTGATCGCCATCGGCACACTGTTCACCACCGGCAAAATAAGCGTCGACCGGATTGTCGCCCTGGCCGGACCGCAGGTCAAAAATCCGCGACTGGTCAAAACAAGAATCGGCGCGGCCATAGATGATCTGACCGCCGGTGAGCTGCCTGACGGCGATAACCGTGTGATCTCCGGATCGGTTTTATCCGGCAGGACGGCGCAGCCGCCGAGAAATTTCTTAGGCCGGTATCACCAGCAGATCACCGTGCTGGCGGAGGACCGTCGGCGAGAGTTTTTAGGCTGGCTGAGCCTGGGATTCAATCTTTATTCTGTCAAGAACATCGTCGCCTCCAAGATTTTCCCCCATAAAAAATTCGCATTCAATACGTCTAACAACGGCGCCGGTCGCGCCATCGTTCCCGTCGGAAGCTATGAACAGGTCATGCCCATCGATACCATTCCGACCTATTTGCTGAGAGCGCTCGCTGTCGCCGATGTGGAAGAAGCGGAAAACCTCGGCTGCCTCGAGCTGGACGAAGAAGATTTGGCTCTCTGTACTTATGTCTGTCCGTCGAAAATCAACCATGGCCTGGCGCTCAGGAAGACATTAACACTAATCGAAAAGGAAGGCTAGTGAAATTCTTAAGGAATTTTCTGGATAAGCAGGAAAGGCACTTTCAAAAAGGCGGGAAATTCGAAAAGCTGTTTTTTCTTTACGAAGCCATAGACACGTTCATATACACGACGGGCAAAGTCACAAAGGGCGATGTGCATGTACGCGACGCCATGGACTTGAAGCGTATGATGATGATCGTGGTCTATGCGCTGGCGCCCGCCGTGTTGATGGCCCTGTATAATACCGGGCTTCAGGCCAATCTCGCCATCGCACAGCTTGGCGAAAGCGCGGCAAAAGGCTGGCAGGCCGGTCTGATCAAATGGCTTGGCT
>METF01000233.1:8998-10242 GCA_001771235.1 Candidatus Zhuqueibacterota bacterium RBG_16_48_16
CTCGCCAATATGTTCCACGGCGCGCTCTATTTTTTCCCGGTCTATTTCATAACCCTTGCCGCCGGCGGATTTTGGGAAGTGCTCTTTGCCATTATCCGCAAACACGAAATCAACGAGGGTTTTCTGGTCACCAGCCTGTTGTTCCCCCTCATTCTTCCACCGACGATTCCTTATTGGCAAGTGGCCCTGGGCATCTCGTTCGGCGTGGTGATCGGCAAAGAGGTATTCGGCGGCGTTGGCATGAATATCCTCAATCCGGCGCTCACGGGCCGGGTGTTTTTATTCTTCGCCTATCCGGCGCAGATTTCCGGCGACAAAGTGTGGGTGGCGGTAGACGGACTGAGCCGGGCTACCCCCCTGGCCCAACTGGCGGAATCCGCCGCGAGTCTCACCGTAAGCTGGAAGGATGCTTTTATCGGACTCGAACCCGGCTCCATGGGCGAGACCTCGACCCTGGCCTGTCTCATCGGCGCAGCGATACTCATCATTTCAAAAGTAGGGTCGTGGCGCATTATGCTGAGCGTGGTCGTCGGCATGGTCGGCCTCTCTGCACTGCTGAACATCGTCGGCAGCAGCAGCAATCCGATGTTCGCCGTAACGCCGTTGCAGCACCTGGTGCTGGGAGGATTTGCCTTTGGCACGGTTTTCATGGCCACCGATCCCGTCACCGCCGCCTATACCGAAAGCGGAAAATATATTTACGGCCTTTTTATCGGGATGCTCACGGTGCTGGTGCGGGTGCTCAATCCCGCCTTTCCTGAAGGGATGATGCTGGCCATTTTATTTATGAACGTGTTCTCACCGATCATCGACAGAGTATTCATCAATGCCAATATCAAAAGGAGGCGGTTAAGAAATGTCTAACGACAGCACAAAGAAAACGATCGTCGTCGCCCTCGGTGTCTGTCTTGTTTGTTCGATACTGGTCTCAACCGCTGCGGTTTCATTGCACGGCATTCAGGAAGAAAACAAAAAGACGGATAAGGTGAAAAATATACTCATCGCCGGCAATCTTTTTGAGGACAGCGTCGATGTGACCAAAATCTTTGACGAGAAAATCCAAGCCGAAATTTTAAATCTAAAGACGGGCGAATTTTTGCCAAAAGATGAATATGGCGATAATTTAGACCCTGAAAAATTCGACATCAAGGCGATGGCCAAAGATCCGCAGTACGGCACATCCATTCCGGGCGATGCGGACATTGCCCAGATACACCGCATGCCGCTCTATGTGCCCGTCTATA
>METF01000234.1:0-1434 GCA_001771235.1 Candidatus Zhuqueibacterota bacterium RBG_16_48_16
GGGATTAAATCCTTTGCGATCGCGATCCGGGTCAGGATAGGAACAGGAGACGCTGACGGTATTGTTTTCGGCATCGACGAACCTCTCCCCCACTTTGGGGACGGGCTGCCACTGCCCCGGTGCAGGCTCGAGCCGGAGATCGCCGTTAGCGGCGACGCGAACGCCGTTCTGAATGACAGTCACGCCGCCCTGATGGCCTTCCGGGTAGACATCATGGAAGACCATAACATCAAGACCCGGCATCTCAAAATACTCCTGCTCGTTAAGAATGAGGCCGTCTCGCTGCGCCAATCCCGGCGCGGCTAAATAAAACAAGAATGAAAAAAATAACAGTTTCATAAAGGCCCAATCCAATTTCAACTGTGAAATCATGACGACAATTATTTCCTTCGTAATCCAAACATTTTTCAACAGCCACAATCAGAAAAAGTTTTTTTTAATTCTTGTAACACTCACCAGCCTGACACATCATTCCGCCTAATTCTCTAAAAACCAGCATAACGTGAAGGCACGCAACATTCGGCATCCGCATAAAACGGCTGCATGCGATCAGGAACAATTCTTTTGGCCCGATTGTTGTATGCGATAGTTCTGTTCAATCAAACTCAGTAGTAGCCATTATCGCTGCAATATCCCTGCTTTTGCACCCTCAGTAAATGCCTCTTTGTCCGCTTCATTGATGCTGCTCCTCAAGAACCTTAACCTTCAAGGAGGATTGAGCAATGACAAAACGAGAGCTGCTGAAATTCGTACAGGACATGGGCTATGGAGGGCGTCTCATCGTCTACCTGATCGAAGAGTTTCTGCATCAAACAGGAATGCGCTTGATTTGCCATGAGCGAAAATACTATGTGATTCCTGGTGAAAGCTACAACTAAATTGGTGTAGAAACCCGCTGGTTTGAATGAACACTTTTCGCGGGCCACTTTCGTGGCTGGTACCTGCAAAAACCGCTGACCGGTGCTCATTAATCGGCAATTTCTATTGGCAGCAAAAAGAGTAAAAGGCAACCAGCGGTTTTTGTGTTTAACCTACCCGGAAGCTTTTGGCTTCCGGGTAGGTTGGATTTAAAGGGGCACAAATCCTGTAATTGTTTAGTTAGTGAAATCAAGCAAAGAACCAAATCCCAAAGTTTCAAATTCCAAATAAATTCCAATGAGCAAAACACGAAAATCCAAACGACCCCACTGTTTTGGTCATTGGTCATTCGGATTTTGGATTTGTTTGAAATTTGGTGCTTGAGGTTTGGCATTTTACTTTGACCTACTCCATTTGGCTACAACTAAACAGTTACCTGTTACTAAATCCTCACACTACCTCTCAACTTACCAGTGTTGGTATCGTACAATGTCACCAATATCTTTGCGCACTTTGGGCCTTGGCTTGTCAGCGGGATAGCCCAGCGGAGTGAAGGCAACCGGCTCGACGTCGGCC
>METF01000234.1:1452-7492 GCA_001771235.1 Candidatus Zhuqueibacterota bacterium RBG_16_48_16
TTTGACGCATGCGCATCAAATGCCGCCACCCAACATGTTCCCAGGCCCAGGTCGTGTGCGGCAAGGATGAGATGATCCATAGCGATGGTTGTGTCCACTTCCGAATAATTTTTCCCGTCCCGGCTTTGCCACCCTTCCGTAAAAACGGCGCAAGCGGCAATGACGATGGGCGCGCTCACAAACCACTCGCGGTTGTATATTCGTCTGAGCTCCTCTTCTCTCCCCGTTGTGTGTATGACGATGAATCGAAACGGTTGTCTGTTTGCGGCTGTCGGCGCCAGTTGTGCCGCTCGCAATACATTTGCCAGTTTCTCCTCTTCAACGGGCCTGGGCAGGTAGGAGCGAACGCTGTACCGCGATTCGATGAGCTTGAAAAACTCCACATTTTTCCTTTTCGTTGACAGTAAGTTTTCAAACTGAATAGCTACAAAGGAAACTCGAAGCTTCCGGACGCGAGTCGAACTAATCTTTAACGAGTTGTTGAAATTCCTGGCTATCTCTTAGCGCGGCTAAATCCTTGTCGGTCACTGCCTGTTTCTTGAGCTTGTCATTCCGCTTCACAGCCTTCGCCAACGCTGCTATTGCGCCCTTTGAGTCGCCCGCAGCCAGGCGGATGACCGCAAGATCGTACCAGACCTCTGCGTTATCCGGTGCGATGCTCGCCGCTCTTTCGATATGCGGCAGCGCCCGGCTGTATTCTTTTTTCATAAACAGCGTCCAGGCGTCGTTCCAGGCATAATTCATCTGGGCAAAGTTGAGTAATCTTCCCAGCTCTTTAAACGGCTCCGGGTGATCATCCACCCTGATGTCGATGGCGCGGTCGGTATAGCCTGCGTAACCGGCTTTTTCTTTCACCACCAGTAGTGCGGCGGACTGTTTGCCGCGTGCATCGCCGCCCGCCTGCTCGCCGGCGATGAGGGCAGCATACAGCCGATCCGCCAGTGTGCCCTGTGTCTGCAAAAATGCTTTTTCCATTTCCAACACCACAGCTTCACCGGCCAGGATGTTGCCCTGGACGGCATAGTTGGGACCAGATCGTCCTCCTGCCCAGGCCATGCAATCCGCACCGGTGTAGGTGGCGGATTTGCCGTCGGCCGACACAATGCCCAATTGCCGTCTTGACGGATTGTCATCGTTTCTCGTCAAAATAGCCACGGCCTCATCCGGAGTCGCGCCTTGTTCCAGCAATTCCAGGCCGCGCCAGCCGAATGAGGTGTTGGCAAAGGACTGCGTTGCCACCGCGCCGACATTCGCCTTGGCCCAGGGCACCACCGATCCCACGGCGAAAAAGCGCGAAGCAACGGCCACGCCTAGCTCGCCCGTGGCCGAGTCGCACGCGACGATTGAAAAAGTGCTGATATTATGACTCTCTATATCAGCAGACGTGGAGCTCAGCGCACTGGTGGCATTCATGAACATGAGAAGAAAACAACAAAGCACACCAATTTCTCGAAAAACCCAAAGCGTCGCTGGGAATGTGTTTTTCATTGCTCACCTCTGCATTTTTGTAAAAAGTAAATTCTCGGTTGGAATTGCATGCAATCGAGTCTCTATCCGATCACTGGGGTTTAGTGGGAACCAATCCCAGCGTAATCTGGCCGTTTTCTAACAGCCTCGTAACAAGCAGGATCAAAATCAAATTTCAAGAATCAAATGGGTCAAAATGATTCACTTGCTTCGTTAGTCATGACCAAATTTAATTCAAAACAATCATCAAATAGAACTTTTAGTGATCGTGCCTTGAATCATCCTGCCATTAATTATTCTGTCTTTAATTATTTTGACTTCTTTGTAAAGGCTGAGCAATTTGAGCGCCTGGCCATTTCTGACTTAAAAAACCGAGCATGCCGACCTATTTTCCCTTGTACCAATCTGCCCGGTTCCAGGCATGTTTTCGTAATTTCAAGAGAAGCTCCTGGTCCAGCTCCGGCAATTCGGATACGGCGGTGTTTTGTTCCGCCTGATAGACGTTCCGTATGCCGGGAATAACCGTGCTGACAGCCGGATGGGAGAGGACGAATTTTAATGCCGCCTGGGGCATGGTCAAACCGCTGTTCTGAACATCCTCTTTGATTTTCTCGACGCGCCTGATCGTTCTTTCCAGCCGGTCGCCGGCAAAATACTTGTTGCGAAAATCATCCGTCTCAAAAAAAGTATTCTCGTCAAATTTTCCCGTCAGCGAGCCCTCGTCAAAAGCGACGCGAGCGATGACGCCGACATTATGCTCCATCGCTGCGGGCAGAAATTCCGCCGCGGGTTCCTGCTCGAAAATATTATAAATCACCTGCACGACGTCCAGGTAGCCTTTTTCCATCAAGCGGACAAGGGCATTTTGGTCGTGTTCCGGAGTGGAAAGCCCGATGAACCGTATCTTCCCTTCGGCCTGCAATTTTTTCAATATGTCCAACGGCCTTGGATTCTTATTCCAGGCGCGGGTCCAGGTATGCAACTGAAGAACATCCAGGCAATCCGTTTCAAGATTCCGCAAACGTTCTTCCACATTCTTGCGAATATAGTCCTCAGAAAATCTCTCTGTCACGTCGCAGTAGAGCGTTGGCGGCCACGGCCCCGGCGCCGGCGGCGTTTTAGTGGCGACGTAAATACGTTCCTTGCGCTCCTTGAGCACTTGGGCGATGACGCGCTCACTTTTGCCGTCGCCATATCCCGCTGCCGTATCGATAAAATTCACCCCCAGGTCTATTGACCGGTGCAGCGCGGCCATCGATTCTTTTTCGTCTTGGCTGCCCCAGTTGCCTCCTATGGCCCAGGCCCCAAAACCGATTTCGGATACTTTGATGCCCGTTCTGCCGAATAGACGGTATTGCATTGTAGTCTCCGGGAATGTGCGAAAAAAAGAAAAAAGGCACATCATAGATTACTAAAAAACCTATAATGCGCCTTCCGACTTTGACTTTGACCACCGCCCGACGATTCATTCACACAACTGCCACCAAAATAAGAAAATATTCAAGAGAAGCAAGGAAAAAATCTCGATAGCCGACATTCTTTCTCGCTCATCTCATCGATGCCGCATCGGGTAACAAAAATCTATTGTAGATACCCGTCAGGAAAAAGTATTAAATCTATGCTATCGTTTTTTCCACAACAAAAAAGATGCGGAAGACGTGGCTCAGGAAGTATTTCTGCAGGTCTATCGATCCATCGATGAGTTTCGTGGCGCGGCCAGGTGATCGACCTGGGTTTACCGTATCTCTGATGTAAAATCTCTCGATTTCTTACGGAAGAAAAATACCTTATTTTACCAATAAAGGCGATAATCTAATTTCCTCTTTCGATCATTTTCCATTACTCCTATTCTGATTTTTTTCTCTCCTTCAAATCCACTTCAATGGTCGCCAGCAGCTTTTCATTGACGGGATAGAAAAACAGGACGATACCGCAAACAAGTATAAAACCGGCCGGTATGATGCTGAATAAAAGTTTTATGCCATCAACCATTTCAGGAGTAATAGGCTCATCCTTGATGTACCCGTATCGTCCCAAAATATACAAGCCCAAAAAACCGCCTACTGCGACGCCCATTTTGATGGCGAACATAATACCCGCCGTCACCAGGCCCGTAGCGCGCTGCCTGAATTTCCACTCATGAAAGTCCGCGACATCGGCGAACATGGAAAACAGGAAGACCGGCATGGCGCCGGCCACAATGGACCAGATGACATTCACAATGCCAAGCAGCACAAAGTCATCCTTAGGCAGCCAGTAGAACGCCGCGTTGATAACCACACTGGCCAGAGAGAGAAAAATAATAACGGCTTTTCTGTCAAAGCGTTTTTTGATCAGCGTGCTCAGCAGGACGCCGGCCATCATGCCGAATGTGCCGATTGTCAAAAAGACTGTCGTCTGATCAAAATCCAGCCTTAGCGCTCCAAGTGCAAACGTCCAAAGGGTCTTGCCGCCTTCGCCATTGACGTAATCGAAATAGTACGCCACCATGCCGTTACGAATCATATTATGAATAAGCCAGAATATACATGCAGCAAATATTACTATCCAGGGGATGTTCCTGGCGACGTCCTTTAGATCGCTCCGAAAGCTGCTCTTTTGACCTTTCGGAGGGTTCACGCGCTCGCGGGTTGTCAAAAAGGTAATGAGCAGCAGGACAATCGCTATGCCGCCAAACACACCCATCGTCGTCTGAAAACCCAACGCCTGGCTGTAGCCCAATTCCGCGTTGTAGCCCGGATGAGAGGGATTGGCACCAAAGAGCTTTGCTAGCGGGCGTGTAAAGGTGGTAATCAACAACATGCCGATAAAAGCAAAGAAAAAGCGGTACTGCGCAAGAGTCGTTCGCTCCTTGGGATTTGGCGTCATCACCGCCATCATGGAGGAGTAGGGAATGTTGATCGCCGTGTAGGCCATGGTCGCCAGAATATAGGTGACGTAGGCGTAGACAATTTTCATATTCTGGCTCCACGCCGGCGTGATGAACATAGCAAAGGCCAGCACGCCGTAGGGAACCGCCATCCATAACAGATAGGGCCGGAACTTGCCCCAGCGGGTGTTGGTGCGGTCCGCCATCATCCCCATGATGGGATCGTTGATCATGTCCCAGAAACGGGTAATCAGAAACATAAAGCTCGCCACTTTTGCACTGATCCCAAAGACATCCGTATAGAATATCATGAGAAAAAAGCTCCACGCCTGGTACAGGATGTTCGACGCTGTATCCCCAAAGCCGTAGCCTACTTTCTCAACTATGGACAGCTTGCCACCCAATTGGTTAAAGGCCGAATCTGCAGCGACCGATGCGGAAACTTTCAGATTCGGATTCTTGTCGTCTTTCATTGTGATTGGTTCCTCTCCTGGAAAATTGAAATTCAACCAACAAATCCATCCTTAAGCGGGGTGAAAATGTAATTATTCAATTTTCATTAATCAAGCTCTTAATCTAATCGAAGAAAAGAGTGCTTCTCGATCATTTTTTTTGTATATTCAGCCGCACCCTGTGGGTTTGCCCGTCGATAAATTAGAAACTAAATTGATCCGGTTACATGTTCATGAGCACGAATGAACCAACGCGAGAAACCAATTGTGAGAAAAGCACATCCCCGGCGATTCTGCGGAATTGGTTTCTGGATGCGACAACGCTATGAGTAAAGGAGATGATTTGATGTCTGAGAAACTCATTGCCATCGTTGGCATGGGCAAAGGAATCAGTATGGCTGTTGCGCGACGGTTTGGAAAAGAGGGCTACAGAATTGCCATGATTTCCCGTTCGGAAAGCAACCTGATCCGTTACCAGCGGGAATTGAATGGCGACGGATACAAATCCTTCTATTTCGTCGCTGACGCCGGCAACCAGGACATCCTGAAAAAAGCATTTGCCGAATTAAAAGCCGAATTGGGAAGCCCCGAGGTTTTGGTTTACAATGCGGCAATCGTCAGAACAGCAAAGCCGACATCATTGACATATTTTAACCTGATCGAGGATTTCAAAGTGAACGTGGCGGGCGCTCTTGTTGCGGTGCAGCAGGTTTTGCCTGCCATGCGGAACAAGAAGAGGGGGACGATCATCTTCACCGGCGGCGGCCTGGCTTTAAATCCCTTTCTGGATTATGCCTCATTGGCCATCGGCAAAGCCGGTATTCGCAGCCTGGCTACTACCCTTTCGCAAGAGCTTAAAATGGACGGCGTTCATATTGTAACCGTTACAATTTGCGGATGGGTGCGCGAACAGGATACCAAGTACTCCCCCGCGAAAATCGCAGAGCTTTATTGGAGCCTTCATACAAAAAAAACAAGTGAATTCAAGCACGAGATTGTCTATTGAATCTCAGTCCCATTCGAGAACTTTTTTCAATCGCCTGTCATTTATTTTAATTTTAATCGCGCTTTTTACTTCAGCCAATCGTTGGGCTCGTGCCTGATTCTGCAACTGCATCAGCAAATCGCGATAAACGTAACTCTTCACTTCATCGAACTCGGGATACTGTTTTGTCTCTTGATCCGGTTTGTATCTGTCTTTATGTTCCTCAAAAAACTGTCGTAATTGACTCTCCGATATCTTGATTGCCTC
>METF01000235.1:0-4397 GCA_001771235.1 Candidatus Zhuqueibacterota bacterium RBG_16_48_16
CGGCGTGACGTCCAGAATCGATTTCAGATAGTGGTGCACCGCTCGGCTGCCCTGCCCAAACAACATGGTCAAAGCCGGATTCCTGGTATGGCCCTTCACGGAGAGGTCTTCCATATTGCCGTGATCGCTGGTCAGGATGATGAGCGTCGAATCCAGGCGCGCATGCGCCAGGACACTGTGCAGAAATCGGTCTAATTTCCCCACCTGAGCCAGCGCCCTTTGCATGTCCCGCGAGTGCCCGGCGAAATCGGTCTGGAAATATTCATACAGGCAAAAGAAATAATTTTGCGACTGCTTTGCGACAATTTCCCCGGCCTTTTCCGGGGAATATAACGGCACAGCGAATCCTTTCTCGATCAGCGCCTCGTTGGTCATATCCTGGTAGATCGATCGTTCCGCAAGCAGATCGTTTAAAGTAAAAAAAGGCAAACCGGCGTAGAGATTCGATACCGTTGTCACCGAGAGATGGCGGATGATGTCAAAAGGATCGTAATCGAAAAACGGTGGGCGAAAAGTATTGAGGAAGGCGACCTCAAGTCCCATGGCCTTTAGCTTTCGGAGAATAGAGTGCTCCGCAATGATCTCCCGCAACTTGGCGTTTGGGTAGCCGTTGAGGTGTCGCCCCAAAGCCTGGGCGCCATTTATGCCGGTCAACAAAGCGGTCTGGCCGGTGGCGCTTTGCGGCAGACCGGCTATTCCCAGGTTGGCGTCGAGGCCCGTAACGACGCCATCCTCACCCAAGAATTTGGGATATCGTTCATCGAGAAAATGGGAAAAGTACGTGAGATCTTTTCCGGCGCATGGATTTTTTTCCGCATCCGCTTCCCCGATGCCGATGCCGTCGATAAAGATGAGCAGGATGTGGCGAAGGTCTTTTATAAAGGGCGGCTCAATAGCCCTTGCTTGGTCACGACGTGGCATAGCGGTCGATCAATAGAGTGCCTGTAACTGCGTATTGCGGTAATAGTGGGATAGGATGCGGTCAAAACGATAGCCGCCGTAGGCCATTTTTGCCGCACCGATTTGGCACATACCGGCACCGTGTCCCCATCCGGCTCCTTTGAAGATGAATTCATCGGCCAGGCGATTTTCCCCGCCGATTTTTTCTATGATAAAGCAGGCGCTGTACAAGGCATTTTCCGACAATGCCCGGCGAATATTCAGCTCGCGGGAGATAGTAAAGCTTTTTAATGTCCCGATGATTTTTATCTCCATGAGTCTACCCGACACTCCCCGTTTGCCGGGGATGATATCCACCAGTTGGCCGAAATTCTCGCCGGTTTTTTTCGAGATGATGTGCTCCAAATCAGCCCGCGAAATCCGCTGCTCCCAGCGGAAATACTTTTTTGCATAGGCGACGGACTGTTGATTTTCGCCCCTGCTTACGTTGCAAAAAACGTCCGGCTCGGAGCGAATCCAGGTCGATATATTTTCCTCGCTGCTCAAATCAAAATCGACATTTTTGAATTTAGCTGGATCGACATCATAAACGCCCTGCAAATAGGGCTGGCCTTCACTCTGCCAGACATTCCCGGCGCTTTCGCTGTGGCCGCCACAGACAGCGGCATAAGTGGTCAGGCAGAGCTCACCGTTGTATGTCAGCACCAGGCCCCTTGTTTGGGCCAGGGCGTTTGCCAGGTCCGGAGAATCGGCGCTGTGGCCTACAAAAGTCTGGCAGTGCACGTCATCGCAAAAATCAAAAGGCTCGAGCTGGTGGCTGCGTCCGAACCGATTGAGGCAATAGGTTCGCGAGGCTACGGCCTGGGCTTTCAGCGCTTCCACGGGGAATGTGTCCGGCATCTCACCCTGGACGACTCCCCTTAAATAAGACTCCAGCGGCAGGACATTAATGGCAACCAGCTTGCCGTCGTTGCCAAGACGAATCTCCATTTCGCCAGTGTAGCTGCGATCCTGCGTCTTTTCGAAATGAAATCCACTCCCGGAATCGACATCTTTTAAGGTGATGACCGGGCCGGAAATGCGGCAGCCACTGTCTGCTTTATAGGATTCGCCCTTTGGTGATTTTATCAGAATAAAACCGGACGGCAGTTGCTTGATTTTTTCGACGATCCTGCCATTGCTCCATGTCGCATCGCCCGATTTGAAATTGACGGCATCCTCTGAGCTGGCGAATTCGTTTTGCACGACGATCCTGTAGATTCTTCGATCCACCACCGTTTTTGAAGAGAATTCCAATGTTTCGCCGAATGCGTCCAAAGCGACATTCATACCTTTTTGCTTTAAGCGAATCAGCTCCTCGTCGGCATTTTGTTTCACCGAAGTCTCGTACAGCGAAATTTGAAAAACCGATATTCCCGGGTTGGACTGCCCGACTGTGACCGTCCACACGCCTTCCTCTTGCAGACGTATTCGTTCGTTCGATGTCAAAGGAACGACATAAAACGCACCGTGAGGGGTAAAGCGAATTTCATCTTTGCTTTCCAGGATGCCGATACGCACGATTGGCGAAGTCACCTCGGCCGGCGGCAGGTACCTTATCCTGGCGCATGACAGCAGCAAGAAAAAGAAAAGCGCCGCGGCGGTCATCAGGCAAAACCGGCAGGAAAGGGTGTTGAATAAATATGAGTGAGGGGTTTTCATCTTTATACAAACAAGACAATTGATGGCAAAATGATTTAATGGCAGAATTATTTTGCCATTTAATTATTTTGCCCTCTTTCTTTGGCGAAAGTATAACTTATCATTTAGAAACGAAGCTTCGCTAGATGGTTACAAAAAATTAAAGCCGGTCGTCTCAGCTATAACCAAATTCCCGCAGAAACGTATCTTTCTGCCGCCACTTCTCCCGTACGGCGACCCACAGCTCTAAATAAACTTCACGCCCCAAAAACGCTTCGATATCTTTTCTGGCCGCCTGGCCGATCTTTTTCAGGGCTGCTCCGCCCTTGCCGATAATAATGCCCTTTTGCGATTGCTTTTCCACGACGATCCGCGCCTTGATGTGGTCTTTTGCACCGACTCTGTCCTTGAATTCATCGATGACCACCGCCGTCGAATAAGGGATCTCCTGGCCATAGTTTTGAAATATCTTTTCGCGGATGATCTCGCTGACGAAAAAGCGCTCGGGATGCTCGGTGATGTGATCGGCCGGGTAGAATGGAAAACCTTCGGGAATGGAATCGATCAATATTTTTTTCAGTTGATCCACGTTATCATTTTTCAGCGCCGATATGGGAACGATCTCTTTAAACTCATGTTTCGAACGATAGGCATCGACCAGGGGAAGAATGGTTTCTTTATAAACAAGATCGATCTTATTTATGACCAAAAGGACCGGTTTGCGAACATTCTTCAGATCAGCCAATATGGCCATGTCTTTGGGATGAGTTTTGGCCGAGGCTTCCACCAGGAAAAGAACCACATCCGACTGTTCGATGGCGCTTTTTGCCGCTTTGACCATCGCGCGGTGCAATGCGTATTGCGGTTCCAGTAAGCCGGGCGTGTCGTAAAAAATAATCTGAAAATCCTCACCGCTTAAAATGCCGAGGATTCTGTTGCGGGTGGTCTGGGGCTTGGGTGTTATGATCGAAAGGCGGAAATCGAGCAGGAGGTTTACCAGCGTGGACTTGCCGACATTCGGTCTGCCGATGATGGCTACGCATCCCGATTTAAACTTTTCTGCTTTTAAAGGCGATGTTGTCGACATAGACTATAGATAGGAATCCAACATGTCTTCTTCATCCAGCTTTTTCAACAGCTCATTGCCGTCAATCAAGCGAAGATTATGATAGTGGCAGCCGTTTTTCAGACATCCTTCGATAATACCGCCGTGCGGCAAATGGATGGCGAACATTCGCGAAGAGCATTCCCGGCAAATTTTTCCTGCGGCAGTCAACGAGGTCTTACATTCGGGACAATAAAAATCGACCACATCACCTTGAGACACATTTAACACATGGATGTTTTTAAAACTGCCATAAATCGGATCGAGGTAAATCAAGCCCTCCTGGTCTTTATAGCGGATGAGCACTTTGACCGACGGATAGCCGTTTATCTTGTGGTCCGGATCCATCAAGCTGTGGCCATTCGGACAGCCGGCGTTCTTTATGCGAATGGCTTTGCTGGGAATCTCGATCTCAACGCGCTCTCTTTTTCTATCCGGCATTTTTTGTACTCCGTACTTTTAGAGTTTAGTAAAGACTGATCAAAGCTAAGCACATGACCCGGATAAGCCGGGACCAAATAAAATACAACCACGAATTTCCACCTATTATGCACGAATTTGCACGAATTAAAATTAATCTTGGTATACAATTCGTGAAATTCGATTAATTCGTGAAAATTCGTGGTTAAATTTGTCAGAATCAAACTTTTGCCATATTTGTAGACAAATTGATTTTTAAGATACTAATAAGCCTTTGCCACCAGAACCCGGC
>METF01000235.1:4451-20242 GCA_001771235.1 Candidatus Zhuqueibacterota bacterium RBG_16_48_16
AAGCCGGATGCTGGCCTTCGACTCTTCCTGAAACCTGGCTTCACAACTGTCGCTGCCGCACCAATGCACCCAGAAAAAACCGCCGGGATCCTCGATCTTAATCTTGAATTCCGCAAAATTATCTTCATGAAAGGTGTATTGTTGCCGATAGGCTTTGGCGCGGTTGAACATATCCGACTGGATGGTCTCCAGAAGCGATAACAGTCGCTCCAAAAGACCGTCGGGACTCACGGCTGTTTTTTCACTCGTATCTCTGCGCACGACAATGACCTGGTTGTTCTCGACATCTTTGGGGCCGATCTCGATCCGCAGGGGGATGCCGCGCTTTTCCCAATGATTGAATTTCCATCCCGGACGATATTGATCGCGGTCGTCGATAAAGAAATCGATCTTGTCTTTCCAGCTCTCGGTTATTTTCCCGACTTTGTCCAGCACCAGGCGTTGTTCTTCATCGCTGCTCCATATAGGGATGAAAACCACTTTAGTCGAGGCCAGGCGCGGCGGAATGACCAGGCCGTTGTCGTCGCTGTGGGTCATGATCAGCGCGCCGATCAATCGTGTCGACACGCCCCAGCTGGTAGCCCAGACGTAATCGACGTTGCCTTGTTCGTTTTGAAATGTAACATCAAACGCTTTGGCAAAATTCTGTCCCAAATTATGGGATGTGCCCGCCTGGAGCGCTTTACGATCCTGCATCATGGCTTCGATGCAATAGGTATGCAAGGCTCCGGCGAATTTTTCTCTTTCGGTCTTGACGCCGACAAACACCGGCGCCGCGAGATAGCCCTCGGCAAATTGGCGGTAAACATCGATCATCAACCTGGTCTCTTTTTCACCTTCTTCAAACGTCGCATGGGCGGTATGGCCTTCCTGCCATAAAAACTCAGTTGTGCGCAGAAACAAGCGCGTGCGCATCTCCCAACGGACGACGTTTGCCCATTGGTTTATCAGGATGGGCAGGTCGCGGTAGGATTGAATCCATTTTTTATAGGTCGACCATATTATCGTTTCCGACGTCGGTCGAATGAACAGAGGTTCTTCCAGCTTTTTGCCGCCTCCGTGTGTAACAACGGCGCATTCCGGGGCAAAGCCCTTCACATGCTCGGCCTCTTTTTGTAACAGACTCTCCGGAATGAACAAGGGAAAATAGGCATTCACATGGCCGGTATCTTTGAACATTTTATCCAGCCGCGCCTGAATTTGCTCCCATAATGCATAACCGTTTGGCTTGATCACCATGCAGCCTTTGACGACAGAATGTTCGGCCAAATCCGCTGCCGCAATGACGTCCAGGTACCATTTTGAGTAATCTACCGATCTTTTCGTAATGTCTTTAGCCATGAATCAATTTCCGTTTAAACCTTTTGTCACGTAAAGATTTTAAAATCTGAGTCAAGTATTAAGGTCTTGGCTAGTTTCTTTTAGCAATAGTTTAGGTGGTAAGGATTTAATTGGATGACCACAGTTTTTTTCCTTCTTTTTTAAATCCTTACAAATTGCGTGTAAATCAAAGTTGAAGCGCTGTGCATGCCTCCTGCGTGCTTTGCGTACTTCCTCTACAATTGGATCTATCATCATTATTCTCCTAATAGTTCTTCAGGTGAACATATTATTGGACATTGATAACCATGTTCTTCAATAATTGAAATTATTTTAGATTTCATTTGGGCGTTATTAATATGGGCAAAGTTCCATGTTAAAAGATAATCCATCCCATTAACTGCTGCTACTGCTATATGAAGCGCATCTTCGGGAACTCCAGGGGGGATCGCTTCCTCCTTTATCAATATTGAAGCTAATTCTTCTGTTAATTCACTGATAGAAAGAACAGGTAAACTTGAAATTGCCTCAAGTCTTTCTCTTGCTGCATTTTGATTGCCCTGTTCTGCTTCTTGAATTACTAATGCTGAAATATGAGGTTCAAAAAAACCTAAGATCTTGGGCCACTTCTCACGAGTAATTTCCTGACGTCCAGCAATTACCAGATCGCGGCTCGGCTTTGAAGTATAGTAGCTTATGACACTAGTCTCGATGTACACGGACTCTTTCATATTCCTTCAACTATTTTATCTTTATTTCTCATATAGCTCACAAGATAGCTATTCTGATCCACCCTCTTGTTTCTTGTCGATATGAGGTGGAGCTTCGCTAACCTGTTAACGTAACTTTATCAATTATTCATTTCCCGAAAAAAACTTGGGGTTTTGCCCGCCCACAAAATCTTTTTACTCCATGTCAAATTTCAGCTCTCTGGCAATGTCCACCGATTGCCGGGTCGGAACGTCCCTGCCGTCTAGTTTGATGCCTTTATCGTATAGCTTGCGAAAGTTGTTGATATCGTCTTCATCGACAAAAATGAAGGGTGCTATCTGGTTTTTGCCCGGCCTGAAATGCATGCCGCCGACGTTTACCTCCGGAATGTTCACTCCGGCTTCGACCAGCCGCACGATACTTTTTGGCGAATCGACTAAAAGCAGGATTCTCTCTTTATCATCTCCACTGGAAAGAATCGTTTCAATAGTTTCTTTTATTGTCAATACGGATGCGATCAAATCCTCGGGTACAGCAGACATGTAGATGGTGCGCTGCCAATCCGAGGTGGCCACTTCATCGCTGCATAAGACAATGCGTCCCGGTTTAAGTGTGGTTCTCCAGCCGACAACAACCTGTCCGTGAATCAATCGATCGTCAATCCTAACCTGCACAAGCGGCATTTGCTTGTTTCTCCGTCGTTAAGTCCTTTTTTCCACGTTCCATGTCTCGTACGAATCCTAAGAACCCTCTCCTCACCATCACCGCCGCATAGCTCAAAACCTCAGATAAAAAATTCACCGGCTCGGCTCGAACGTCGTTTAACCTTCAAATTTACTGATTCCGCGAACGCCATCCTTTTCGAGAGTAGTCGCTAATTCATCAATGGCATGGCTCTCTCTCTTGGTCATAAAAGTCAAGACCATGGGCAAATTCAATCCGGAAACAACTTGGATATGCGGATGATCTTTTGCAACCGACACGGCGACATTCCAGCAGCTCCCTCCCTTCAGGCTGGCCAGAATGACCACGCCATCGCTTTTTTCTTCCGGGGCGTTTATTAACGAGAGCAACCGTTGCGTTATCTCAGCAACAGACATATTCGTCACCGACAAGGCGTGCAAGCCGTCTTCAATACCCATAATACCTTTAACGGCCTCGATGATCGCATCTCCAATGGGGCCATGTGTGAGCAATACAGCATGTTTCATGATATCAGTTCTCGTTATTTTTATTCAGCCGGGAATTTGCCCATTCGCCTGATTAGATTATCATTAAATTCTTTTGCGGGGTGTTCTCCGAGCAATTTGAGCTTGAGGTTTAAGGCAATTGCTTCGACAATCACCGTTAAATTTTTCCCCGGCATGATGGGTAAATCAACAAACGGCAAGCTTGCGCCCAGAATTTCGATAGTGCGGTCATCCATGCCAATCCGTTCATACTCGACGCTTGCATCGAATGCCTCGATCCTGACCACAATTTGGATGATTTTGCTGCCCCGAATCGCTCGAATGCCGAACATCCGGCGAATGTCGATAATCCCCAATCCCCTGATTTCCATGTGGTGTTCGAGCATCTCACTTGGCCCACCCTGTACCAGGTTCGTGCCAAGCCGGATGATCTGCACAACATCGTCCGCAACGAGCTGATGGCCTCGCTCCACAAGATCCAGTGCCAGCTCGCTTTTGCCGATGGCACTGGAGCCGACAATCAACATTCCCACGCCATGCACATCGACCACGCTGCCATGGACAATGGTTTGCGGCGCAAAGGCCTGATCAAGATATTCTGTCAGGTAATGGATAGCCCGCGTGGTGTTTAACGGCGTCGAGAAAATCGTTACTTTATTTTTATTGGCAATCTCAACCAGCTCGTCGGGAGCCTTGTTGTCATTGGTGATGATGATGCAGGGCAGGTCGAAACCCAGAAGAGTGGAAAAGGCGGCAACGCGCTCCTCGCTGCTCCTGGTCTTGAGAAACGTGATTTCGGAATTCCCCATAATCTGAATGCGCCAGTAAGTGAATACCTGGATAAACCCTGCCAACGCCAAGCCGGGTCGATGCAGCTCGCCTTCCGTGATCTTTCTTTTAAAACCGGCCTTGTTATTGATAATGCGCAGCGATAGCCTGCTCTGGTTGTGTTCGTAGAGATCTTTGACGGTGAGGGCGTTATCGACTTTGAGTTCTTTAAAAAACTCTTGAGAGAACTTTTGCAGATCGGTTTCCAATTTTGCGTGCAACCCTCTTGATCTATGTTTCAATTTTTTCGGCATCTATTCAGCCACCAATCCGCAAAGCCACTAAGGAACACAAAAAATCTTTGTTAACCTTTGTGTCTTCGAGTTTTCGTGGCAGAAAAATTACGATACCTGAAAAGTCATATTTTTCGGCTCGAATGTAGGTAATTTTGCGATTTTTATCAATTATATTCTTTCGGCACAGATAAAATAAAAGGGCTCTTGCGAGCCCTTTATCATAAGAATTTTCGAAAGCTTTGCGAAACCTGCTGTTTTGCTCATACCCGGGTATCAAGGACCTTTTGCCTTGAGGATGGATATTCCTTTCGCGGCCAAAGGCTTCGTAAAGCCGAACAGCTATCCCATTTCAGAGGCAATCCTATCCTTTGAGTGCTGTCTAAGCTTGCCTTTATACTTCTTTATCCGGCGTTCCAATTTTTCCACCGCGAGGTCAATGGATTTATACATATCTTCACTTTTTTCGATTGCGGTCAGCTTGGCGTTGTGAACCTTGGCAATAATCTCGGCAACCTGTTCTTGCTTCACAAAATCCAGGATTATATCGACATCCAGTATACCATCGTAGTATTTATTTAATGCAGCCACTTTATCTTCTGCATGTACTTTTAAATTTGCAGAAGGTTTGAAATGTCTCGCAGTGAAAGTAATTCTCATAGGATCCTCCTTAAATTTAAAGGAATTCATCTGCCTTTGTTTATTATGGATGAATACAGGAACCTGGTCAGATCATCACCTCCCTTCAAATTTCCCATCTGTTTTCGATCTTTTCTACGAGCCTGCGCGAGGATGAGCCTTTTTATAGGTCTTTTTCAAATGCTCTACGGAAATATGAGTATATACTTGAGTCGTCGACAAACTGGCATGCCCCAATAATTCTTTCACGCTCATAATGTCCGCGCCCTCGTCAAGCAAGTGAGTTGCAAATGAGTGTCGTAGTGCATGCGGATGCGCCTTTTCACTGTCAGCGATCCTCTTTATGTAGGAGCTGACAATTCGTGCCAGTTGTTGGCGCTTAAAAGGCTCTTTATTGTTCTTAACAAAAATAAAATCGTCGTATTCCGTCTTCTCGCCCGACATCATTTCGCGCCGCTCGGAATACTCTTTGATATGCAAAATGACCCGGTCTCCAAGAGGGACGATCCTTTCTTTGTTTCTTTTGCCCATGACGCGGATGCTTTTCTGCGTATAAGAAACATCTTTGAACCTGAGAGAAATCATTTCACTCACCCGCAGGCCGGCGGCATAAAACAGCTCTAAAATGAGATAATCTCTCAGGCCGTCCGGTGCGGTGGTATCCGGCAAGGATAAAAGATTGGCCACCTCCTGCACCGACAAATATTTCGGCAGCCGCTTTTCCAATTTAGGCGTCGGGATTTTGATCGTCGGGTTGGTTTCGACGATTCCCCATAAAATGAGTGTTTTGGCAAAACTGCGCAAACTGGAAATTTTTCTGCCGACGCTGCCGGGCGTGTAGCCGAGATGAACTAAATGGGACAGGTAGCCGATAATCGCTGGCCTTGTCCAGAGTGATAAATTCGGACTGTCGACTTTATAGCGTTCCTTGAGATAGGCTTCGAATTCGCGCAGATCGTTTCCGTAAGCATCCAGCGTATGTTGCGAGCGATGGACAACCTTTTGCAGATGATTGATAAATTGATCGATGTAGTATCGCAGGGAATCGCTTTTTTGTTGTTCGTCTAGCACCATAATATTTCAACGAAAACCCTTTTTGTGCGATGTCATTGCCGGGAGTGAGGAACGAATGACGACGCAATCCTCCTGCTTTTCAGGAGATTGCTTCGGCAAAAAACGCCTCGCAATGACAGCAACATTTCGAATCAGGCAGCTATCGTTCAGACTCTTACGACCTTAATTTGAGGCCACGTCCATCATGTATGTCTTTTTACACGCCGGACATTTCAGTAAATTCTTTTCCAGGTTTTCCTCGACAAGAAGAGAGTTAAAACAAGCCGGACACGTTTTGGCTACGGGTTTTTTCCAGGAGCTGAAATCGCACGATGGGTAACTGCTACAGCCGTAAAACACCTTTCCTTTGGGCGTCCGTCTTTCGATGATCTGCCCATCGCATCCCTGGTTGGGACAAGGGATGTCCAGGGAGAATGGCTTGGAGTAGGTGCACTCGGGGTAACCTCGGCAGCCTAAAAAACGCCCGTATTTGCCCTGACGAACTGTTAACTCTCTGCCGCAATTGGGACATGTTTTTGTATTGCCGGACGCGACGCGACCCGCCTTGGCAACGTACGAGCACATTTCCGGATAATTGACACATGCAAAAATACGGCCATCCCGCTCTTGCAGGGAAATCATACTGCTGCCGCATTTCGGACACTGCAAGCCATCGGTCGACTGTACGCTTTCGTCGATGAAATCGACATGACGATCCTGGGCCAGAATTTTTTTTATATTTTGGATAAAATTCAGCATGGTGATTTTGCCCTGGCCGATTTTCTCCAATTCGTTCTCACATTTTTCCTCAAAGGCCGGACTGTAAAAAAGTGAACATCTTTTCTGTAAAACATCGTCTAACGCGCTGCCAATTTCCGTTGGGACGATTTTGTTACCGGAAATCTCGACAAGCCCGGATTGCAAAAGCCGCTCCATCTTGAAAAACGGAACGGACGAATAATCTGTTTGCACGGGATCGAACCCTTCCTGCATCGGGAAATCGGAATTATTGCGCATACTTTGCAAAGGCGATTTTTCAATGGTAACATCCGCCAGCGTTACCCGCTGTCCTTTTCTTAGACGTGCGATCGAGGAGAAAGGTTGCCGTCCGGTTTTTCGATCCTGGTAAACCTGCAGGAATCCTCGAAAAACGACTTCATTGTCCGCAGCGGCAAAGGTGTAACGACTATTTTCCATCGACACGATGAAGGTTTGTCGATGCACGGCTTTTGCAGCCGTCATGTGCGATGCCACACATCGCTTCCAGATCAAGGCGTAGATGGCGAGCTGATCTTCGGCCAGATACTTTTTCAGTTTTTGCGGCGTCTGTTTTATGTCGACCGGTCTGATGGCCGGAAGGCTCATTTCCTTGTTCGCAGGAGATTTGGACGGATGTGTTTTTGATGGGAGATAATCGCCGCCGAAATTACAATAAATGAATTCCCGCACCTCAGCGATGATGAAATCCTCCAAAACCGTCGAATCGGTCAAAGGGTAAGTGATAACGCCTTCGGTTTTTCCCTTGCCAACATCCACTCCTTCATAAAGCTGGCGCGCTATGGATAATGTTTTCCCCGGGCTAAAGTCGTGCTCCCTCGCGGCTTCCATTATAAGAGAGGTGGTATTGTGCGGCAAGGGGGGGGTCATAGAGAGCGACTTTTTATTGACACTGTCGATGACGAATTGTTGTTCTTTTAAATCGATGACGACGGCTTTGGCCCAATGCTCGTCTTTGATGAAATCTTTATCGCCTTTTACCGATTCCAGGTAAAATCCATCGATCTGCTGTTTGGCGGCCTCGATTTTCATCATCACTCCAGGGCGGCCTGCTGCATTGCTGTCGGATTGGCAATTCACCTTCTCACACACATCGTGCAAAACATGAGGAGGAAAGGGTATTGTTTTTTTTGTTTCCCCGGCAATTTTATGAAAAATGGGTTTGTACCATTCGCCCAGGTGCCGCTCGAGATATATTCCGGCAATTTTTTTCTGAATGGCTCCCCTGTTTATTTTTGCCGGCGCTCTGACGGCTGCTTTGACGGCCTTTTCAGTAAGCTCCGTCAACAAGATTCGGCCCACGGATCGGTCTGATGAGGAAATTTCCTGTTCGATGTGCAAGGCCAGCAGCTCGCCGTCAACATCGGGATCGGCAGCGACGAGGACATGCTCCCAAGCAGCGGCTTCTCTGCGGATGTAGTCGATAATGGGTCTTTGTGAATCTATAATGCGAAAACAATCGGCAAAGTCCTGCTGAAAGGAAAATTCCTGCTCTATTTCTTTGATCGCTCCCCCGGTTGAAACAATGTTTAAGTCCTGGCCGAGAATTTTGGCAAGGGTATGGGACTTTTGATCGGATTCAACGATCACGAGAAATGTGCGCATAAAAACCTTATAACAACGGCGAAAATATTCTAACGAGGCTTCGCCTCAAACCGACAAGTTATGCTTTCGCCAAAGAAAAGGGCAAAATAATAATTTTGCCATTAAATCATTTTGCCATCAATTGTCTTGTTTGTACACAGATTCTGTGAACGACAAAAATTTGCTCTGTTTGTAGAGATTTTCGGCTCTCAAAATCTTAGTGCGGCAAGCGAGTCGAAGTAAATTGAAAGTACCCACCGGAAGCGCTTTTTTCAAAATCGAGCACGACGACCGCGATCAAATCCTGCATATCTTCGATATTCATGTGCGGCAACTGGATTTTAACCGCGCGGTCGATGATCGTTTCCATGTCATCATCGCTGAGCAGGTCCAATTCGCGAAGGTGAACAAGATAGCCGAATGCAGAGGGTGAAATGGCGTCCCGTTCAAAATCATTCAACTGGCGCCAGAGGGGTCTTGGAATGCCCGAGTTCTTTTTATTAATGGAGCGGTCGAGATTATCGCCATGATTCATCAGCCAGATCATGGCTCTTTTAATTTCATCCTGGGAGAATCCCTGGTCGGCCAGCAAATCCACGATGAGCTGCAGATCCAGCCCGTCGACGGAATTCTCCTGAATCTCTTTCATGATGTATGTCAGGATTTCAATAATTCGATTGTTCATTGTAGCTTAATAGTTGCGCTTTTCCACACTAAAATCAGGCGATAGCACTTTTTGGGCAATATATGAAAATAACAAAAAAAAACAAGTTTTTTCATTTTTCCCCGGATCATGCGTTCTTGCCACAACAGTTTTTGTACTTTTTGCCGCTGCCGCAGGGACAGGGTTGATTTCTGCCGACATGGCTGGTCTTGACGACGGTACGCCGGCGCGGCATCGTGCCGGGTTGCTGAACCGACGCCTGCTCTGTTTGTCGTCCGGCCATCGCCTGCTTGAAAACCTCTATTTGAGAATGGCTTGTCCTGAACTCCTTTGGCTCGATTCGACGCGCCTGTTGCTCTTCAAGCTCGCCGCCGATGTCAAAGACTTTGAACAGCGTGCCTGCAATATCGCGATTGATCCGGTCTATCATCTGAACGAACATTTTGTAGCCTTCGGACTTGTATTCCAGCAACGGGTCTTTTTGGCCGTATCCTCTCAGGCCGATGCCTTCCCGCAGCTCGTCGATGGCGTTGAGATGTTGCCGCCAGTTTTCGTCTATTTTTTCGAGAATGTAATAACGCTCGTAACGCACGGCAAGGTGATTGCCGATCTCACGCACCCGTTTATAATACAAGTCCTTTGCCCATTTGCTCAAGCGGTTCAACACATCATTGGGATCGGCGATCTCGTCGCTGTCATCGATGATGCGCGGAGACTGCCGCAGAACCAGCCGGCAATCCGATTCGATTCGCGATAGCATCGCAGCATCGAGATCCGAGCCGCCGCCAAGGGCATCGCTGATAATTTTATAGACGGCATCGTCAATCACCATTAACACGGAATCGCGCACAATTTCTCCGCTCAGCCGCTCCTGCCGCAATCGCTCTTCCCGGAAGGCATACTCTTCGTAAAGGTCCAAGACCCACGCCACCATATCCTCGATATAGGACGCCATCTCATGTTGATCCGCGCCGGCGGGCAAGGCCTTTTGCGGTTTTTGCAGAAATATGTTGCCGATGTTTTGGGATATCCGTTTTTGTTTCTCCTGCGGCTCGACGGAACTCTTCAAAATATCGCGGCAGATGGCCACAACGGATGCCTCGATGATCTCTTCGATGGATGCGCTGGAAATCATCACCACATCATACGCCGCGATCTTTTCGTCCAGTTGCTCCAGATAAAACTGCCGGACGATGGAAACGATCTCGCCGGTCGAGTAGCCCTTTTGCTCTTCGAATCTTGCGGCAATATCCTGCCCGAAAGCCCGCTGCAAAAATACCTTTTGATCGGAAGTCAGTTGAATGTGCTCACGGCCGTTTCCCTCCGGTGAGATGTTCAAACAATAATCCGCCACAGCAGCAGCAAAATCATGCAACGAGAAATAGCCCAGAATGCGGTGCCGGTACGCCACGTCGTCTTGCGCATCCAATGTCTGCGTTTCTCGCCATTCCCGGATGAAATCGATCAGCTTGTCCCGGCGGATGGAGCGTATTTCATTCGCGCCCAACTGCGGCGTGGAACCGTACAGTCTCTCCAGGCCGGACAAGAATTCATCAACATTCCATGAAATCGCCGGCACGGAAGGATTCAGGTAAAAGCTCATCAGTCCGTCGATGTAAATGTCGATCATCTCGTTCATGTCCAGCGACGCGAATGTGACGTAACGAAAATCGCCGACGGCCTGTTCATATCTCTGGCGATAGGTTTTCCGGGCCAGGGCAATGAGCTGTTCCTCGACAATTTTGCGCTCCTGCTGTTTCAGCGAATCACCGATCTCTTCGGGAGCGATGTCGAAAATTCGCCCCAGCTCGTAACGAATGCCCTCAAAATTCCAGTTGAGCACGTCGGTGCTGCCAGCGCTGTGGAGCCTTATTTTCATGCGCACCAATTCCTCCAAAAGAGAATCCGGAGCGCAATAGCCGAAAATCCTGTGGCGGATTTGCAGCTCGTGGTAGTGTTTTTCTTCGTTAATCCGCTCTTCGACCCAATCATGGATGGTTTCTTTTATCTGCGCATGATTCAGCTTGTCGAAACTCTCCACCTCAAAATCAGGCCTGCGGTTGAAATATCTGTGTAAATCGTCAACAAGCGAGGCCAGCTTCCATTCGCTGCGGTCATCCTCTTCATTGAAAAACATCTTGGCTTTGGATTCAACGTATTCCTCGGACTTGGCAAATCCGAGCAGGTTCTGCCGGCGTTTGTAAATGATTTTTCTTTGCTCGTTCAAAACGTCATCGTATTGGAGCAGATTTTTGCGAATATCAAAGTTGCGCTCCTCGACCTTTTTCTGCGCTCTTTCAATGGAGCGGGTGATCAACGGGTGCTCGATTCGCTCTCCCTCCTCAGCCGGACCGAGGCGGCTCATGATGCCGGCAATTCGATCCGATCCGAAAAGGCGCATCAAATCGTCTTCCAAAGAGAGGTAAAATCGCGACGAGCCGGGATCGCCCTGCCGGCCGGAGCGGCCGCGCAATTGCCGGTCGATTCTCCTGGCCTCGTGCTTTTCAGAGCCGAGAATGTGTAATCCGCCTCTCTCCACCACGCCCGGAGCCAGCTTGATATCCGTGCCGCGCCCGGCCATGTTGGTGGCAATGGTGATGGACCCCGGCAGTCCCGCTTTCATTACGATTTCCGCTTCCATCTGGTGGAATTTGGCGTTCAAGACGGTATGAAATCGTCCCGACTCCAATTCCCTGTTGACATCTCCCTTCTTCAGCCAGTTGGCGATAGGCACGCCGCGCTGGGTAAACATCTGGCTCAGCTTTTGCGAGACATCGACGGAAATCGTGCCGATCAGCACGGGTCTTCCATCGTCGTGCATTCTTATTGCTTCATCGATCACCGCTTCGTATTTCTCGCGTTTGGTGCGGAAAATGACGTCGTTATGATCGCCCCTGACGACAGGCCTGTTGGTTGGAATGACTACCACGTCCAGCTTGTAGGTGCTGAAAAACTCCTGCGATTCCGTTTCCGCCGTGCCGGTCATGCCCGCCAGTTTCTCGTAAATCCTGAAAAAATTTTGTATCGTGACCGTCGCCAGTGTCTGGCTCTCGGCCTGTACTTCCACTCCTTCTTTGGCTTCCAGCGCCTCATGCAGCCCGTCGCTGAATCGCCGCCCCGGCATCAACCGACCGGTGAATTGATCCACGATCATGACCGCCTTATTTCCGCGAGCCGAAGCATGCCGGCCGCGCATCTCGTTTTCTTCGATGACTTTAACGACGTAATCGACGTCTTTGTGGTAGAGCGTATAGGCGCGCAACAGTTGGGAGATATTTTGAATCCGCTCCTCGATTTCATTGTACTCCCGCCACAGCCGGTCGCGGCGATTTTCCAGCACCCGGCGCGGCTTGCGCTCGAAATGCAGGCGGCACCAGTGTTCGATGTCCTCATTGGTAATGACACTGTTCGGTGCATGCGCCCTGGCGATGAGCTCATTCATCTCCCCCTCGTCCAGCATGAATCGTTTGGCCCGGAGCTGGGCTTTTTCACGCGGCAGAATGCTGTCCAGCTCCGCCCGCGTGTTCACCTTCTTGGCGGACATTCTGAGAATTTCCTCGCGAAAAGTCCGCAATTCACTCTCAAAGCTGAAAAAGGGCAAGCCGCCGATCAGCCTGCTTCGTGCTGCCTTGCATAGACCTTTCGGAAAACCTTCGCCGGCAAATTCAAAGATCGCTTTTACATCGATGTTCTCATCGCCCATGATGACGAAGAGCTGCTCGGCCACGTAGAGCCGGTCCTCGGCATCACCCAAAAGAACCCGGATGCCGGCGTCGGAAAGGCCGGACACCTGCAGCTTCCATTCGGATTCCGCTTGCGCTTCGCCGGATAAGATAAAATATCTTTTCGCCAGGCGGATTTTTTCCTGAACCGAAAGATCGGTGCGGCCAATATTGTTGAATAAAACGCGCAAAACCCTGGTGATGCGGTCGATCTCTTCGAAGCGGCGGGAGAGGCTGACGGACGCATCCGCTGGTTCATCGAGGTCGCCATTCGAATTCAGAAATTCATCCAGGCTCAGGCGAAGATTCACCGGGTTTTCGTTTTGTTCGGAAGCCCGCTTTTCCTTCCACTCTTTTATTTTGCTTTCCGTCTGGCTAAAAGACGCGCCCAGCAACCGGTCGCGCTCAGCTTGCGACAGATCCAGCAAGTGGCCGTCATCGTTTTGTTGAAATAATTTTGTCGGATCGGCTTTGAATTTCCGGATATCCTCATCGAGTCCATAGACAATATCGCGCGTCTGTTCGGCAAAGTTCGAGATAAATGCCTTGCCCGCATCGGTCAATTCCACGGCGATGGTTTGATTTTCAACCGGGCCTTGTACCGCGACATGATAAAAGCGTTCCACGGCGTCCGGCGGGCCGGAGGCAAGCCGAGATGTTATATAATCGCCGATATTCCTGATGTCTTTCTCCAGCTCCTCCACAGCGCCGACGCGGGCCGTATAATCGAAGGAGGATTGGTTCAGCGTGGCATCCAAAAGCTGTTGAATTTCCCGGTCGCGCTGCTCGACGATGCTCCTGTCCGGCAGGACATAAATCTCCGGATTGCCGCCCAGCACCGCAATTCGGCCTTTTTCGGTCACGTTTCTCACCGCCGTGCCGTTATGAGCGAATTCGAAAAATTCCCTCACCCGTTCCGTTGCCGATTCCGCCGATTCCTGTCTTGGCTGGGAGCCGGAATCTTCAGGAGCCACGCCATTTTGCTTCAGCAGAGCGTCCATCTTTTGAATGAAAGGCAAAAGCAGCGGGTTGCCATCGTGATTGAGAGCGACAATGGCCGCCTTGCCTGCTTCCGTCAAAGCCACCGGGCAGCCGAGCTGGTTGTCGCAAACGAAAAACGTCTCCTGCAACAATTTTCTATTGTCCTGAAGGTGACGGTCAACGTGGTCATCCGCGACATTCGCTTCACTCTGCAACAGTCCGAACAACCTGACCAACCCATCGACCGCCGCCCCGGCTTCGTTCGGCTCTTTTAAAAACGCCAACCCGGAATCCGTCAGACCGTCGACGATCCGGTCGGCCTTTTTAGCTATTTGAAAATAGGATCGCCAGGCGGAGGCCTTGTCGATCCTGGTCGTCTGTACCTGCTGCAAGATATGCTGGTGCAGTTGCCGGAGGCGTTCGTCCAGCTTGTTCAAGGCTGCAAATTCTTCGTCTTTAACGGCGTCGCCGGTGCGACACAGTCGCACTTTTCCTTCCAGTGAAAAACCGTTACACAACCCGGCCAGGGGGTCGGTGACAAAGTAGCGCTCAAAGTTTTTCTGTTCGCTGAGATGGGCCAGCCGCTCATCGATCTCATCGAGTTGTTTTATTTTGGCGACGATATCCTGATCCCTTCCCCCGGACAAGAATGTACGCCCTTTTTCCGTGATGTCCAAAACGTGGCTTTTTTCATCGATGGTATAATAGAGCTCGGCATCGACCTCGGACATGGTTTTATTGATTTCATACTGTCCCTGGATGTGCTCGATCAGTTTTTTTACCCAAAATTCGGACGTTAAAGTATCGAGCAGGGCCTGGTTCTTAGGGTCACCACGAAGGGCACGCAGCAACATCAAACCCCCTCTTTCTTCATCTTGTTCAAGAAGCTTTTTCCCTTCACTCACAAGCTCATCAACCAGCTCTTTTTGCCGACGATACAGGTTGGCCACGATGGGCCTGAGCTCGTTATAGACGTTGCGCGGCGCTCCGACAGCTCCGGAAATGATGAGCGGCGTGCGTGCTTCGTCGATGAGCACGCTGTCCACTTCGTCGACGATGGCATAGACGAGGCCGCGCTGCACCACGGACCAGACATCCACGGCCATGTTGTCGCGAAGGTAATCAAAACCGAATTCGTTGTTGGTGCCGTAGGTAATATCCGCGTTATAACCCTGCCGTTTTTCATCGGGCGTCATGTCATTGATCAGTGCAGCGGCGCGCAGGCCCAGGAATTCATAGATCTTTCCCATCCATTCACAATCGCGCTGGGCGAGATACTCATTGACGGTGATCAGGTGGGCGCCTCGCCCTGCCAGGGCGTTCAAATACAGCGGCATGGTCGCCACCAGGGTTTTTCCCTCGCCCGTGGCCATTTCGGCTATCTTGCCCTCGTGCAGGACGATGCCGCCCATGAGCTGTACGTCATAGGGCACCATGTTCCATTCGGTTTCATGTCCGCGGACGATCCATTTTGCGCCGAGCAAGCGCCGGCAGGTATCCTTTACCGCCGCAAAGGCTTCGGGCAAAAGATCGTCGAGCGTTTCACCCATGCGCAGCCGGTATTTGAATTCCTGAGTTTTCGCCTTCAATTCGTCATCGGTCAGGCTTTTATATCGTTCTGCGATGCTGTTGATCTCGCCTATCCTGAGACGTAGTTTTCTCAGCTCTTTTTGGTTCTTGCTCCCTCCGAGTATTTTTGAAAAAATATCTTCAATAGAGGTTGACATCGAAAAAAAATCCTTCCAGTAACTATTCAGGCCTTATTAAAAGGCAAAACCATTTTGGGCAAAACCATTAAAAGAATCTCTATTTGATTATTGTTTTAAATACCACCCTGTCGTAATTGAAATTGATCCAATGAATTGCTTTGAGAGGGGTATATCGAATGAATCGCTGAAAATGATTCGCATAATGCCTTTCGTCTTTCGTTACGGATGATATCTTGAAAGCGATATTGGTATTGAGCAAGTGAGCTTTTTGTCTGCCAAGAATACGTGCTCCATCCATTACCTCAATCTCTTTTACAACCTTTTCTTCACCGCCAAGAAAATGAACAATCGCATCATAGAACAGATTGACCTCGAGAAAA
>METF01000235.1:20250-32271 GCA_001771235.1 Candidatus Zhuqueibacterota bacterium RBG_16_48_16
TTCATCCAAAAGACGCCTGAACGTTTGCTGAAGCCAAATGCTGTCTTCATCGAGTTCGAGCCATTGTTTATCATCGATGGTGAAATCAAAGCGCTTCACTGGTGTTATGTTTGTTGAAACAAAGCGATGTTGAACCGACGGTGGCCGCATATTGATGAGCTTGGCATGATTCAGTCCTGTTAACATGAGATAATTAATCGTCTGCTTTTCATGTTCGCCGGTAAGAGTTTGCGCTGTTTTTAACTCATAGATGCCGTTATTGATTAAAAGATCAATTTTGTACGTTTTTGTGAAATCTTCGTAAGACACATGTATCGGAACCTCGGCAGCGACTTTCTCGAACCCCGCCTTTTGACACCGATGAGCAAGCTCATTTTGATAAATCTTTTCGTTCCAAAACCTCCCAAGGTCACGATGGATTGAAAAAACGATCCCCATCACTTCATAATCGAGCAAGTGAAAATCATCACAGGAAATTGATTGAGTCTTAACGCCAAGCGTGATAGACATGTCTTCCACCCTGATATTTGAGACTACGTCCATAGGATCAATGGTTTTGCCCTTAATGGTTTTGCCTTCTAATAAAGCCTGAATAGTTATTCCTTCCGGGAATTTATCTCAAAAAAGCTATTTCTTTAAAGACTCCTCTTGCAAGCCGCGTCCGAATTTCACCAGCCGGTTGTCGTTTTTCAGCTCCAAGAGAATGGCGTCGAGAATGCCGTTGACAAAGCGGCCACTCTGTTCCGTGCTAAAACGTTTGGAAAGCTCGATGGCTTCGTCAATAGACACTTTGGGCGGAATGTCAAAAAAATGCAAAAATTCACATATAGCCATGCGCATGACCAGCTTATCGACCATGGCAATTCGCGAAAAATCCCAGTTGGCGGCGCGCTGGCGAATGAAATCATCGAGGTCGTGGCGAAATTCAAACGTCTTGATGATGATGTCCCGGGCGAATTTGTCGATCTCATTTTCCGCATCGATTTTTTCGAAAAGCTGGTCGAGGACTGTCTCGATGGAATTTTCCGCAAGTTCCAGCGCGTACAGTCCCTGCAGTGCAATCTCACGCGCTTCTCGGCGCGACGTGAGATTGGCAACAGGCTCGAAAACATCGTCATTGACAAAAGTTTTTTCAGATGATATAGTCATGCCACCCGTATATGTCTTCACAATTGCCGTTTACGTAATCAAAATAACGTTGCTGGATTTTTTCGGTTATGGGGCCGCGGCTGCCGGAGCCAACGGCAATACGGTCAACGGATCGGATCGGCGTCACTTCCGCGGCCGTACCGGTAAAAAATATTTCATCAGCCAGGTAAAGCATTTCGCGCGGAACGTTTGTTTCAACGACTTTAATATCGAATTCCTTTGCGATGGCCAAAACGGAATTCCGCGTAATACCGGATAGAATGCCCGAGCCAATGGATGGCGTGTACATAACGCCGTCTCGAACGACAAAAATATTCTCTCCGCTTCCCTCGCTCACGTAGCCAAAAACATCCAGCCCAATGCCTTCGGTAAAGCCGTCCTCTTTGGCTTCCAGCTTTATCAACTGCGAATTCATATAATTCGATCCGGCCTTGGCAAGGCTTGGCATGGTATTCGGGGCCATCCGATTCCACGACGAAACGCCAACGTCGACACCTTGGCTTATGGCTTCCTCGCCCAAATAAGCGCCCCAGTTAAGGGCGCCGATAGCCACTTCCACAGGACATTTACTGGGATCGACACCGAGACTGTGGTAACCGCGGTAGGCAAGCGGACGAACGTAGGCCGATTGGAAATCGTTCACCCTGATCGTTTCGTTACACGCCTGAACGATTTCATCGGTGGTAAAAGGGATGTGCATCCGGTACACTTTGGCGGAATCGAACAGTCGGCGAATATGGTCCCGAAGGCGAAAAATGCTCGATCCCTTGGGCGTTTTGTAACACCGCATACCCTCAAAAACGCTCGTCCCATAGTGGATAACGTGGGACATCACATGGATTTTAGCATCCATCCATGCGATAAATTTTCCATTCATCCAAATCTTGCCCTGTTCATCACGGGGATCCATCAGGCCTCCTCAAAAGTTTATTGATATCAATGTTTCTACCCTATCGCAAATCTTTGGCTCTAAGCTGAATTGTGGTTTTACCCATATACTCGTTTTCTTCGATGACATAGGCTAATTTGAGATCACGGTCGCCGGGTACCAGGCGGTAGGATAAATCCGCCATACCGAAGGCGATCACATCAAAAGCCTGGCCGTTTTGCCTGATTTTGAAGCGCAGGTGATTGCTGCCGACAACCGTTGGGTTGCCGATCACTTCCAGGTTGTGGCTGACAAAAACCGGGCGCATGTTATGAGGGCCAAACGGCGCAAAAAGTTGCAATAGTTTTGTGAATTTCGGATTGATATCGCTCAATCGCAGCTCGGAATCGATGGCCAGTTTTGGGATCAAATGCTCATCCTGGATTCGCTCCCGGGCTATCTGCTCGAATCTTTTCTTGAATTCCGGTATCTTATCACTGGCAATGGACAAGCCCGCAGCGTATTTGTGGCCGCCAAAAGCCAGCAGCAAATCTTCGCATTCCTTGAGCGCGCCATAAAGATCAAAGCCTTCGACGCTCCTGGCCGAGCCTTTGCCAATGCCGTCTTCGACGGTTATGAGTATGGTGGGACGGAAGTATTTCTCAACCACCCGGCTCGCCACAATTCCGATAACGCCGGAGTGCCAGCCTTGTTTGTGAAGAATGAGCGCCCGCGTTTGTTCCGGCTGAAATTCCCGTCTCGCCTGTTCCAGGGCCTCGCGGAAAGTTTCTTCATCGACACTTTTTCGATACCTGTTTTCCTGCTCCAGAACGCCGGCAATTTCCCGCGCCTCATTTTCATCGGATGTCGTCAGCAAACGGACGGCCCGTTCGGCATCGCCCATCCGGCCTACGGCGTTGATACGCGGCGCAAGTATAAAAACGATTTGGCCGGTGCCGATTTCGCGGTTGCGTAAATTCGCAGCATTGATCAATGCCGCAAGACCGATGTTTTCCGTTTCATTCAATCGAGCCAGGCCGTGTTTTACGAATATCCTGTTTTCATCCACCAGCGGAACGATATCCGCCGACGTGCCAATAGCGACCAGCTCGATATATTTCTCCAGGATCGACAGGTCGATATTCATCCTTTGGAGTAAGCCTTGTGCCAGTTTGTAGGTGACTCCGACGCCGGCCAACTGTTTGAATGGATAGTCGCAGTCAGGGCGTTTCGGATCGAGAACGGCGGCGGCATCGGGCAGCTCACGCGACGGTTCATGATGGTCACTGACAATAAGGTCCATACCCAAGGATCGAGCATAATTTATTTCTTTATGCCCGGTGATGCCGCAATCCACGGTGACAATCAGACCGGTACAAAGCTCCCGGGCATAATCAATTCCTTTTAGAGACAGCCCATATCCTTCCAATTGGCGATCCGGTATATAGTAATGAACCTTTGCGCCGATATCCCGAAGTATGAGATAAAGAAAAGAGATAGAAGTAATTCCGTCCACATCGTAATCGCCATAAATGAGAATGTGTTCATCACTCAATACCGCCCGTCGCAATCGCTCTACGGCTTTATCCATATCTTTCATAAGAAACGGATCATAGAGCTGATCCAGGGACGAGCGAAAAAACATTTTTGCCTTTTCCAGACTGTTTACGCCCCGGCGAAGCAGAATTCTGGAAATTATCGGCGGAACATTTAATACTTCGGACAAGCTATCGACATCCGTCCCGAAATCGTCATCTAGCAATACCCATTTAAGATCCATGCAATAGTACTCCAAACCTGTAAGTCAAAACAAGAATCCCAAACCTGGACAATCCAGTACCAAACGGGAACACTGCAATATGAAACGACTTTGAAGAATCTCCTTCATCGCTCCTTTAATCAATAGACTTGAATATCATCTCTCCCATTCCACTTAACGCAGAGGCGCAGAGATCGCAGAGACGCGCAGAGTCTATTAAATTTCCTCTTCCAATTTGTTGACCACCCGATAGATTCCGTCACGCAGTACTTCAACGTGAAAGTTAATGATCAAACCCAAGTGCCTATCACTCAGCCTTAGATATGTCAGCAGTTTCGGTTTGTCTATAGGGGATAACTTTTCTTTTGCTTTTAAATCAACTATGACTTTATCCTCGACGAGAAGATCTAAACGAAGGTCTGTACCAAGTTTGATCCCCTTATAGGGGATCGGCACACTTTGTTGTCGTACAAACCGCAATCCCCGTAAATGCAGCTCATGACAAAGCGCTTCTTCATAAACAGATTCCAGGAGTCCTGGTCCTAAAAGACGATGTACTTCTATGGCCGCACCGATGATCTTCTCTGATATCTCGTTCTCATGCATAACCCATAATCCTCTGCGCTCTCTGCGCCTCTGCGTTGATAAAAAGTCATTGAATTTTGCCGATTTAATAATAGTCTGTAGACTCGCATAATAGAAACCCAAAGTAGGTCGATAAGCCGAATTCTGTATCCCGAACCAGCGGGATGGCGATCATTTATCTGGGACGCCGGTTGCCCGGCGCCTCAAGCGACCTACCCGAGGGTCAAACGAGACGGGCCGCCTCTTCCCTCTTACTTGGTCTTGCTCCGGGTGGGGTTTACCATGCCTTTGATGTCACCATCAAAGCGGTGAGCTCTTACCTCGCCCTTTCACCTTAACTCCGGCGGCGCCGGAGATGTCTGCTTTCTGTGGCACTTTCCTTTGGTCGCCCAAAGTCCGTGTTACGGACCACCCTGCCCTGTGGAGTTCGGACTTTCCTCATTCCGAAACACGTCGGAACGCGATCGCCTGACCTACTTTGGATTTTATCGCATCTTTATAATGACGTTCATAAGAAATTAATTGTGAAATAAGCGAAAGCCTCCCCTTTCCGACTTTTTTCACTCAGTTGTTTTTTCATTTTCAACGATCGGACTATCTTCTTCCTGTTTCCAAATCAAAATCCGGCCGCACACTTCACAATAAAAAAGCCTGTTCATCATCCTGATCTCCATGGCTCGCTGCGGAGGAATACGCGCCGAGCACTCGCTGCAGGAGCCGTTTTTCAATAGTGCGAGCGCAATCCCATGACGACCGATCCGTATTCTGTCATACGTACTGATGATTGGCTTGGATAAATTTTTCAGCAGCTCATTACGTTTTTTGCTCAATTTTTCCCCCGCGTGCCGGGTCTCGCCCAGCGTGTTCTCCAGCATCTTTTTGTTCTCTTCAAGATCTGCCCTCATGGTTTGCACTTTTTTTTCAAGCTCGTCTATTTTCTCTCGTGTATTATTCCTGCTTTCCTCGGCCTCCAGGACCTGAAATTCCAATCTATCGATTTCCTGCTCGGCACTGTCAATCTCAACAGTCACCGCATCATACTCTTTATTCGTCTTGACCTGGTATAATTGCTGTTGATATTTTTGTAGTTTCCCTTTGCTTGAGGCAAGGTCGTTTTCAGCTTTTTTCAGTTTTGCTGTCGTTTCTTCTACGAGTGCTCGTTTTTCCTCAAGTTCTGTTTCCAGTTGGCTGAGATCTGAGCTTATCTCCCTCACCTTTTGCGGCAGGTTACCTTTTGCTTTCTCTAAAAGCGCTAATTGCTTATCGATTTCCTGAATATCTATCAATACTTCTAACGCAAATCTCAAGGTAATGCTCCTTCAAAATTATAAAAATTCTCATTGCCTGACCAGCTTACAGGTATAAAAAAAGTGCACCCAACATATTGAATGCACTTTTTTAAAATGAATCGCCTGGAAAATGCCGGTTGCCCTTTCCAAAGCTGATGTTTTAAGAAACTCTGCAATTTCGTTTGGCCCATCTTTATATATCAAAAGAACTTTTAACTTTCTCGATTTTAAAGCGTGTAAAGATAACCGTATGACGCTTAAAAATCAAGCAAAAAATCCTGTGCCATGTAATACCATATTGACTTCGGGGAAAAGATAAATTTTGCATTTTGCTCTTTCATTTTTATATTTGAGTCTTGAAAGAGTTCACTCTAAAATGAATGACAAATGTTATATGGAGAATGACATGTCAGTCAACTTTGAAAAACTCGTTCACTATTCTCCGGTTCCTACTTGCATCCTGGACGAGAAGTTTCACATTTTTTTCTGCAATAGATCCTTTTGCAGAATTTCGGGCTATACAAAAGACGAGCTGGCCGAAACTCCTCTAGCGGATATCTTCAATACTTTCGATAGCGATGTTGGTTTTGAGCCGTCGCTCATTCGATTATGCCGTTCCACAAGCCACAAAAAAAGCACCCTGTTGTTGAAGAAGAAGAGCGGGGAAATCCTGCCTTTTGTTTTCGCCGCAAGCAAAGTCATGCTCGATGGGAAGCACCCCTATTACATCTGCAATATTCATGACGTTGCCTCGATGGATGACAGCAAGCTGTTACTCCCGAAGAACATCTCACAAAAAAAGAAGGCCGAATTGGACGAATCAGGGTACGCCATTTCAAAAACTCTGATCGAGAAAGGCAAGCTGAAAGGTTATCTTAAACAAATAAAAGAAAGCGAATACCGTTATCGTACTTTGGCCGAGGCTGCGCAGGATATGATCTTTATCGTTGACGTGAACGGTGAAATTAAATATGTCAACAAGTTTTCGGCTTTACAATTCAAAACCGAACCGGAGCTTATGGTTGGCAAGCGCATCTTTGATGTATTTGCCGCGGAAGTGGCGCAAAGGTTTCATACCAACATCAAAGACGTCATTCAGTCCCGAAAAATCATTTACAGTGAAGATTTGACCCCCTTTCCAAGCGGCATGAAATGGATCGGTACGCGCATCATTCCTCTTGTTGACGAGGATAATCGCGTCCGATCCGTGATGGGTGTTGCAAGAGACATATCTCAAAGAATCCATATAGAAGAACAGTTACGCAAGAGCAAAGAGCAATACCAGCTCATTGTCGAGAACGTGAAGGAGCTTGTTGTCAAGGTCGATGCGAGTGGCCGTTTTATATACGTCAGCCCAACCTACTGCGAAATGTTCGGCAAGACCGAGCAGGAACTCATTGGGCAACCATATCTGCCCCTCGTGCCTGAGGAAGATAGGGCGGAAACAATAAAAATGTCAAAACAATTACGGCAGCCGCCATTCACAGGTTATATCGAACAGCGGGCCTTGACGCGCGAGGGATGGCGCTGGCTGTCGTGGTCAGCTAAAACCATTCGAAATGATCAAGGTGAAGTGGAGGCGGTCGTGGTCAGCGGCCGGGATATTACGGAGAAAAAAACCACCGAGCTCAGGCTGAAGGAATCGGAGACGAGATTTCGCGATACCATCGAAAGATCCATCGATGCTTTTTATTCCGTCGACGAGCACAACCGGTTCTCCTATATCAACAAAGCGTTCACAACAACATTCGGCTACACCCTTGAAGATTTGCAGCATCATAGCTTTGAACACATCACAACGCCGGGATTTAAAATGGAAAGCAATATGATGTTCAAGCATGTCATGAGCGGCGCCACCATTGCGGCCCAAGAGATCAAGCTCCTGACCAAAACAAGAAACGCGAGGTGGGCGACTGTCAACGCCAGGCGAGTGATAAGAGACGGGTACGTAAAAGGTATTGAAGGCTTTATCAAGGACATACACAGTCAAAAGAAAGCGCTCGAACAGTTGAGCAAAAGTGAAGCCCGGTACAGGACCCTTTTTGGCAATTTACCCTATGAAGCATTCAGCATAAATGAATATAACGTGTTCAGCGAGGCAAACGAAAAATTTCTTTCGAGCTGGGGGGATGTGATCGGTAAAAGACTCGATGAGGCCATTCCATTCTTCCCGGTCGCCGATCTTTTTATGGAAACATTGGGAAAAATAAAGAATCAGCATTCTTCTCTCAGCATGGAATATTCCATTACCAGGAATGAACATAATACCGTCTATTACCAGACCATAATGAGTCCGGTCATCACCGAACAAGGCCAAATGCTGAGCGTCGTTGGTGTGAACATCGACATCACCGATCAGGTAAATGCCATCGAACAGTCAAAAAGCCTGTCGGCCAAGCTTGTCGAAACACAGGAAGAAGAGCGCATGCGAATCTCGAAAGAAATTCACGATTCCATCGGGCAATACCTGACGGCCCTCAAGCTGGAAATAGCCGCCGCCGAGGCGTTGCTATCGACGGACTCCGCCAGGGGCCGGGACATGCTGGCGAAGGCAAAAAAGACCGTTTCTGAAACCATCTCAATAGCGCGGGACATGGTGCAAAATCTGCGGCCACCGTCATTAGACGATTTCGGATTGATTGTGGCGTTAAAAGACTATATCAACGATTACTCACAAAAGTGGAACATCCCCGTTCGATTCAAGCCGGCGGACTTGACAGACAAGCTATCCAAAACCGCCGAAACAGCATTCTTCCGAATAACGCAGGAAGCGTTGACCAACATTCTAAAGCATTCAAAAACCGCCAAAGTGACGATCAGGGTGTTCGATTATGAGAACCATTGCCATCTCGTCATTGTCGATAATGGCATCGGTTTTGATCTTGAAGCACTAACCGACGATAGTCGGGCGACAAAATTCGGAATTTTAGGGATGAAAGAGCGGGCCGAATTTGTTGATGGTTCCTTCAATATTTATTCGAAACCGGGAAAAGGCACGAAAATCTCGGTGAAAATTCCATTAAAAAAGGGCACGGCATAATGGACGATGTAAAAATCATGCTGGTGGAGGATCATCATCTGGTGAGACAGGGCGTATTCGCTTTGCTTTCACAAGTACCGGAATTTAAGGTCATTGGCGAAGCCGGAGATGGCCTGGAAGCGATTCGTAAAGCGCAGGAGTTGCAGCCGGACATTGTCATTCTGGATATTGCGATGCCGAAATTGCGCGGAATAGAAGCGATTAAAGAAATTATCCGTGTCTCCGAGGATTCCAGGATTCTTGTACTAAGCATGCATAATAAAGAAGAGTATATTCGCCAATCATTAAAGAACGGGGCCAGCGGCTATTTGCTGAAAGACTCTGCGGCGGATGAATTGATAGCCGCGATAAAATATGTTGCCAGGGGCGAGGTCTACCTGAGCCCGAGCATCTCCAAATCCATTGTGGCGGATTGGCTTCATGCCTCCGCACTCGGTCGGGCAGCCGGTGAGTTCAAATCGCCTCTCACGGACAGGGAAATGGAAATTCTCAAATTACTGGCCGAAGGCCATAGCAACCGGGAAACAGGTGAATTGCTCCACATCAGCGTGAAAACAGTGGAGACGCACCGCTCGCGAATTATGGAAAAGCTCGAGCTCAAAAACGTCGCCGACCTGGTGAAATATGCTATTAAGAACGAATTGACTGAGCTATCCTAGTACTACAACAAAAGTTTGCCCGTATTGAAAGATTTTATGCTTGAAATTTTATGGCAGAATAATTGTTGGCAGGATAATGCAGAGCAGAAAAGTGGCGGTGTCTGCTCATACAGATAAAAGTTGCGTTGTAGTCCTAGGACTACAGCGAAAGATTGGCTACAAATATTTTGCACTAACGGGACAAAATGTTTGCAGAAACCGCAAAATCCATGATCTCAGTCCCGGAGGGACTAAATGTTTGTAGTAACCAATAAAACCCCGCATGTTCAGTCCCATAGGGACTGGATGTTGATGACTGCCAAGCTATTAACCATTCTATTTGTCCCTTCACTATTTTTAAACATCTCGTCCCTAGCGGGACGGAGGCTTTTAACTTGTTGATTGCTACAAACATCATGTCCCTAGCGGGACCAACAGTGCTCAACTGGATTGATCACAAGAAAGTTTTGGTCAAAGGGGGTGTGAAAACATAAGCTGATGAGCTTTTAAAAAATGTCGGATGTTTTGCTAAAACTTGATTCCAAGTAATTCCAAATTATTTATTCACACCCCCTAAACGAATCAGCGCGCTGTCAATGTTTAGCCCAAATAATTTTGAAAAAAGTGATAAAAAGTTCCGTTTTCAGGTGCATGGCACCTTCTTAAAACATCTCACAGCTCATCGAACCGATCTTTACTGACGTAGCAAACAGGACATACCCAGTCATCGGGCAAATCCTCAAACGGCGTGCCGGGCGGAATGCCATTCTCGGGATCTCCTGCTTCAGGATCGTATATATAGCCGCAGTTGGTACAAATATATTTTCGCATGTCGTCTCCTTTCATGAATATAGCAAACCCTGACAGGGTTCCAAACCCTGTCAGGGTTACCACCATTGCAATATGAGTCGGAAATCGTTCTACTATTCGATCGTGAAATATTTCGCCTGCGGATGATGAACGATAAACGCCGAAGTCGTCTGCTCGGGAACCATTTGGTCTTCTTCGGTCAGGAACACATCGATTCTTTCCGGTTTCAAAAGCTCGAACAGCTTCCTGTTCTCGCCCAGATCCGGGCAGGCCGGATAGCCGAATGAATAGCGCGAGCCGCGATATTTTTGCACCACAAATTCGTCCATCGTCGCCCCGTCAGCTCCGGCGATAGCCAATTCCTCCCGTATCTTCTTATGCCAGTATTCCGCCAATGCCTCAGCCGATTCAACGCTCAATCCATGGAACAGGAGATATTTCTTGTACTGGTTGCTGTCGTACAGTCGCCTGGCTTCTTCCTGGGCGCGCATGCCGACGGTGACAACCTGCAAGGCGATCATGTCCCGGACGCCGTTCTCCTTCGGCAGGAAAAAATCCGCTATACACCGGTAGGGCGCTTTCTTTTGCCTGGGGAACGACAGGCGCGTCAATTCCTCTTCGGAATCAGGTTGGTAAACGATGACCTGCTCTCCATCGCTGTTGCACGGATAATATCCATAGACCAAAAGCGGATTGATAAGCCGGTTGTCCATACAATGTTTTTTCAAATCTTCAAATTCGGGCTTGACGACCTTGTCGATCAGATCGTCATATTCCTCGCGGGACATTTTCCCTCGTCGATAGCCCCAGCGGCCGCGGAAGAGAACCGATTCGGTCAGATAGGAAAAAACCGTTTCGAGATCGACGTCGCGCACAATCTTGTCGCCCCAAAACGGCGGAGAAGGAATATCGACATTCCTGTCGATTTCTTCTTCCCTAACTTCCGGTCTGGCTACTCTTGAAGCCGGTCGCTTTTGCCCGGCCCGTTCAGCATCGTCCGCCGGCGCCTTCAGTTTTCCTTCCTTGATCAGGCTCATCGTATCCAGACCGGCAAAAGCGTCGGCGCAATAGATGACCGGAGAATCCAACAGAGGCTGGCAAACATCATCCACATAGCTGCGGGTAAGCGCCGCGCCGCCCAGCAGCACCGGAATGTTGTAGCCCCGCTTTTTCATTTCCTCAAGGTTTTCTTTCATCACAATGGTGGATTTGACCAGCAGCCCGCTCATGCCTATCGCATCCGCCTTCACTTCATCCACTTTGTTCAGCATGGTCTCGATTTCGCACTTGATGCCGAGGTTGTACACTTTGAAACCGTTATTGGTCAAAATGATATCGACCAGGTTTTTGCCGATGTCATGCACATCGCCGCGCACGGTGGCAATGACCATACTTGTCCGTGATTGTTCTTCGGTTTTTTCCATGAACGGTTCCAGCTTGTCCACGGCGAATTTCATCACCTCTGCCGATTGCAGTACAAAGGGCAACTGCATCTTGCCGGCACCGAAAAGCTCGCCAACCGTTTTCATGGCCGGAATGAGAATCTCGTTGATGACCTGCAGCGGGTTGTACTGCTCCAGGCATGTCATCAACAGATTTTCCATATCATGCTTGTTTCCCTGGATGACCCTTTGCTTTACTTTTTCTTCCAGCGAAAGCGATTCATCAGGCGACTTTTCCTTTTTCGTCCTGCCTGCTTTTTTCTCGAAATGGGCGATAAAATCAAAGAGCGGATTTTCATTGCCCCGGTTATAGATGACGTTCAAACACTTTTCCTGGTCTTCCGGCTCGATCTTGTAAAGCGGAATAATTTTTTTCACATTGACAATCGCCAGATCGAGGCCCTTGTTGATGGCTTCGGCCAAAAAGACGGAATTGAGGAT